>JBMNTS010000033.1:0-13349 GCA_050945855.1 Christensenellales bacterium | reverse complement strand
TAAAGTCAGTCCCGTAAGATTAATGGCTTCTCCGTAATTATATATGACCTTTGCGGGCGCGCTAAGCAATTCCAGCGTGTTCACGACATCCACAACGGTAACGGCAAAAAGGCACTCAAAACTCAAATAGGTTATCCTGATATTCTGCACGCCCAGTTTGTGAGGGTCGTAATTGGTGGTATAAGCGGTAAAAGGTATTTGCGCCCCGCTTGCCCATACCTGATATACCGCCGTGAGGGAAAGCGGTTCGTCGTATTCGTAAATACTTTTGCTTTGTGGGTCTACTCGGATTTCAAGAATATAATCCAAAAACTCCGCCTCATAGTAACAGGTCTTGCCCGAGGCGATATGTCTTATGGTGATCATTTGCTGCCCCGCCACGGTATTGTCGTAAGGCAGTATCTCAAAAACTTGCCCGTCAAAGGCTACTTCCCGGGTAGCTTGCGACAAATAGGTGATTATTATGATTTTGCCGTCAAGGTCAACCGTTTCGCCCAGAAGATATTCCTCACTATCCGTAAGCGACAAGGCAATCCTTTCTATATCCTCGATTATGGTTACGGCAATTTCCAGACTAATGGTTTGGCCTCCCGCGATTTGGTATTCTATAGTAATTGTTTGGGTGCCCAAAACATAAGAATCGAATCCGACAACCTCATATTCATCCGCGTAAAGCAACTGCCTGTCGCCGTTGAATCTGACCAGGTACACGCTGCCCGCAAACGGTGAGCCGTAGCCAAGTTGAACACCGCTTGCGCATTCAAGCGCCACGGGGTCGTTAATTAAAGTGATTTGCACGGTTTCGATGAATCCAAGATAGCTTACCCGCACGGACTGGGCGGTAAAAATATTAAGGTCAACGGATACGCTGTCGGGTATGTCTGTGGTAACGTTGTCGTTTACGTCGGTCACTCTCACTCTGATATCCAGATCCGCTACCGAGGTAATCAGGCTGCGCTTATATGTAGGCTGATACAATACCTCGATTTGTTTTACCTCGATAATATTAATCAATTCCACGCTGACGCTCGTAAGGAAAATATCTTGCGTCCCTCCGCCCGGAACTCGCGTTTTGCAAAAAACCTTAAGTTCCGTTAGGGGGCGCTCGCCTAAGTTGGCCTGGGTGAAATCGGCAACGCTCAGCGGATTGTTTTGATAATAGTATACGCCGTAAAGATAATCGGACTCGTCCGGAGATATATTAAATTCGCCGCCTCCCTCAAAGACCGCGCGGAGGGTTATCATAGGGTAGGAATTGTCAAAGAACATAAACCTGTTTTCTCTGCGTATGCCGTTAAGCTGCACGGAGTCGATATTGTCCTGCACCATAAACACGTCCTCTGCTTGCTTATCCTGATAGGTCAGGGTAATGTTATGCGTGCCCAGAATATACGGATTAAAACCGGAAAGTATGGCGTAGGCGATATCCAGATACTCCACCGCGCCCGAAAGCCTGGTAATCTTAAAGGTTTCATCCTCGCCGATATGCTCCCCGTACGCAAAAGTTTTTTTGCTGAAATTGGTGCTGATAAAGCTGATGGGATCTGTTATCGTAACAATTATGGATATTTCCAGACCTTCATAAGACAGGGTAAGCGTTTGCTCTCCGAATTTATAAGCGTCATAGCCGCTAATCATTTGTTCGGTAATTGCCGCGGATTCGCTTTCCGCTCCGGAAGCGTAAACTTTGGCGACTCTGCCGCCCGCGACGCTTAACGCTTCCCCGAATTCGTACAACGTTTTTATAGGCTGCTTGACTATAAGACTCACGGCGTAATCGTATACCCACACCCGAAAACTAACCGTTTTTTGGTCTATGGTGACGGTAATGTCCTGCCCCTCCGCGGAAATATCATAAGGATTGTAGCCGGATATCATATCCAAAGTCATAGGCAAATCATATTCTTGCCCGCCTACCGTGGTGACGCGCACCACTCCGCCCTCAAGCGCCAGACTTTCGCCATAGTCATAATAGCGCTTGCCGATATGGGACACGATAGCTAAATGATCTACCCTGTCTATTACGGTAATTGTGCATTGGGCGGTTTTCACTACTCCGAAATCGTTAATCGTCACCGTAATTACGGCATCTCCCAGCGCTTTGCCTATAATCCTGCCCGTGACCGGATTCACCTCAACAATATCCGTATTGCCGGAGGAAAAAGTCCCTTTGTTTCTGTTGGTCGCGTTGGCGGGCACGGTAATAACGGTAAGATAACTTTCATCCAGAATTACAATATTCCGTTGAGGCAAATCAAAGCTGACCGATTGAATAAGCACGGGGTCGGTGACGGTGAGAGTAAGCTCGGCAAAAACTGAGGAACCCCTGTGCGTAACTCTGATTACCGCCTGCCCTTCCGAATGCGTATTAATCATACCGTCTTGGTCCACGGTGGCGACAGACTCGTCCGAAGAGGTAAAGTCATATTTTTGATAGGTGGCGTCCGAAGGTTGCGCGCTGACTTCCACCTTAAAAGTCACGGACAACTCAAGCTCCAGTGCGGAAACGTTAAGGTTGATTCCGGTAAGAGGAATATAATCGTCTGTCAAAAGGTTTTCCAAAGCATGAGTCGCCTGCGGATTGTTGCCCTTGTACAGCACAACGCCGTCCATACGCAAAAACGCGGAATGGGTATCCCCCGCGCTTAAATCCACGATATCGCGCAAATCCGCGGTATCCGCTTTGCCCCCTTGATTGTTGCCGTAGCTATATACCCTGCCGTCTGCGCTCAGCGCCAGAATATAGTCCTTGCCCGCGGATATCCTGACTATATTTCCCCAGCCCAGGCTGACCGTAGCGCCGTTTATTCTGCCCGCTACCAGCACGTTGCCCCCTTCCCGGAGTCCCACGGTAAAAGTGTCGCCCGCGTCAACGGCTACGATATCAGACCAATTGGAAAAATCCAGTTGCCCGTAAGTATTGTCGCCCGCGCCGTATACCCTGCCGTCATTGCCTAAAATTACTACGTGTTTTTCTCCGCCCTTAATATCCGCGGCGTTCTCATAATTGGTAACGGAAAGCTGCCCGTAAGTGTTGTCGCCCGCGGCGTATACCCTGCCCGTCAAATCAACGCCGTAGGAATTGTCTTTGGAGGCGGAAATCTTAACAATCTCCCGCCACCCCTGCACGTTGAGCTTGCTGTGAGAGGTGTTGCTCATGCTTTGCACGGTCATGCCCTTGGACAAAAGCAAGGTATGATTGTGAGCGGAGGAAATAGCTATGATATCGGAAAAGACGGCGTAATCGTAATATCCGGAGCTTACCACGGTGCCGTCAAAGCGCAGTCCTACCGTTTCCGCAGTCGATGCGGAAAGGGCGGGAATAATATCTCTTTTGGTGGAAAGCACCTCCTCCCATGAGCAGCTTGTTTCGTCAACGGTAACCGTTCCCAATTGAATTTCGTCCGAATCCGCGTCCTCCGCTATCAGGCGCACACGGTGCGGTTTATCATAATTCGTAAACTCCGTCCTGTCAAATACACCGGAAATGGTATTGCTTTTGTCGTTTACGATAAACTGAACGGGGAAATTGCGCGCGCCCGTGTTATAAGCGGTGTAGAAAGCGGCAAGGTTAAGAGAATTGACGCAGATGATATTATCCTGCTCGTCCAACAGCTCCGCCCTCATGGACCTGAGATAGCTAAGGTCTATTTCCGAAAAATTGACATTCGCAAGCACGCCGGAGAAAAGCATGCTGTTGACAAAGGCGGCCTGTCCCAGGCTTACCCTTGAGGTAAAGTAATCATTGTGTATGGTATCCTCGCCCGAGAGGCGCACATTAAATTCAATAGCTTCCGAATGCATGGACAGCACTTCTATGATTATGCCGGAATTGGAGCCGTTTGAATAGTATATGGTCTGATTGTCATAAGCGGAAGAGGAATATTCAAGACCTCTGCCCACCGAAGTAAAATAAGGATTGTTGGGAGCAAGGTACGCGTGTTCAAGATTTTGCCTGCTCTTTTGCTCAATCGTGCCCGTTGATGTAACATTAGGTCTGAAAACGTACACCTCGTCGGGGTTGGCAGGGTCGCGGTACTTGGCGTTTCTGTTGCCTTCCTGCGCAATCGTGTTTATCCTGTATACTATAAGGCCGCTGCCTGGCAGCGAACTGTCGTATGGAGATAAGGTGTTGTTGCGGTATTCCACCATAAAGTATTCATTGGGATAAGCGTTTGGCATGATTTTGTATGCCAAAACATCGTTTTGGGTAGCCGTAACTGTGGGTTTAAGACTATAAATCCCGTTATACGCTATTTCGCCTATTTGTTCCCCCAGCACGTAACCTATGTATTTTTGCCTTAAATGCGTGGTCATAAACTGAGGCGTGGCGGTGTTGGACTGCATCAGATCCCACTTGCCCACCGGCGCGTAGCTTTGTGGGTCGTCGTAATGGTAAAGGTCGGGCGCGCCCAGTACGTGTCCCATTTCGTGACAAAGCACGCCGCGGTTGATGGACTCCTCAAACTGCATATTAAACTTGCCTACCTCAATGCCGCCTATCTTGGCGCTTTTGCTGTCGTTATATTTTTCGTTGGCATCGTAGAGGTTCCAGGCGTGCGGCCATAGCAGACTGCCCCAGGTGGAGCTTGCGGAGCCGTCCATAATAAAGGTGACGGCGTCAATTCTGTCGTTGCCGTCCGTATCCAGATTGTATGGTGTGCTGATCATACCGCTTACGGCGTTAACCGCGTCCGTAAGCAATATAGCTTCCCTGGAATATCTGTCTCTGCCCGAAACATCGTAATAGCTTCTGTTTTGAGGAGCTTTGTAAACGAAAATACTCTGCGCCGCCGTCTTGGGATATGCCGATTCAAAGTCTATATTGCCATAAGTCAGCGCGCTGTAATAGCTCTTGAGCGAATTGTCAGATGCCGTTAACAAAGAAGCGAAATTGTCCTCGGGCACATCAAAACTGCTGTTGTTGAACTCGATAAAAATAATGATATTTACTATAACAGCGTCGGGCTCGGACTGCAGCAAGCCCGGCTCCGAATAGTCAGGTCCCTCCCAATCCGAGATCAAATCGGGGTTAGCCTCAAAATCTATATCCGTATAGCTCATTTTGGGCGCGCGGGCAACTTGTGCCGCGTCCGCATTATACCTTACCTTGCCCGGCACCGGTCTGCCGTTTTTGTTGCGGGCATAGACCAGATAGCCTTCGCTGTCCTCCATAAGGATGTAGCCGTATTCGTCATGGGCGTACCTGAAACGCATATCGCCCGTGGCATAGTAACGGGCTATATTGCCGTCAGGCTCCTCCAAAGTGCAGGGCAGGGTAACCTCGCCTTTTATCTCATGGTAAGCCAATCCGTTTTCGCGCATGATAAAAGAGCCGGATAGTGTAATGCCGACTAATATAAGTACGGCTATTATTAATGCCGCGAATATACTTTTTTTTGCGCGCTTATATGTATTCATTACTAAATACCTTTACAAAGTAATTATATCAAAAAGGACAATAAAAGTCAATTGTACCGCGGAGCGAGCGGATATGGCGCGCCTTTACGGGCAAGGCTTGCTATGCGCGGTTTTTGTCAATAAAAAAGCCGCCTCTAAGATAAGGCGGCTGTATTGCTTGGTAATATTGGATTATTATTCCTTGGAATCTTTTTCTTCCGGAATGTCTTTTTCCTGCTTTTCTTCCTCCTGGCTTTCTTCCCGCTCCTCTTTTCTGAGGTCTTTTTCGTTTTCCGCGAGAAGCTGATTCTGCACGTCCGGTTGCTCCTTGCCTTTCAGTATTATCCCTTCCGCGCTGCCGAAGGGAGAGGATGCCTGCCGGGCTTCTTCCTTTTCCTCTTTGCGTTTGCGGTCTATATAATCGTTGATTTCCGCCAGGCTTTTGCCCTCCAGCAACATGTGGACTTCGTCCGTATAAATGGTTTCGCGCTCAAACAGCAGCCGCACCATATTTTCCATAACATCCAGCTTGCCGCTGAGGATTTCGACAGCCCTCTTATAGTTATGGTCGATTATTGCCTTTGCCTCTTTGTCGATTATGCCCGCGACCTCTTCGCCGTAATTTAATTGCGTCTGGTAATCTCTGCCGATAAATACTTCCTGATCCCCTCCGAAATACATATTGGGCAAGGATTCGCTCATTCCCCATTCGCATACCATTTTGCGGGCAAGCAGACTGGCGCGTTTGATGTCCGCGGACGCTCCCGTGGATATATCTTTAATTATGAGCTCCTCCGCCGCGCGGCCGCCCAACAGCATTGCCAGCTCGTCATTCAGTTTGCTCTTGGTAATATGCGCGTCGTCGTTGCGGGGTATGGATATGGTGTAGCCCGCCGCCATGCCTCTGGGTATAATGCTGACCTCCTGCACTTCGTCGCAATTGGGCAGCAGGGCGCCCACGATAGCGTGCCCCGCCTCATGATAAGCGGTAATCCGCTTGTCCGCCTCGGTGATGATACGGGATTTCTTCTGCGGACCTGCGATAACCTTGTTGACGCCTTCCAGAAGGTCTTTCATTATAATAACTTTTCTGCCCGCGCGCGCGGCAAGGATAGCGGACTCGTTTAACAGATTTTCGATATCCGCGCCGCTGAAGCCGCTGGTAAGCCTGGCAAGATTTTTAAAATCCACGTCCGGAGCGATGGGCTTGTTGCGCGCGTGCACCTTGAAAATAGCCTCTCTGCCCTTGACGTCGGGGATATGCACATATATCTGACGGTCAAATCTGCCCGGTCTGAGCAGCGCGGGGTCCAGCACGTCCGCTCTGTTGGTGGCCGCAATGATGATTATACCTTCATTGGACTCAAATCCGTCCATCTGCACCAAAAGCTGATTGAGCGTCTGCTCTCTTTCGTCATTGCCGCCGCCGATGCCCGCTCCTCTTTGTCTGCCTACCGCGTCTATCTCGTCAATAAATACTATGCATGGCATGTTTTTCTTTGCCTGCGCAAACAAATCCCTTACCCTGCTCGCGCCTACGCCCACAAACATCTCAACAAAATCAGAGCCGCTTATGGAAAAGAAGGGAACGTTTGCCTCGCCCGCGATTGCTTTGGCGAAAAGCGTTTTACCCGTGCCCGGCAAGCCCACCAGAAGCACGCCGTGCGGAATCTTGGCGCCCACCGCGGAAAACTTTTTGGGATTTTTTAAAAAGTCCACAATTTCTTTAAGCTCTTCCTTTTCTTCCTCCGCGCCCGCGACGTCGTTAAACTTTACTTTAACGTTGGTGGCCATATTGGCTTTGGTTTTGCCGAAGTTAAGGGCGGAGTTGCCCCCGCGGGTGCCCCGCATGGTCATAAAAAGGAATACGGCTAAAATACCCATCATTACAAAGGTAAGTATGGGTACAATGTTGCGCAGAATGGAGCCTTTTTCCGGATTGTTAAGTTCCAGGTAAGGCATTTCAGGCTCCTCGCCTTGCTGGGCCGCCTTTGCCTTTTCCGCATAGATGTCGGTAACGGCTATGGAAAAAGAGGTGCGGTCGGTAACTATGCTGATAGCCGATTGCTTTTTGCCTTTTTTAAAATCTTCCAGGGTGACATTTTCGTCCCCCTTGTACAAAATCTTAACCGTATAATTATCCGAACATATCAGACCCGCTATTTCGTCATTGTTAATTTTGTTTATCAAGGTGCCGTAATCAACCACTTCCGGCGCGTCGGGCTTGAACAGGACTATCGCAAGCAGGAAAACCGCGCCTATAATAGCCAGAATCAGCAACATGGATTTTTTATCTTTCATTTATTACCTTATGAGTAGTTTGTGATATTAGGATAATTATTATAGCATACTTAGCATGTATAAGCAAGCGTAACATACCTATGCCTTATCCAATAACATTATTTCGCTTTGCCTTTTTAAAGCCCGTAAGAAAGCCTGCTGTTTCTTGCCAGTTGAACAAAGCCTGCCGTATCCTGCAGATTCTTTAACATTGAAACCACTCTGGCGGCTATGGAAAAGGCAAGGTCCTGCACAAACACCTTGTCCACGCCTTTTAAAATATTAAAATTGTCCTGCCCGTATTCTCCCACTACTCCCAAAATGCCGATATCGCCTATGCGCCGGTTGCTTTTGCCCAGCGCGCCCCCCGCCTTTACGCCTGTGGAACTTATCTTAACGGCGCCTATATCCGCCTTGCTCCCCAAGCAGGAGTCCACCGCCACAATCAGCGAATCGGTATGATGCGCCCGGATATGTCTTTCATAATGGCAAAAATTGATGCCGTTTACGTTTTTTTGGCTTTTGCCATACACAAAAGCGTCCACGTTGTAAATTTCGGTCAGAAAATCGCCCACCATGGGCCCCAGCGCGTCTCCCGCAATCTTGTCCGTTCCGATGCAAACAATAACAGGTCTTGCCATAAAAATCCGCTCCCGATGAAAATAAAGATTGTTACTAACTATTGCCTTAAAACGGTTTTCTTATTCATTTTCGGCGTTTCCGGTATCGCTTAGGGCGGATATCGGCAACAAAAATATTTGTAAAACTATGCCTTGCCGGAAGTCGATGATAATTTATCTTGATTTTCACGTTTAAGTTTGTTATAATTATAAAAAGATACTGAATCTCTTACGGAGAGGGTGGCTTATGATTTACGGCTTTTATTATTTCGATATTGCCGCGGTTATCATATTATTGATAGCAATGATTTCCGGTGCCAAAAAGGGCCTGATAAAGATGCTGTTCGGCTTGTTAAGTTCGCTCGCGGCGCTGGCGGCCGCTGTTTTTCTGGTGATGCCTGTTACTAATTTCTTGGTGGAAAATACTCCTGTGGACGAATATCTCGTCCAGGCAATCAAGACGCCCTTAGCCACTAATCTCCCCGTACTGGATTCCCAAGTCGTTTACTATGACCATGACGCTGACCCGGAGACCGCCGATATTTTGGGCTTTTATTATAACGGCACCATAACCCCGGTAAAAGAAGTGCTTGAGCAATCCCCGGTACTAAAGATGTTTTCCGCTCAAATTGAGAATATTTTGAAAGAGCACGTGCCGCCCGAAGGGCTTACCAGCGCGTTGGGCACCATTACTTCGGTTGCGGTCAGATACGCTCTTATCCCGGTTGTATTTATATTTATTTGGATTATTACCGCCATCCTGATGCATCTTATCTCCAAAATCCTGTCCACCATGGTAAGTAAAATCTCCGCTTTGCATTTTCTGGACAAAGTCGCGGGCGTGGCGGTGTCCGTAGCTTATACCGTAGTGATTTTATTGGCGTTCATCACCCTGCTGGATATGACGGCTAACAATCAGGTTGCCGCCGATGTCAAGGCCCGCTTTGTAGACAGTTCGGTGATAGGCGGTACTTTGGGAAAAGTCAATCCCTTTACGCCGTTGCTGAGCAAAATTGATTTTAACGCATGGATAGACAAAATTATGGCAAGCATCGGCAAGGCGGTATAAGGACAGCAGCAAAAGATATTTTAAAGGGCAAGTAATTTGCCCTTTATTTTTAGATAATTATGGATATAGAAAAGCTCAAAAATTTAGCCGCTCCCTTTTACGCGGTAATCGCAAAAGACGTTTCGCATTCCCTTTCGCCCTTTTTACACGCGCTGATTAACAAGCAGACGGGGTCGGACATCCCCTATTATGCCTTGTCCGTGCAAGAGGAAGAATTGGGCGGGACGCTTGCCGCGCTGAAGAAGTACGGGAAAGGCATTAACGTGACCATACCCTACAAAAGCGCGGTAATACCGTATCTGGATACGCTCTCCGAACAGGCCGCGGCAATAGGAGCCGTAAACACTATCGCAAAAAAAGGGGACAGGCTATACGGCTGCAACACGGATATTCAAGGCTTTATTGATACCCTTGCATATTACAACGTGCGGGCTGAAGGTAAAAAGGCTTTGGTGTTGGGCGGCGGCGGAGTATCAAAGGCAATAGCTTATGCTTTGCTTAGTTTGGGGGCTTCTGTTGAAATTGCTTCCCGCTCCAAGGATACGCCTTTGCCCCAAGCCTTATCCAAAGTAAAGCTTGCGGGTTATGACGAAATAGATTACGACGCGGAAATTTTAGTCAACGGCACCCCGGTGGGAATGCGCAGAATAGCGCAAAGCTCGCTGGTTTCCCTTAAAGATTTTCCCAAAATGCGTTTTGTGTTTGACAGTGTTTACACTCCCTTTTATACTCCGCTGCTGCTTGAGGCAGAAAGCGCGGGACTGGCTTGCGCAAACGGGCTGTATATGCTTATAAGCCAGGGGATAGCCTCCAGAGTGATCTGGGGGGATGCTCCGCCCTCCGATTTGTCCGCCATATACCGCGCAATGCAGACGCGCTTGTTGTCAAATGAGGTAAAGTCCGCAGGCAACCCCATAGTATTGGGGGGCTTTATGGGGGTAGGCAAAAGCTATCTGGGGAAAGAACTTGCCCGGCATCTCAGCTACCGCTTTGTGGATTTGGATACGGAAATAGAGAAAAAACACGGCCCCATCTCCGATATTTTTGCCCGCAAAGGAGAAGCGGAATTCAGGCGTATCGAAAAAGAGGAGCTTTTTGCCCTGGATTTTAACGAAGCGGTGGTATCCTTAGGGGGCGGCGTGCTTGCCTCATCTCAGCTTGCACAGTGGCTAAGGCAAAAAGCGTGCGTTATCAACATCGCCAGACCTTTTGCGGACATTGAAGCCAATATAGGCAAAGACACCCTCCGCCCTTTGGCAGGCAATCGCGAAAACCTGTACCGCCTTTATACGCAAAGAAAAGACTTGTATATCACCAATAGCCACGCCACCTTTAATGCCACAATGGACGAAACGGAGAACATTATCGGACTATTAAAAATTGCTGTATACGGAAAAGCTTAACACCCCCGCGCCGCTATTCATCGCTCTAATTTGACAAAGCAGATTAACTATACTATAATATAATGACAAATAATATTAAGGAACTTTCGGACTAACTTAAGAAATGAAAAAGTTTTTGGTTGCTATACTTATTTTGATTCCCGCTGTTGTGGTGCTGGCTTTATCGGCTACCGGTCAAATAATTAAGGTAGCAATCAAGGTTGAAGCAAGAGACATAATTATCAAGGATAACAAAAATAAAGAGTTAGACCTTGAGGATACCTATTTTCTGGATTTGATTAAGCAGAATTACCTGGAAATAATGGTTCAGGTAATACCTTCAATTTCGTATAATCTTAACGTAATATTCCGCCCCACCGAGGACAGCGAGGGCGAGGTCAGGATAGAAAAGCAGGAAAGGCCCTACGTTTTCAGAATGTATCCTTCCAAAGAGGGCAAATGCGATTTGCTGGTTGTGGCGGAGAATAATGAGGAAGTCAAAAAAACCATTCATTTTTATATCATCACCGATGTGATGAGCGATAAGGGAAGCGCTTTGATTGCGCTCACCGAGGGGAACAAGGAAGAGGGCGGCGAAGTCCTGGATTTGAGCAGGACATATTATCTTACAGAGCCTGCAAAATTATTCCTTGACTGCTATCCCGCGGAAAGCATAGGTAATAATGAAATCATCTGGCAAAGCGATAACGAAAATATAGTAAAGGCAGACCAGAACGGATTTATATATCCCGAAGGCATAGGAGACGCCAAAATATTCGCCATGGTCGAGGATAAAGCGGGAAAAAGCCATATCTTTACGCTGAGGGTCAACACCGGGCAGGCTGTGGTTAAAAGAACAAGCCTGTATTTATCCGAGGAAAACTTTACCGAAGATTTTATTTACGAAAAGATATTGTTGCAGGACGATTTAAGGGTACAAAAAGAGGATTGGGGATTTGCTGTATATAACGGTGATGACGAGCAGGTACAATCAATAAACGTAACGATAGTGGACAAAGAAGAAAAAGGCATTGTCAACGGGGATTATCTGGATACCGTGTATATCGGCATCGGCGGCTACCGGATAGAGGCGGGAATTTTGGACTACGGCTCCCGGGAAAAACTGACCGGTCTTAACTTTACTTCGGACAAGCCTGATATCGCAATGGTGGAAAAATCAGGCAAACTTATCCCCTTAAAGCAGGGCGATGTCACAATAAGCGTATATCAAAACGGAGAGCTGATAGCTTTTAAGAATATTAACGTAAGCGCGCGGGCGATTACCTTCAGGTTAAACAGGGATAACCAAAGCAATCTTGCGGGCATAAAGCAGGAATACGTATGGGCGTTTAACTGGCTGCAAAAAGACGAGGAAGGCAAAACCGTACTTGATAAGTCGTATTCCGTCGACCTGCTCTTCTCCCGGCTGACCGCATATATGACGCATACATATCCGGGTATCAAATACGTCACCGACAGCGCGGTATATTTATCCCACGAAGGGGAAAAAGCCTCCCTTAACAATATTTCCTTAATCTGGTCTGTGGATAATCCCGAATACGCAAGCGTCAATCAGAACGGGGATTTGGAGTTTTACGAGGCCGTTTGCGGCAACGAGGTTACCGTAACCGCCACCGAGTTAATCCACGGCGTTAAGACAAGGCTGCAGCGTAGCTACACCTTTAAGTTTATCGAGGACAAAACCGCGGTAAATGTGGAAAGCGAGGAAGAATTCAGAGGAGTAAACGAAGGCTATTCGCTGGCTACGGTGCTGCACAACAACTTGTTCATTGATAAGACCAAACAAATATACTCTCCTTATTATCTGGTATGGTCGGACCGTGTTTTCGTACGAAACAGCATATACGGCAACGGCAAAGCAATCAAAGGCAAAAGAACCTCCGGCGACACAGTTTTGCTTGATATCAGGTTGCAGGGCCAATACTATGATTATTCTTTGCCCAATGCCGAAGACCAATTCTCTCCTCTGATAATAGAAAACCTGGAGTTAAACGGCTGGGACGAGGAAACAATTCCCTATGATGAAATAAGCGACGATACTTTATTTCAGGAACTGATCAGGACCAATTACTATTGTTGGGAAAGGGGCGAGTATTATAATTATCTTGACGGAACGTATAATCAGGAATCCGAGTATATGATGAAAAAAAGGCTTGCCAATGCCCGCCTGCAAATCAATTACTGTTATTTCCATAATGCGGTAAAGGCTATGACCCTGTACGAAATGATTAACCTGGAAATTACCGGCTGTATCTTTTCCAATCTGGCATTTGCCGCGATAGGAATAGAGCAGACTCACAGTGGCTTGTCCACACTGACCTTAAACAGGGTGGTGATAAGGGACAATACTCCGGTCGGCGTAAGCAGCGTGTTACGCAATGATACCGATATTTATCCTGACGCTAAAACGCCGTGCAAAATAATTGTAAAAGGTTTTCTGGACGCTTACACCTGGATGCCTGTGGACGGCTACGGGTCTTTAAGCAGAATTATCCCCCGCAGCGTGCTGGACTCTTTACAAAGTATAATCAATATTGATACCCTGTACTCATTTCTGGATGAGGCAGTCAGAGACCT
>JBMNTS010000032.1:0-13405 GCA_050945855.1 Christensenellales bacterium | reverse complement strand
TTTTATTGTCGCATTTGCCGAAATACACTTCCAATTCAAACCGATCCTCTTTTACTTTTGACAAGGTCTTTTGCAACTGTTCCCAAAAGTCGTCCGCTATGGACTCGGTGATTACGGAGTCGGTAAAGTCTTTGATTGTGGCAACGTTGGGTATTATCCTATGCCTGCGGGCGGAGGCTAAAAGCGAGACATAATAACCCATGGACTGATATTCGTAAGAGGAGCATAAATTGAATACCCGCGCGTCCTTCAGCTTTTGGTATTTTTCCAGATTGATGTAATCTTTGGCGTCAACTATTTCCACATTGGAAATGCCGTCAAGAAAATCCTGCGGCTTATCCACCACCACTATGTTCTTTATTTTATGCGAAGAGTCCAGCAGTATCCTTTGCATTCTGTACGCCGAGCTGTTTTCGCCGTAGTAACCAGGCAACTCGCCGATGGTTTCAAAACCGAAGGATTGATACCATTCAACCAGTTTCGGGTTGCGCATATCCGCTTCCAGCGTGATTTTGCTTACGTATTTTTCCTTAGCCCACTCGATAATATACTCCATCAGCGTTCTGCCGTAACGCATATTCTGCTTATCGGGGAGGACGGCTATGGAATATATTCTTATGGCGTTGGGATGAATAAGCAAGGTGGCGGAAGCGCACGGAATCCCCTCTTCCTCCAAAATAAATACTTTTTGGGTGTAGCTTAATACAGAGTTGCGTATCGACCTTTGAGAAAACCGCTTGCCGGGCTCAAAGGCAAGGCTGTCCAGGCTATACAAAAACGGTAAATCTTCTATAGTTGCTTTGCGTATATTCACCATAATTATGGTATTTTTCCCCTCGCTTGTTCTTATTATTGTTTGCAGCTATATGCTACTCCATATTTGCAAAAAAGTCTATAGAAATAACAGCATTATTTTTTTATTTTTTATCTTTTCCGCCAACCCTTTCCCCGTCAATTTTTTCTATAAAATCAAAGTCTATCCGACGCTCCGAAGGGGAGGCCGCCTTAACCCTTACCCGCACCCTGTCACAAAGGGAAAAAGTGTTTCTTCCCCCCGAAATACGGTAAGTTTTTAAGTCCGCGCCGTAACGGTCACGGGGCAATCCGTCAAGGGAAACAAAACCCTCCGCGGTATTATCCAGCATTACGAAAAAGCCGGAGTTGACAACGCCGCTTACAGTGCCCTCAAAGGTTTCGCCTATATAGTCTTTCATATACAAAGCCTTGAAATAATCCTTTGCGTCCCGCTCCGCCCTTTCCGCCGCAATCTCCCGCTCCGAGCTGACCTCGGAGGCGAGGGCGCAATTTGCGGCGTGGCGGGCTTTGAAACTATCGTCCGCGACGTTGTTAATAATCGCCTTAAGCGTACGATGCACCATTAAATCGGGATAACGGCGAATGGGAGAGGTAAAATGGCAGTAATCCGCAAGCGCAAGCCCGAAATGCCCGCTGTTTTTGATATCGTATTTTGCCTTTTGCATGGAGCGGAGCAAAACTTTATTGATAATTTGCTCCTGCGCCTCTCCCTTGACGCGCAAAAGAAAATCGCTGAAAACCTTAGGCGTTATCCCCTCTCTAAGATTAAGGGAATATCCGAATACGGAAATGAAAGAGATAAACGCCTCCAGTTTTTCTTCGTTTACTTTTTCGTGAACCCTGTAAACACAGGGCGCGCCGCTTTTGCTTAAAAACTCCGCTACGGCGCGGTTGGCGGCTATCATAAAGTGTTCTATGATTTTATTGCTTACTTCATACGGATAAGGCTCCAGCCTGTTTACTTTCAGATCTTTGTCTACCGTAATCAGGCTCTCCAGAGTTACAAAGTCCAGCATGCCCTCCTCTTTGCGCCTTTTCTCCAGCAGCGCGGCAAGCCTCCCGGCATTTTCCAGCAGGGGAAGGATGTCCTTGTATTTTTCCCGCAAGGCGCTGTCCCCGGCAAGGATCGCGCTTACGGCGGTATACGTCATCCGGTGGCGGGAGCGAATTACGCTTTCCGCAAAGCGGACATCCGTTTGTTTGCCCGTATCATCAAAATCCATAATAACGCTCAGCGTCAGCTTATCCTCGTCCGCTCTCAAAGAGCATACGCCGTCCGAAATGCTTTTGGGCAGCATGGGAAAGACAAAGCCGGGGAAATACACGCTTGTGGCGCGCTTAGCCGCTTCCCTGTCTATTATCCCACCGCTTTTTACGTAATGCGCCACGTCCGCGATATGCACATACAGCCTGTACCCTGTACCCGTCCTTTCCAGACTTATGGCGTCGTCAAAATCTTTGGCATCTTCGCCGTCTATGGTAATGGCGGTAAGAGCGGTCAGATCCAGCCTGTTGCCCGGGGTAAATTTAAGCGCATCGCTTGCGTCAATTACTTCTTTTGGGAAATTATCCTCAAAACCGTAGGAATACAGGATAGATAATATTTCCGCCTCTATTTCTCCCGCCTGTCCCAGAATTCTTTCCACTTCGCCGCTGAACACCCCCCTGTTGCGGGTTATGTTGACGGCTACCTTATCGCCGGGAGCGGCGTTAAGCGTTTTGTTCGCGGGGATCTGAATATCTTTGGAAAAACAGGCGTCATCCGGTCTTACAAAGGAAAAATGCCCTATATTCATAAACGTGCCGACCAGCTTGTTTGCGCCCTCGCTCAATATCCTTACTACTTCCCCTTCGCTCTCCCCGGTAAGCCTTACCTCCACCCTGTCACCGTGCAAAGCGTCGCCTAACGCCCTAGCCGAGATAAAGATGTCCTCCCCATTATCGGGAATAAGAAAAGCGTATCCCCTTTTATTGCCCCTAAGCACCCCTTGCGTTGTGCCTTGCGCATAAAGGGCGAATTTATCCCGCCCCTGCTGCATGATAACTTTTTCCTTTATCAGCCGTTTTACCGCGGCGTTAAGCTCCCTTTTGTCCTGCGCTCCCAATCGCTTTTTAAGCTGGGATAAGGTAAAAGTATTTTTATTAAGCTCTTTGGCGTATTGCGTTATTTTTTCTTTGAGTGTCACTTGTTTTCCTTTTTATTTATTATAAACAAATATGTATTTTATAGCCTTGTTTTTGTCTGATATCGCGCGCTCTATTCTTTTAGCGTACGCTCTATTAAAGATTTGGAAACACGCGTTGCCTCAACTATATTTTTCAAGCGTGTGTAGCCGGAGGAGTTGGGCGAAGGCTTGCTTAGCGCTTTTTCGCACTTGCCGATAATGGAATCCAGCGGGCGCAAAGCGCCTGCTAAATCCTCTCTTGTGTAACTGTCAAAAACGTTTTCCCCCTTTAATAACGCGCAGGAAATACGCAACGCTTTTATTCTGTTGTTAAGTAGGGTGTTTTGAGAAGAGCCTCTCTTAAACCGCATTTTCTCGCATGCCGCGATAACGGAAGAGATAGTTTGCAAAGCCTTTTCCTCTTCCTTTTTTGGGTAAGTGTCCATAATTACGCCCTTTAACAATACCAATTGATTTTTGCGGGATTGGGCTCGTCCGCAACCGCTACCGAGATAAGCGCGGCTTCCATTTTTGCGCATTCCTCACCCGCCGCGCTCTCAATCTGAGACCAGGGTGCGCTCTCGCCCAGCTTGTCGTAAGCAATAGCCAACGCGCCGTAAAACGCAAGCCCTATACAATGCCTGGCGGAATGAATGGAGGAGGCGCTTTGCGCAATAGCCCTTGCCGCCGCCTGCGCGGCGGGGTTGGGACAGTCACGGGCGGCGGCGTGACAGTCAAGTATTGCCTCTTTTGCGGCGGGCAGCTTGATTGCCCCCGCAAGCCAGCAGCGCGCGGAGTACAGCGCGTTTTGCGGACGGCTGTCGTTAGGATAATGTTTTTCCCATATCGGCAACAGTGATTGGTAAGAATAATCCACCGCCCAGTTGACAAGCGTTGTTTTGCTTTGGGTTTCAATCAGCTTCATAAGCGACTGAATATACGGGGCGTCAGGATCGCTTAGCATTTTTCTTAGTTTTGCCATTAGCTATTCCAATACCTCAATGGTTTTTATCGTTACGAATTGCCCTTGCGGAGTGAAAGGAAAATCCTTCATACCGCTGTACTCATAAGTGGGATACCCGCCAAGCTCTGTGGCTATCGCCAGGCTTTCCTCGTCCGCGACTCTGCCGAAGGCGGCATATAAGCCGTTCAGATGCGGGCTGTCCCCCACGCAAATAAAGAATTGCGTTGAGGCGGAATCATAGCCATCCGCGCGCGCCATGGAAAGCACCCCCGCGGTATGCCGCAGGGGATTGGGCACTCCGTTCGCGCTGAATTCGCCTATGATATTATCCTTTGGCGCTTTGTCGGCAGTTTGATTGTCTATAAGGGTCAAATGCCCGGCTTGTATCATAAAATCGTCAATGATTCTATGGAAAACGGTATTGGTATAATATCCTTCCTCAATAAGCGATAAGAAGTTGGCGCAGGTTTCGGGAGCGATGGCGGGGTAAAGCTCCAGCTTGATTTGTCTGTCATCAAAAAGAGTAATTACCACCTTTGGGTTGTCCAAAAGTTCATAAACGGATACCCATTTTGCGTAAACGGTAATATCCGAGCTAATCGGCGAGGAAAATGCGGCATCGGCGGAATTGTTAAATGTACCGTTGTCAAGATACCACCCCATAAAGACATATTCCCTTTTTACCGGATCGATGGGCATAGAGGGAATCCGGCCTTCCTCAACGGTAATATAATCAATTAGGCTGCCGCCGTTGGTGTTGAAGAACACGTTATAAGAGGGCTTAGCCTGCTGCCCCCCGTTCGAACAGCCGCAAAGGGAAAGCGACGCGATAAGTATTATCAGCGCAACCGTGATTTTTTTCATATCGTATTTCCTATGTGTATTATCTTTATCAGTATGTACGATTATAACATTTTTGCGTCTTGTTTACAAGCCATCTTTTTGGGCGGAAAGCAAAATGCGGCGTTGTCCATGCCGCCGCGTTCATGTCAATTATTAAAAGTATGCCGCCGATAAATCAGGTTTGCCGTTCAAGCAAAATATTCAACAGCTCCAAAAATTCCGCCTTGTAAGTGTCCGTGTTTATGCAGGAAAGCGAACGCACCCGCTCTGCCGCAGCCGCTATGCTTGCGGTGCCTTTATACTGAGATTCCCTCAGCACCAGCGATACCTCCACAAGCGCGGAGATAAAAAGCATATCCTCGTCCGGCTGCGCCACAATATCCTCCTCGGAGGCAAAAACGCTTATTTCGTGTTCGGTGGTATCAGAAACATCGGCATTTTTGTAGCGCACCGCCGCTTTTATGTAATTGTCATCCATTGTGCTTTGCGCGTCCGAATCCTTGAGCACCACTTCATATACCGCGGTAACCGTAAAGCCGGAGCCTATCTCCCCCGCGTCCGTATTGGTATCCTCCCATTCTTCTTGGGTAAGCAGCAGATTTTCATACCCCAAAAGCCTGTATTTTTCCACTTTGGCGGAATTGAATTCCACGCGCGCCTTGGCGTCCCTCGCCACCGTATTGAGGGTGCCGCCTATTTCCTCCACCAGCACTTTGCGCGCTTCGTTTATCGTGTCTATAAAGGCGTAATTGCCGTTGCCTTTATTGGCAAGCGTCTCCAGCTTGTTGTCTTTCAGGTTGCCGTATCCGAAGCCCAGGGCGGTGAGATATACTCCCGTCTTGCGTTTTTGCGAAATAAATCTTTCCAGACCGGATTTGGTGCTTATCCCTACGTTAAAATCGCCATCGGTAGCCAGTATAACCCTGTTGTTGCCTCCTTGGATAAAGTGTTTTGCCGCCAGATTATAAGCAGTCTTTATCCCTTTTGAGCCCGCCGTGGAGCCGGAAGCGCTCAAGTCCTCGATAATTCCGCTTATCCTTGCCTTTTCGTTCCCTTTGCCTCCGTCCAGCAATACCTTGTCGCTGCCGGCATAAGTTACTATGGATATGACGTCGCCCTCGTTCAAATTGTCAAGCATAAGCAAAAATGCCTGCTTCATAAGCCCCAATTTATTGGAGGAAGCCATAGAGCCGGACACATCCAGCAGAAAAACCAGATTATTCCTTATCTGAGAGGTGTCGATTTCCTCCGCTTTAAGGCCTACCCTGAGCAGTTGCGCCTCCTCATTCCACGGACAGGAAAAAAACTTGGCGTCTATGGACAGCGCGCCTTGGGAGGGCTCCGGATAATCATACTTGAAATAATTAATTATTTCCTCGATTTTTATCTGGTCGGGGACAATGGGATAGTTGTTTTTTATGTAACGCCTCAGATTGGAGTACGCCGCGGTGTTGACGGAAAGCCGAAAATAGGAGACAGGGGTTTCCGAAGTCAAAACAAAAGGATTTTCCTTAATCTCGTCAAATTCATTTTGATTGGTATCATAAGGGTAATAAGCTGGAGCGTCCATTTCCTTAAAGGAACTGCAGGCGGTCAAAAGAATAACGACAAGCGCGAAAAGCAGAGTTGCCGTTGCCCTGATTGCCTTTTTCATAATCATCCTCCTAGCATTATGATAAAAAATTGCCGTGCGTATTGTATGAACAGTATACCCAATAATTGCGGCATTGTCAATATGGGGCGTTTTTGGGGTGTTTATTATACTATTAGGCTTATTTTAATATCTCGATGGAGTCGCCGGGGCGTATTTTGCCCCCTTGCAGAACTCTGGTAAATATGCCTTCTCTGGGCATAATGCATCTGCCCACCAGCCTTGCGATTTCGCAGCCCGCATCCGCGTGGCACTCTTTGCCGATTTGGGTGACTTCCTGCACCGTTTCGCCGATTTTCAGGCGCGTCCCTATGGGCAGGGTGTAAAGGGTTATGCCCCGGGTGGTGATGTTTTCCGCGAATTTGCCAGAGCATAATCCCTTGATTTTAGTCTGCTCGCCGAATTTTTGCACGCTCTCTATGCCCAACAGGCTTATCTGCCTTATCCCTTTGCCCGCGTGCGCGTCATTTTCTATTCCGAAGTCCGCGATAACGTTGACCTCGTCTACCGAATGCTTGATTTCGCCTTTTTTCGCGCTTATATTTACCGCTATTACCTTCATTGTCCGCTCCTTACATATTCCCCCGATTTGCCCCCGCTTTTATAGTCCAGTCTGATTTCCTCGACAGTCATATCTTTATCTGCTGATTTGCACATATCGTACACATTAAGCGCGGCGGCGGCAACACTGTTAAGCGCTTCCATTTCCACGCCCGTGGGAGCGTATGCGCATACTTCGCTGCGTATCAGCAGCTGCGTATCAGAGATATATTCAAAATCCAGCGTGCAATACGACAGCGGGATATTATGGCACATCAGTATGTTTTGAGAAGTGTTTTTCGCCGCGGCTATGCCGGCTAAATTTGCCACGGACAAGACGTCCCCTTTTTTGAGTCCGCCCTGCTTTATTTGCGCAAGGGTGGCGGCTTTCATTTTTACCTTTGCGGAAGCGCGGGCTATCCGCTTGGTGGGCTGCTTTTCCGAAACATCCACCATTACCGCTTTGCCCTTGTTATCCAAATGGGAAAACTCCATATTATCCTCCTATCCTCTGCATACAGCGCGATTGATATTTGCCCTCGGAAAGAGAGTGCGAGGACGGCTTTTTGGCTATGCAGTCCGCAATATATTCTTTTAGGGCGCGAGGGTCGTTTATGTATCCTTTGAGGTCGTATTCGGTAGGTGTCAAAAGACAATTGAGCAAAAATCCGTCCGAAGTAATCCTTATGCGGTTGCAGCAGGAGCAGAAATTGTGACTTACAGGCAGAATAAAGCCTAAGCTCAACCCGTCGGGAAAGCTGAATTTTACAACCTTGCCCCTTCTTTCGCCCTCTTTTAACCCCTCGTATCCGGCAATAACCTTTTCCGCTTCTATGTAACGCTCCTTGCCGTACTGTCCGTTTTGCGTGAAAGGCATAAGCTCTATAAAACGAACCTCTATGCCCTTTTGCCTGCCGAAAAGCGCAAAAGAGCGCAATTCGTCCTCGTTTATCCCCTTCAACAATACCGCGTTGATTTTTATTTTGTCAAATCCCGCCTCAATCGCGCGCTCGATACCTGTCAGCGTAGCCGTAATATCTCCGCCACCCGTAATAACCCTGTATTTTTCCTTATCAAGGGTATCCAGACTGATGTTTATGGCGTTTAAGCCCGCCGCTTTGAGGCTTTGAGCGTACTCGGAAAGCAGTTGCCCGTTGGTGGTCAGGGCTATTTCCTCTATCCCCTCAATTTTGCCTGTTTGTCTTACCAAATCCGCAATGCCTTTCCTTACCAGAGGCTCGCCGCCCGTAAGGCGAATCTTATTTATGCCCAGCTCGGCTAAGGCTTGTATGATATTGATAATACTCTCATAGCTTAAAATTTGGCTGTGCTCCAGCTTTTCCACGCCCTGCTCGCCCATGCAGTAGGCGCAGCGCAAATTGCATCTGTCCGTCACCGATATGCGGGCGTAAGAGATTGTCCGTCCCAAAGAGTCTTTCATTTTATATATTCGATTTCTCCTATTCTGTTAAAAGTATAGCCGCCCAGCCTTTCCAGATTCGCTTTGAGCGCGTTGCTTTTAAGCACGCTTATAAATTCCTGCACCAAGGGAAGCTCCAGATTGTCTTTGGTGGTAAGGAAGTCATATTCTTCCTCCGCGAAAGGATAAAAATCCATATCCAAAGCTATAGCCGCGGAAAGCACCCCCACTCCTATATCGGCGACATTGTTCTTTACCGCGGAAGCGACGGCTAAATGAGTGGTGAACTCCTTATCGTAACCTAAGATTTGCTCGCTTGATATGCCCTCTTTTTTAAGGATATAATCAGTCAATATTCTTGTTCCGGCTCCGCGCTGACGGTTGGCAAAACGCAGCTTGTTTTGCGCAATTTGGGAAAAGTCATGCGCGCATTCGCCTTTACGGGTGATAAAGCCCTGCGTCCTGCCTACTCCTTTTATCAGGACGGCGTCTTCCTTAATATATTTTTTGGCGTAAGAGGTATTGTATTCCCCGCTTTGCTCATCCAGCAAATGGATGGGGGCAAGGTGCGACTCTTTGCGCGCAAGCGTAAACAGACCGCCCATACTGCCTATATGCGCTGAGGTTATCCGCATCCGTTCGGATATTAAATCGATAATCAGGTCATGGCTGCCGATTATCACCAAAGTTTTTTTGATTTCCTCCAAAGGCTTAAGCAAGTTTATGTTGACAGTTTCGCCGCTCTCAATGCCTTCCAGATTTTGCGGAATCTTTAATATGCCGTCCGCCCTGACTAGGCTCATAATCGCGCTTGCCGCTCTCTCCAGCGGCGTGGCAACCAGCCTGTCCCCCACCGCGCCTACGGACATGCGCAAGTATTCCGTGCTTTTTAGCGCGGAAGTGACCCTTTTGGTCAAAACGGCCTGCGCCTGCTCCGTTGCGGGAGGCTTAAAGCAGGACAATGCGCAAAGCAGCGGCATCGCAAAGAGCCGGAATGCCAGATACGCGGATACGGGATAACCCGGCAGCCCTATCACGGGTTTGCCTTGTATTATGCCTAAAACGGTGGGCTTGCCCGGCTTAATCGCTATGCCGTGCACCACTACCCTGCCCAGCTTTTCAATGGCTTTAAAGGTGTAATCCTTGGTGCCCGCGGAAGAGCCGGCGTTGATAAGCAGCATATCGCAATCCGGAATCGAGCGCTCAATCGCTTGTATCAGCGAGTCTATATCGTCTGCGGCAACGGGGTAAACCGCGGCCTTGCCTCCGCACTCCTCAATAAGACCGGAAAACATTTTGGAATTGCTTTCCATAATCTTGCCGCGAGTAAGCTGCCCGGGGTCGTCTATCATTTCGCTCCCCGTAGGAATAACGCCTACCAGAGGCGCTTTTATCACCTCGACTTCCACATTGCCCGAAGCGATAAGGGCGGCAAGGTCAACGGGGCGGAGCTTATGGCGGCTTGCAAGCAGCATTTCGCCGGCTACGATGCTTTCGCCCACTGTCCTTACGTTTTGCCACGCGTGAGCGGGGGAGGTTATGCTTACGCCGCCCGGCACCTGCATAACATCCTCAATCATAATGACGCAATCCGTGTCTTTGGGCATCTCATTGCCGGTGTTTATATACCTGAACTCATTGTCCGGGATAAACAGCGGATGCTTTTCGCTTGCCTGTTCCGTATTTTTTGAGTATACGGCAATGCCGTCCATCGCGGCGGCGTTATAGCAGGGGTCGCATACTTTGGCAAATACGGGGCATGCGGTAATCCTGCCCAGCGCGTCCTTGGTCCTCACCCTTTCGGTGGCAGGCGAAAGGTTGCCTAGGCTCTCCAGATAAAGAGATAAGGACAACTGCTCGTCATTGTTTTCGATGTACGTCTTTCTTTGTGTGTCTTTCAAAATAAAAACACCTCCACATCCTCTCCTTGATAGATGCCCTCGGTTTTTTTATCAATTAAAATATATCCGTCCGCCATAGTAAGCGCGCTTAATATCCCCGATTTGCCCAACAGCGGATAAACGAGTCCGCCCTCTATCTTAACCGGCTGAAAGGTAGTCCTGCCCGGGGAGGAGGGAAAGTTGATGCCGGCGTTGATATGCACGCTTTTGGGCTTGGGGCAAGGCAGCAGAGCGGGCGCAAGCAGCAAAAACGCTACCGCCGCGGATACGGGATTGCCGCTTAAGCCGAATACGGGCTTTCCCTGCAGGGAAGCGATAATTGTGGGTTTGCCCGGCTTTATTGCCAACCCTTTGATAAGGATTTTGCCCCCCATGCTCTCTATGCAATTTAGGGTGAAATCCTTTTCCCCCACCGAACTTCCGCCTGTGATTATTACCCAGTCGGCAATATCAATTCCCCTTTGTATGGCGGCGGCCAGCTCTTCGGGATTGTCTCTTACCTGCTCTCTGCCCGCCTCCGCTCCGCCCTTATCGGCAAGCATCGCGGAAAGCATTTCCCCGTTGGAATCGAATATTTTTGCCGCTCCCAACGTATCCCCTTTTTCCAACTCGTCCCCGGTGGAAATAATATAAGCTGCGGGTGAGAAAACCTGCGCTTCTCTTTCCCCCGCGCCTGCCAGCAGTCCCAATTCAAATGCGGAAAGCTTGGTATGTTTGGGTATTATTAAGTCACCCTTGCGAATATCGTCCCCTATTCTTGTGACGTTTTCGTAAAGCGCATGCGGCTTATATAAGCACACCAGATCGCCTGTTTTGTCGGTATGCTCAATCATTGCCACGGCGTTGGCTCCTTGAGGCAGCGCGCCTCCCGTGGGAATATACGCGCATTCGCCGGGGGAAAGAGAAAAACCGGGATATTCACCCATGCGCACTTCCCCTTTTAAGGTAAGCAGGGAAGGGATGCTGTCCGACGCGCCCAAAGTGTCCTCCGAACGCAGGGCGTAGCCGTCCACCACCGCCTTGTCAAATGAAGGTATGTCTATACGCGAATATATGTCGCGCGCGCATATCTTGCCCCGCGCATACGATAAAGGCATGGTTATTAAATATGAATCAATGTTGAAATTATCTTTGATAATCTGTAAGGCTTCGCTGAGCGGCGTGGCGTAAATAAATTTCATCTGTCACTCCCGTGCGCATTCGCCTCCGCCGCCTAAAATCTCCAAACCGTGTTCAAGCGAATCCAGGCAAGCGTCCAACGCTTCCTTTACCGCCTTTGGCGAACCGGGCAAATTTAATATCACGCTTTTTCCCCTTATTCCGCAAACCGCTCTGGATAGCATAGCGCGCGGGGTATACTGCAGGGAATAATACCTTATGGCCTCTACCACGCCCGGCGCTTCCCTCTCGATAACCGCCCTTGTCGCCTCGGGCGTAACGTCGCGCAAGGAAAAACCCGTCCCCCCCGTAGTCAGAATCAAATCTGTTTTGTCATCGCACAGCCTGATTAATTCGCGGCTTATAAGCTCCCGCTCGTCGGGGACGGTCACTCTTTGCGTCAAAATAAATCCCCGTGAGGACATTGCCTTTACTATCTCCTCTCCGGAAATATCTCTCCGCGCGCCCGCCGCCGCGCTGTCACTTATCGTCACAACAGCATATTTGTACATTTTGTTAAGCCTTATTCTATGTTTAGTATCCTTAAATCATTGGTGAGGATATCTAAAATCAATAGTTTGTTCCTTAGTTCGCATATCCCCGCCAACGTTTTCAGCGTTTCAGAAACCTGAATGCTCGCAAGCGTGGGGGGTATATAGCTAAGGGTGGGCAGTTTGGGCGGCCGGCATACGCCATATATTTTGGAAAGCGTACCGTCCCCCGGAAAAACTACGCTGCATTGCCCGTAAAGGCTGGTAATGGCGGCATGCACCAAAGGCATATTGTAAAGGGCCGCGATTTTTTCCAGCTCCAACCTGCTTCGCACGTTGTCCGTACAATCCAGCAGGATATCGGCATCCTTAATCAGGTGCGCATTGGCTGATGCAAGGTTTTCTCCTATAGCCGTCAGTTCGCCGTCAAAGAATCTGCCTATCTCTTCGGCTACGCATACAGCCTTGTTTTTGCCCATTGAGTGATTGTTGCAATACAACTGCCTGTTCATATTAGCAGGCTCAAAACTGTCCCCATCCATAAGGATAATCCGTTTGAAATTTAATCTTGCCAATTCCGCCGCCGCATATCCCCCTAAGCCGCCCAGTCCGACAATCGCAACCGTTTTGCCGAGCGCGGCCTTTTGCAGCCTCTTCAACATTTTTTTAACCTCCTGAAGCCGGTGACATAATAAATACCGTGTCTCCTTCGTTAAGCTTAGTACGACTTTTCTTTAATTTGAGAAAATTGACGCCGTTGACCAGCACAATAGAATTCATAAATTCTTCGGCCGTATATTTCATAAACTGCTTTTCCAATATCTCGAATACTTCCTTAATGCTCTTGGCCTCCACGCTTAATTCCGCAACGCCTAAATCCAACCTGTAAAGACCGAAGAATTCTACTTTCACCATTAGCCGGTACTCCTTTTCTGTATGCTGTCCAGTTTATCTAATCCGTAATACTTTATCGTAGACGGTTTAATTCTTCCTTCCTCATCCCAGCCCCTGCCTTTATAATATTGTTTCAGCAGTTTTTGCTGAGGCACTCTTGTCTTATCGTTGCCGGGTATCTGCTGCTCATGGGTCAAGCGGGCGGGCAGAGTATCCCAGCTTTTGTCCACGCCCAGGCGGGCGTTAATAAGCCGCTCCAGATTGTATGCGCGCGCCCCTATAACCATCAGGTTGCCTATGCTCATCTTGATGCCGGTAGCCGCCTGAATCGCTACAGTATGCGGAATCAGCGCGGCGACGTTGACCTGAAGAAGTTTGGGGAACTTATTGGCGACCTTTATTACTCCCCCCAGATAAGGCATAACCTTATTGACAATGCGGGTCACCATGCTGTTGGGTTTACTGTAGAGCATACCCGGAAAAACCGCATAGGTGGTAAACAGGCAGCTGCCGCCCGAAGATACCGCTTCCATAAGGTTTTGAAACATTATGGTAAGCTGCG
>JBMNTS010000031.1:0-13679 GCA_050945855.1 Christensenellales bacterium | reverse complement strand
CCTTTCTGGTGGCGGTCTTTACCGTTATCGCCAAAAGGTGGGAGTACAAGAGGAGAAGAGAATTTGCGAAAGCGGTCAAATACAAAGAGTATGACACCGCCTATCTTAAAAAAGTGCTGGAGGACTTTAAAACACTTACCACCTGCAAAGACCCCTACATTGAGAATTTTTATCAAAAGCATCCGGACTTCGCTTCCCTGCACAAGCTGTGGGTGTTGAATTCCTTTGCGTACTGGACGGAAAAATTTAACAGTGAAATAAGGAGGCGTGATGAGAAAGCTGCTTGATAAAATTGACGATAAACTTGTCAATTATTTCGGAAATTATTGCGAAGTCAGGTCTCTGGACTTCTTTATCAAATGGGCGAAGGCTACCGAGCATAAGCGGTTCGGCAAGCTGTTTAAGAAGCTTTATATCTGGTTTACAAAGTATTACGCGGGCTTTGTAATACCTACCGACGGCTCTTTGGGCAGGGGAGTGTCCATAATGCCGTACGAAAGCATATTGGAACTGGTCAAGCGCGCCAAGGTAGGGCAAATCTGGCCCTGCTCCTGCAAATCTTTCAGACCCACCAAGGACGATTCCATACCGCGCGCCACCTGTATGCTTATCGCGGAAGTAGCTTCCCTTGACGATTCCGTAACCAAATATCCGGATACCGGCTTTTTGCCCGCGGAGGAGGTAATAGAGCGCATCAGGGAGTGCGAGGAAATAGGGCTTATCCACCAGATAATGTGCGTATCCAGCCCCAACGGGCGCAAGATGTACGTGCTTTGCAACTGCGACAATAAAGCCTGCGTGCCTATGTATATCAAGTGCAGATTCGGCATACCTATGGTAAAAAGCTCCGGATTTATCGTTAAGGCTGAGGAAATGGAGAAATGCACGGGGTGCGGAGTGTGCGCGCAAAGATGTCTTTTTGACGCTATCACAATGGTGGATTCCCGACCCGTGCTTGACGAGAGCAAATGCATGGGCTGCGGCTTGTGCGTCACAACCTGCGAGAGCAAAATCAGGAAAATGGAACGCTGCCCTTCCGAAGACATACACAATTATACGGTAGACCAAATAGCACAGCATCCCGAAAGGACAATTAAAACGAATTAAAAGCGCGCCCTCTGTCGCGAAAGAATAAGGAGTAAAAATGGCATTCGGCTCAGGATATTTCGGCAAATGGATAAAAGGCGAGGGCGGTCTGCCCGCGTACAACTATACCTGCGACCAGCTAAGCGACAACAAGGCGGTCACGCAGACCAACACGGCGTGGAAAGGCAAGCGCGACCATACCTTTTTGTTCGGCAACGACCGCGTGGTAGCGACCTGCTCCAATTTCGGATACGTTCAGATTAGGCAGGACGAAGGGACGCCCAAATATCTTACCGATTACTGCGAGAAAAACCGCCAATTCGGCGGCGGCTTCGGCTACCTTGTGAGCGAAGACAAAATCGCGAGCACCTATTATTCCCAAGGAATGTACAGAGAGTACGGCGCGTGCTACTTTAAAAAGCGGGTGGAAAGGGATTTTGCCCGCATCGAGCAAACGCTGTTTTGCCCTTACGGCGACGACCCCGTTACCCTTAACAGGATAAAAATAACCAATACGACCACAAGCGAAAGAAAGTATAAGTGGTACGAATACTGGGCGGGCGATATTTATCAGTTTTCCTTTACACAGTTTATCGCCGCCCTCATTACCTTCAATTCCAAAAATATAGGAAAACTGCGCAGATATTTCAGCAAGTCTTTTATCAAAGAATATACGGTGCTGCCTAACGGCGTAAAAAAATCGCACAGATATATGAAAAGAGGAGTGCTTCTGCCCGCGGCAGACAAGGCAGTACAAGCCTTTTTCAGAAAGACCGGCTCACGGTTTTACGATATGAAAAGGGCTTTCTCCATGGACTTTGCTCCTCCGGATACCCTGCTTGTATCCCTAAATGGCAGGGCTCAATGCCTGACGGACGCGGACAGGTTTTTCGGCAAGGGCGGGCTTGACCTTCCCGATTACCTTACCTGCGGAGAGGGGGAAGCGGGATTCAACCCGATGATGACGCTTGCGGAGGAGTTTACGCTTTCGCCCGGCGAGAGCGTCACTTTGGCATACGCTTTTATGTATGTCCCTAAAGATTTCAGCGAGCAGGCGTTGCTGGAAAAATATATCGGCTGCGATATTGACAAGGTGTTTGCGGACACGCTGGAAAAATGGCGCAACGAGGGAGTGCGCGTGGATATTCCGGGGGAGGAATGGATTAACAGGGAACTGACCTGGCACAACGCGTATCTCCGCCAGGCAATGACTTACTCCGACTTTTACAAGGCGCATATACTGTCGCAGGGCGGGCATTACCAATACTTAATGGGGTTGCAGGGCGCGCCCAGAGATCAGCTTCAGCACTCCTTGTCTTACATATACTCCGACCCCGCTATCGCCAGAGAGCATATACTGTTCACGCTACGGGAGATGTCCCCCGAGGGCGAGTTGCCCTACGCCACAAACGGTCAGGGACTGCTTTTCTCCTTTGTAATGAAGCCCTCCGATTTGCAGTTTATGCTGCTGGCATACATCGGCGAGTATGTGCTTGCGACAGGCGACAAGGATTTTTTAAGCGAGAAATATACCGTATTCCTTAAAGACGGGGCGGCGGAGCGCACGGTAAAGGAAGGCGTGATGCTGGCGTTTGACTACGCCACCAATATT
This sequence comes from Christensenellales bacterium, assembly GCA_050945855.1. Taxonomy (GTDB): domain Bacteria; phylum Bacillota; class Clostridia; order Christensenellales; family DTU072; genus CAYSNP01. The sequence continues at coordinate 10,981 of JBMNTS010000031.1, read as the reverse complement.
GTGGGCAAAGGACCGCACGGCTTAATCAGAATGAAAACGGGGGACTGGAACGACCAGGCGGTCTACGGCAGAGTTCCGCTTACGCAAATCAGGACGGTGCATAAGAAGGGCGAATCAATGCTTAATTCCGCTATCGCGGCGTACGCGTTTGATATATTCGCCAAAATGCTGGAATACGCAGGCGACGACAAAAAGGCTGCCCGCTCCGCTCAATGGGCAAATGACATTCGGCAGGCTGTGGGACAGCAATGGAACGGCAAATGGTTCAAACGGGCATGGATGGGTAAAAAAGTAGGCTGGCTGGGAGACGAGCTGTTGTGGCTGGAAGTGCAGCCGTGGGCGGTCATTTCGGGCGCCGCGGACGGCGAAAAAGGCAAAATCCTTGCGGATAATATAGACAAGCTGTTAAGGCGCAACCCTAACGGGGCGCAGCTTATCAGTCACAATCCGGAAAAAGAGGAGCGCAGCGCGGGGCTTAACCGCGGCGAGCTGGAAAACGGGGGCATCTGGCCGGCGGTCAACGGCTACCTTGTATGGGCGCTGTCCAAAATCGATGAGAATATGGCGTGGGAGGAATGGCTGAAAAACACCAGGGCGTATCAGGCGGAGGCGTATCCTGATATCTGGTACGGCATTTGGAGCGGTCCGGATTCTCTCAATTCCATTTACGCGAGATACCCCGGCAGAACGCAAAACAGCAAGAATCCCATTACCGGCAAGCGTGAAAAACTGTTCAAATTCACCGTCGGCGTGGACTGGGAGGACTTTCCGGTACTAAACCTGCACGCCCACACCTGGCAGCAATATGCCATCTTTAAGCTGCTTGGACTGGAATTTTCCCACTCCCAAATGAAAATCGCCCCGCATATCCCAAAAGACAGATATTCGGTGCAATCCACAATTTTCTCATTAACAAAGGACGGCAACAAATACTCTGTCCTCTACCGCCCCCTGCAAGAGCGGCGCCTTACCGTAGAGTTTGCCACCCCCGCACCGGTCAAGCGGGTAACCGTCAACAATCAACAAACACAATTCACCCCCACCCCCTCCGGCATCCGGTTTACGATAGAAGGCAAGGACATCAATTTTGAGATAGAGTCGGAATAATCGTTTAGCTGTTACGCATGCAAAAAAGCAGTTAGATTAAGAAAGAATCAAAACTTGGAATTGTCATAATTGTAGGGAACGGAGGTGCCGACAAGCACATCCTCTATTTTTTCGATTATCAGCCAGTCATCCATATTGCTTTGCTTTTCAAAAGCAAGAGGGCTGATTGGCTCCACATCTTTGAAGCCTATCAGGCACAGGCATTTCTTATGCCACCTTTCCTTTTGTTTGGGAGAGAGCGCAAGGCGTGGCTCTTCCAATTCTGCCGCGATTTCCTCTTCCGAAAGCTTAACAAGGTTTTTCACGCTTTCCACTGTGGCTTTCGCAGTTATCTTTGCGGAGCCCTTTTCCATAAAATACAGCGTTTCGCCCTCAAACACTCTGCTGTGCGGGATTTTGCGCCCCGCCGCTCCGCGCACCACCATTGTTTTGACGCCGTTTAATATCTTTTGTAACACCTTTTCTTTATCGTCGCAATATACAACATGCACCATATTGTCTGCTCCTTTCATATTCTTCGGATTGCGCGGCGTTGCCGCCATAAAAGAGTCATTTAATCTCTGTCAGCGTAAGCGTGGAAGGCTTGCCGTAGTAGGCGAGGGTTATGGCGTAGCCCGGGATATCCGCGATTTTTGTAAAGGTAGCCAGAGGGTCTTTAAGGCGGAGGCTGCTTATTAGGGGGATATCCAGCAGTTTTGCCTGCGCCTCCTTTTTTGTCCACCACCAAAAAAAATCCTCGGCGGTGTCAATGTTTTCCTTTACGTTGAATTTGGCAAGTATTTCGGGATAATCCATTTCCCTTATCGCTTCCGCGTCCAACCCCACTTCGCGCTCCCATACGCCCACGGCAATAAGCCCCTCGGTATGGGTAAGGCTGAAGTGCACCCCCGGAATACTTACAAGCGGTTTGCCGCCCTTGCTTTTTTGGATGTGAATATTGTCCGGACAAGCAATGTTCTTGGGGGCGCAATACCGTTTGAGGGCGGCTGTGATAAAATCGGCGCTTTTGACGCGCTTTAACGAATAATATATTTCCATATTAAAATGACTTGTTGTTCCTCCCGTAAATGCGGTTGAGCGTGGAGTAATAAACCCTGTCTATTTCCGAAAGCGCGGAAAGGGTAAGGCGGAAACGCCAGTTGCCTTCCGCCACTCCGGGCACATTAAGCCTGGTATCCGCTCCGAAACCGCAAATATCCTGAACGGGAATGATAGCAAGATTTGCCTTGGAGGCAAGTACCGTGCGCACAAAGGCTTTAACCGCGCTGGAATAGCCCTTGCCTTCGATAAACGGATTGCCCTCGTATCCTATATAGTTGAGCACATATTCTCTGCCCTCGTTATCCAGTTCGTAAAGCCAGCCTAAGGTGGTATTATTGTCGTGCGTGGCGGAATAGGCTATGCAGTTTTCAATGTAATTGTGCGGCAGATGCGGATTATCGCTTTTGCCGTCAAAGCCGAATTGCATAACCCTCATACCGTAAAACCCTGATCTTTCCACATATTTTCTGACTTTGTCGTTAATGATGCCCAAATCCTCCGCCACAATGGTGGGGTTTGGCACCTTTTTTCTCAGGGCTTCCCATATCTCCATTTCAGGGCCTTTCTTCCATGCGCCCTGCTCCGCGCTCGAGGCGTCCTTATCCACCGCCCAATACTCATAAAAACCGCGGAAATGGTCTATGCGCAGCAAGTGATACAGGCTGAGATTGTACGCTATCCTGTTGGTAAGCCAGTTGTAATTGTCTTTGCGCATTACCTCGTAATCATATAAAGGATTGCCCCATAACTGACCGGTCGCGCTGTAATAGTCGGGCGGCACACCCGCCTGCGCCTTTTTATTCAGGTTTTCGTCCAGTTGAAAAAGCCCGGGATTTGCCCACACGTCCGCGCTGTCGTAGGACACGTAAATGGGCATATCCCCAAAAATGCCGAAGCCTCTGCTGTCCGCGTGCTTCTTTAGCGCTTCCCATTGGGCGCGCAGAATATACTGCTCAAAATAGTAATAGTAAATGCGCTCTTTGTAGATTTCGGCAGCCTCTTTTAAGGCTTCCGGATACCTGAACTTATACTTTTGTTCCCACTCATACCACGGCGCGCCGTTATGCGCGTCCTTTAGCGACATATATAAGGCATAGTCGCTTATCCAAAATTCCTGCAAGCTTACAAACTTGCTTACCGCCTCTCTGTCCACCTCGTTTATGCGGGAGTAGGCTATCTCCAGCATTTCCTTTTTCACCCGCTTGGCGTATTCGTAGTCCACAAGGTAGGGCTCTCCTCTGTAGACAAAGGAGGTGATTTCTTCTTTGGTTAAATATCTGTCGGGCAGGCTGTAGGGGTCTAAATACAAATAATTTAAGGCAAACGCGCTGGGGGAAGAATAGGGAGAATTGCCCTCTCCTATGGCAGTGATGGGCAAGGTCTGCAGCCAATGGAAGCCCATTATCGCAAAGTCGTCGATTATTTCCAGCACATTGCAGGAAAAATCGCCTATGCCGAAGCTGCCCGGCATACTTGCAATATTTAATAGAATGCCGCTGGTTCTGTTTTCCATAATTTACCTCTCGGACATATTATAATAAAAAAAGCGGCAAATTGCAATATGCGCGCTATCGCTTTATTACAATAAAACGCCCTGCCGCCAACTCGCCTATCGGCATTGAACTTAACAAATCAAAAGTCCGGGAGGTATTTTCAATGTTTTTTATGGGTAAATTCTTTTCGCTTACGTTAATTATTGCGGCAAGCTCGCCGCGAATAATTTTGAGATAATCCCCGCCGCATTCAAACTGCAAAGGCGCGGTAAAGCTATTCTTATATTTTGCCCTTAAATTGCCCAATTTTATGTAGTGGCTAAGTATATCCGTATCGGGATTGGAGGTAAAAGGACGGCGGTTGATAGGGTCGTCCCAGCCTTGCATGCCCGCTTCGTCCCCATAATAGACGGACGGCACGCCGGGCAGGAAATATTGCAGCAGACCGGCAAGCGTCAGCCTTTGCTTTGCCTTATCGTATTCGGCAGGCGTAAGGGCGCGCAGCTTCTTTTCTCTCTTGGACAAGCCGTCCGCGCTTACGTCGGATAAGGCGTTGATTGCCCTTACGGTATCGTGAGAGCCTAACAGCGTAAGGCAAACGTCGAGTGCCTGCGGCGGATAATTTTCCGTTATCCGTTCCACGCCTTCGGTAAACCGGTCTACGTTTTTGTTTAGCACAAAGGAGAGTATCAGCTCTCTGAAAGGATAATTCATTACCCCGTCCAAAAGCTGCCCGTTAAAATATTGTCTTTGCTCGCCGTAACTTATTTTGTTGCTGGCGTCCTCCCAAACCTCGCCTATCAACAGCGCGCAAGGGTCTATGCTCTTTAATTTGTTCCTGATTTTGGAGATAAAATCAAGGCTTAATTCGTCGGCTACGTCCAGCCGCCAACCTTTCAGCCCCATCGAAGTCCATTTTTCGATTACGCCGCCTGCGCCCGCTATCATTTCCTGAAAGCCTACTGCGCCCCGCTTGATGGAAGGCACGTTTTTTATCCCCCACCAGGACAGGTAATCATTGCCGTCCCGGGTAAAGGTGTACCAGTCATAATAAGGGCTGTCCTTGCCTTGCCAGGCGCCCCGTCCCGGATAATTGCCGTATTTATTAAAGTAAACGCTGTCCGAGCCGGTATGGTTGAACACGCCGTCCAGCATTATTCCTATGCCTCTTTGTGCTGCCTCGTCAATAAGCATGCGCAAATCCTGCTCCGTGCCCAAAAGGGGGTCGATTTTGAAGTAATCCCCGGTATCGTAACGGTGGTTGCTGAAAGCCTCGAAAATAGGGGAGAGGTATATAAGAGTGACGTTAAGGCTTTTCAGGTAATCCAGTTTACCCATAATACCTTTAAGGTTGCCGCCGAAAAAATCGTCCGCCCTGTATTTTCCGTCCCTGCCGCTTGTGCTTACGTCCTCATTCCATTGCTTGAAAATCCCCTTTTTGCAAAAAGGGATACCTTCCGCGCGGGCGAATCTGTCCGCAAAAATATGGTATACAATACCCCCTTTGATAAAATCCGGAGTGTTAAAGCCGGAGGCGTAAACGGTAAGCTGCCACTCGGGCAGCCAGTCCGCAATCACCGCCTCTCCGCCTTTACCCTTTCCCACGAATTTTATGCCGCCGGAAAATTCTATCTCAAAGCGGAAGAAATATAATCCCGCCGTATTCAGCGAAAAAGTAAGGCTGAAAAAGTCAAACTCTCCCCGCTCACCCGTTTTTTTCAATTCAAGCCGCTTATGTTCCTCGCCGCGCAGCACGACAAAGAGGGCAAGCGCGCCCACCTTGCGGTGCACGCCTACGGTTAAGGTAATCTCTTCGCCGCTCTGCGCCGCCCCGAAAGGCTTTTTGTAATTGATATCGCGGGAATTAAACAGCACCATATTACTTGTATTTCTGCAAATTCCAGATATTTTTCGCGTACTCCTCCACACTGCGGTCGGAAGAGAAGAAGCCCGCTTTAGCGGTATTTATCAATGCCATTTTGTTGAACGCCGAAGTATCCTTATACGCCTTATCCACCAGCGTTTGCGCCTGAGTGTAGCTTGCGAAATCCTTAAGCACCATATAGCTGTCCGCTCCGTAAGGACCGCTTGCCCCGCCCAGCAGGGATTTTACTATATCCCTGAAATCCTCGCCGAAATAGCCGCTTGCCAACGCGTCAATAACTTTTGCCACCCTTTCGTCACTGTTATAAATTTCGTAAGGATTGTATACGGGCGCAAGTGTTGCCGCCTCCTGCGCGTTAAGTCCGAAAATAAACATATTTTCTTCCCCGACCTGCTCGCATATCTCCACGTTTGCCCCGTCCATAGTGCCTAAAGTCACCGCGCCGTTAATCATAAACTTCATATTGCCCGTGCCCGACGCCTCTTTGCCCGCTATGCTTATCTGTTCGCTGATGTTGGTAGCCGGTATAATCGCCTCTGCCAGGGATACGCAATAGTTTTCCATAAAAACTATTTTTATTTTATCCCTTATGCTTTTATCCGCGTTAATAAAGGCGGAGACGGTATTGATAAGTTTGATTATCTGCTTAGCGATATAGTAGCTTGGCGCGCTCTTGCCCGCGAAAATAAAAGTGCGCGGCGTTATATCTGTGTCTTTGCCTTCCTTAAGCCTGAGATACAAGTCGATAATGTTAAAAACGTTTAATAACTGGCGTTTGTATTCGTGTATGCGCTTAATCTGCGTATCGAAAATGCTGTCCGGGTCAACGGTTACTTCATTGCGGCGGTAAATCAGCTTTGCCAGATCTTCCTTATTCGCCCTTTTTATTTCCGCAACTTTCTCCAGCACCCCTTTATCGTCCTTAAACGCAAGCAGCTTTTCCAGTTCGTTGGGGTCCTTTTTGAATTTTGGGCCGATAAGCTCGGCAATCAGCCCGGCGTAGCGCGGGTTTGCCTCAATCAGCCAGCGGCGGTAGGTTATGCCGTTGGTCACGTTGGTGAATTTATCCGGCGCGATTTTATAGTACTCGTTAAAAACGTCTTTTTTGAGTATTTCGCTATGCAGCGCGGAAACGCCGTTTACTTTGTGTGAAGCGACAAGGCATAGCGTTGCCATTTTTATTTCGCCGTACGCGACTATCGCTTCTCTGCCGATTCTTTCCCATTCTCCCGGATAAAGGTCAAACAGCATATTGCAATACCGCCTGTTTATCTCGTGGATAATCTGGTTTATCCTGGGCAGCAGGCTGATAAACAAGTGTTCCGGCCACCGCTCCAGCGCCTCCTGCATAACCGTGTGATTGGTATAAGAAATGGTCTTGGTCGTAATATCCCACGCCTGCTCCCAGCTGTAGTCGTGCTCGTCTAACAGCAGGCGCATAAGTTCGGGTATGCATAGCGCGGGGTGCGTGTCATTGATATGGATAGCGACTTTGTCCGCAAGGTTGTCAAGAGAGGAATTGTATTTAAGGTGACTTGCGATTATGTTCTGTATGGAAGCGGATACAAAGAAGTACTGCTGCTTTAATCTCAACGCTTTGCCTTCAATATGGTTGTCGGCAGGGTACAGTACTTTGCTTATCGCCTCCGCCATAGCCTTTTCTTCAATGGCGGCAAGGTATTCGCCGCGCGCGAAAGCGTTCATATCCAACTCGGATTTGGATTTTGCGCTCCACAACCGCAGGGAGTTGATTATTTTGCTGTTGTAGCCCGTAATGCTCATATCGTAAGGCACCGCAAGAATTACGCTCTGGGGGATGTGGTTAAATACCATTTTGCCGTCTTTGAGCGTCTGCTCAACATGCCCCCCGAATTTTACCTCGTAAGTTTCGCTGCGCTCTTTCAGCCACACGTCGCCCGTTTTCAGCCAGTAATCCGGCCTTTCCACCTGCTCGTTATCCACTATTCTTTGCGCGAATATGCCGTAATCGTACCGTATGGAAAATCCGCTTGCGGGATACCCCAGCGTGGTCAGGCTGTCCATATAGCACGCCGCGAGCCTGCCCAGTCCGCCGTTGCCCAGACCCGCGTCCGTTTCCACTTCGCAAATCCGCTCAAAATCAAAGCCCAGCTCGTCTATCGCCTTTTTGGCTTTGTCCAGCAAGCCTAAATTAAAAAGGTGATTATGCAGCGAACGCCCAAGCAAAAACTCCATGGACATATAATATACTTTTTTTAGATTGCGGGAATGTTCCTTAAACTCTACCCTTTTTTGAGTGGTGTAATCCTTAACTACTCGGGATAAGGCGTTGTAGACCTGCTCGTCCATCGCTTTGTCCGCTCTTACCCCGAAGGTTTGCGCCAGTTCCAACTCTATTAGCTTTTTTAACTCTGCCTGCGTCATTTGTTTCATTCTCTCTCCTTTTGCAGTAAGCGGCCTTTCCCCTATAGCCGCCTTCACTAAGTCAGTGTTTTGTATAGCTCCTTATATAATTTTGCTGATTTTTTCCAAGAATAGTCTTGCTTCATAGCATTTTGCACAATAACTTTCCACATATCCTTATCATAGTATGCGTCTTTGGCTCTGCGCACGGCGTCCAGCATATCGTGAGCGTTGTATGACACAAAGTCAAAACCGTTGCCCTCTCCTTTGGTCGGGTCAAACGCCTGCACGGTATCCGCCAGCCCTCCCGTACGCCTAACTATGGGAATGGCGCCGTATCTGAGCGCGATAAGCTGAGCAAGTCCGCACGGCTCGCTTTTGCTGGGCATCAGAAAGATGTCCGCGCCCGCGTATATTCTGCTTGCCCACTCTTCGGAAAACTCGATTTTTACACGCAGCCTGTTGTCCGTCCTTTCCGCCATCATTCTGCGCAGGGCAATCTCATATTCCTTTTCTCCGGTACCCAAAATAACCATTTGGATACCCATATTCAAGATATCCTGCAATACACAGGTTACCAAGTCAAGCCCCTTGTGTCCGGTCAGGCGGGTCACCATACCCATAAGCGGGGCATCGGATACCTCCAAGCCCAACTGCTTTTGCAAAAAGGCTTTGTTCTGCGCTTTGCGCGCCACGCTCTTTGCGGAATAGTTTACGCTCAACGCCTTATCTTTCAGCGGGTTGTATTTACCCGTATCTATGCCGTTTATTATTCCTTTAAGTTTATACGCCCGCTCTTTTAATATGACGTCCAGTCCGTGCGCAAAATAGGGGTCCATCAACTCGCGCGAATAAGTCTGGGATACGGTGGTTACCGCGTTGGCGGATTCTATGCCCGCTTTGAGCATATTGGCGTCTCCGTTATAGCAGGCGATGTTTTTTAAATGCTCGGGTATGCCGAACACGTCCGAAATAACAAAGGTGTCATACTTGCCCTGATATTCAATGTTATGTATTGTGAGTACCGTTTTGATATCGGCGTATCCTGCCTTTCCGCGATAAAAGGCGTCCAGATACAAGGGCGCAAGTGCGGTCTGCCAATCGTTGCAATGCAATACGTCGGGATAAAAGCCGGTAACCTCCATAGTCTGCAGAATGGCGGAGGAGAAAAAGGCAAACCTTTCCCCGTCGTCATAGCAGCCGTACAGCTCTTTCCTTTTGAAGTAGTATTCGTTGTCGATAAAATAATAGGTTACGCCTTCGCTTTGCGCGCTGAACACGCCTGCGTACTGCCTGCGCCACGCCAATTCTACCGTGCATGAGCCTAAAAAGACTGCCTTTTCTCTGTACGATTCGGGAATGGCGGAATAGTAGGGCATAATCACCCTGACGTCCGCGCCCTCTTTAGCCAACGCTTTGGGCAGCGCGCCCGCAACGTCGCCCAGTCCTCCCGAGCGCAAAAACGGCGCGGCTTCGGATGCCGCAAATAGTATTTTCATTTATCCTCCTTAAACGACCTTGCCTTTGACCAGCACGACGGGATAAGTCTGATACCCGGAAATGCTTCTGTTTTCTTTTATGACCACCGATTTATCCGTTATGGCGTAGCTTACCGTAGAGCCGCTCATTATATGGCCGCTTTCCATAATTATGCTGTTTTTTACTTTGGCGCCTTTTTCTATTATTACGTTACGGAAGAGAATGGAATTCTCGACCTCCCCGTTTATCTCGCAGCCGTCAGCTATAAGGCTGTTTTTTACCTGAGCGTCGCTGAAATATTTGGTGGGCGTGCTGTCCTTGATTTTGGTGTAAATCTTATTGTGCCTGGAGAACAACTCCTCTCTTAAATTGCGGTCAAGCAGCTTCATGCTTTCGTAATAATAGGTTTTGACATCGTCAATTATCGCCGCGTAACCTTTTATTTCCTTCGCTCTGATTTTTTTTGTGCCCAGCAGGCGGAACAAAATATCCTTTTCAAAATCGTTGTAGCCGTGGGCGTATGCGTTACTTACCAGATTTATTAGCAGGTCTTTCTTCATAAGATACACGTACAAGCCGACAAGGTGCTTTTCTTCGCCCGCGCTTTCGGATACGTACATATCCGTAATATTGTCCTCCTTGTCTTTTTCTATAATTATGCGTCTGCTCGTGGTGGTCGCGTCATACTTGCACAGCACGGTTATATCCGCGCCCTGCTCGATATGCTCGTCAAATATGGCGTCGTAATCGATATTGCCCGCAAGGTTGCAGTTACTTATCAGCACGTAATCCTCTTTTGCTTTTTCGATATAGTCCAGAATGGTATGCAAGGCTTCAATCTTAGTCTTATAGACGTCGTGATTGGCGTTGTAGGCATAAGGCGGAAACACCGCAAGCCCGCTGTTTTTGCGGTTTAAGTCCCAGTCACGGCCCATTCTGATATGGTCCATTAGCGAACTGTAATGACTGCGCGCAATAATGCCTATAGTGGTAATGCCGCTGTTTACCAGATTGCTCAGCGAAAAGTCTATAAGCCTGTACCTGCCGCCGAAAGGCAAAGACGCCGTTGTGCGGTGTATGGTCAATTCGTTTAATTTGGATTCGTTGCCTGCGGCGAACAAAACTGCCATTGCGTTGTTCATTTTGCACCTCCTTTATACATTTCCCCGCTTGCCACTTTAGCTCCGGGCGGCACCGTACATTGCGGAGAAACCACGGCTATGCGCCATTCCCCGTTGACGGGGGCTTTTTGATATTCTCCCACGCGGGCGCCCTCGCCCACTACCGCATCCCACGCGATAATGGAATGGGAAATGACCGCTCCTCTTTTTATCAGCGCGTCCGGCATAATGATGCTGTCTTTCACCACCGCGCCCCGCTCAATATCCGCGCCCCTGAATACTACCGAATTGATTACTTCGCCGTCAATATCGCAGCCTTCGCTGATTATGGAGTCGGTGACTCTCGCCGTCTCTCCCAGAAAGTGAGGGGGCTCCGCGGTGTTGCGCGCGTAGATTTTCAGTTTTCTGTCGTTAAGGTTAAGTCCGCCGTCTTCCTTGAGGATATCCATATTGGCCTCCCAGAGCGAACTTAT
>JBMNTS010000030.1:0-13705 GCA_050945855.1 Christensenellales bacterium | reverse complement strand
TGCCGTCCTCTCCCTCATGCGATAATTGGGCGGTGTCGCCGTTGTCGCGGAAAGTCCGCGAAAGCATATAATCCGCGCCGTTCAAAGTAAAATTGACTTCGGAGGCGTTTCCGGAGGCCATGGGCGCAAGCGCTTCGTCCCTGCCGAACAACGCAGCGGTAAGCGCGTCTTTAAATTCTTCCGAATCTTGGCATTGTAACGAGGAAATGTTATCCAAAACCGCTTGAATATCGTAAGCCTTTTGCGTATTATCGTAAAGGTTGGTTATGACTAGCCTTTTTATAATCATTTTTATTCCTCCGCGCAGGTTGCTTGCTTTATTGTCTAACTAACACATAATTAATAAAAGTACTGGCAAATCTACTTTAATTGTGCTATAGTTAAATAACATTATACAATGAATATAGCGTATTTGCAATACAAATTACAAAAAATATTCTTGCGCAAAGGACGGACAAAACAGAAAAATGGGCTTATGCAATATAAGTAAAGACTACCGAAAAAACGCTTATACTTTAGTGGATAATGTTTTTTTTGAAAGGTATTTGCTTGCCGCCGACCCCATAGATACCAAAGTATACCTTTACGGACTGTACCTTGCCTGTACCGGGCAGAATACGGATATGGATACTTTCGCGCTCAGGCTGAAGCTGGATACAGGGCGCATCGTTCAGGCGTGGCGGTATTGGGAAAAGCAGGGCATAATTTCCATAGACTGCGAACAGCCCTATTCCGTAAGCTATCTCAACGTTAAGGAGCCGCTGCCAAAGGCGGCCAAAATCAATATGAGCAAGTACGAGGTGTTCATTAAGGAAGCTACCCGACTGTTTCCGGAAAAAGTGCTTTCGCCCGGCGAGTTGTACGCTTATATCGAGCTTATGAAGGACGCCAATATGGAAATCAACGCGATGCTGCTTATTATGGGCTACTGCATCAATCTAAAAGGAGACTCCGTAAGCACCCCGTATATCTTAAAAGTGGCGGATAACTGGGCGGCAAACGGGATAAGGACGGAAAAGGAAGCGGACGAATACATAAAGCAGCTGGAGTGCAACAGCGCGGCGATAAGGGATATCCTTGCCGCCCTTAACATCAAAAGGGTCAGCGATATGGACGACCGCCAGCTGTACCTTAAATGGACGGCTATGGGCTACTCTCAGGACGTGCTGCTGCTGGTAGCGAGGCAGGCTAAAAACAAAGGCATTAAAAAACTGGACGCCTTACTGGAAGAATTGTACGCCGCCAAAGCGATAAAAGCGCAGGAGGCGGAGGAATTCTTTAAGCAAAAGAAAAGGCTTAAGGATACCGCCGTGGAAGTGGTAAAGGGGATAGGCGGATATTACGCCGATCTGGACGCCGTAATAGAAACTTACATCTTGCCTTGGATACAAAAAGGGTTTGAAAAAGAAAGCCTGAAGCTGCTGGCGCATTTTTGCCTGATAAGCAACGTAAAGACCTTGGAGGGCATGAACAGGATTATAGAAAAATTCTTTAAAATGGGCTTGCTTACCCCCGCCCAGATTACCGATTACATCGACGAGCGCATTTCCATAGACGACAAGATAAGAGAAGTGTTGCAGGAAGGGGGCGGCGGCATAATCGTAAACAATACGGACAGGGAACTTTACCGGGTCTGGATAAAGGAATGGGGATTTTCGCATGCCGTGGTTTTGGAAGTGGCGCGGGGAGAGCGGGGCAAAAGCTTTGTTATGAGCGCGATTAACCGTGCGCTGGCAAGACTTAAAGACCAAAACCTGTACACGGATAAAGAGATTATCCAAAAATACAAAGAGGACTTAGCCGCGCCCGCAAAGCAGCCCAAAAGCAAAAAGAGCGTGGGACAAAGCGAGTACAGCAAGGAGCAGCTGGATTCTATCTTTTACGATATTGCCGCGGCGGATATAGATAAGGCGGAATTGTAATATGAAAAGCGCGTATATTGCCAAGGCGAAAGAAATATTAAAAACGAAAAGACAAGCTGTGCAAAATAAGCACAACGAATTTCTGGAAAAGCTGAGAACGGAGTATCCCGCCTTTCGCGAAGCCGAAAGCAAATTGAATGCCTTGTATTTCGAAAAGGCGCGTCTGGAGTCCCTTAACCTAAGTTTAGGTGACCTCAAAGAGCGAATCGAAAATGCCGAGGGAGAATTGCAAAGCGAACTCAAAACGATGGGAGTATCCGCTGAAGAGCTTGAAAAAGGATACTATTGTCCGCTATGCCGCGACACGGGAGAGGCGGGGGGCGAGGCTTGCGCTTGCGTAAAAAGGGAAATCGCCGCGCTAATCGCGGGCAAGAAAGACGGCAGGGTGACAAAAAAAGCGGATTTTGATACGGACTTTTCTCTGTTCGGAAATGCGCAAAAAGAGTATAAGACTAATTATTCGCTGATAAGGAGGATAGCAAACGACTATCCCGACATCAATACCAAGGTTATACTTTTCTGCGGCAGGGCGGGAAGCGGCAAAAGCTACCTTGCTTCCATTCTTGCCAACGCGCTGGAGCAAAAACTGCACGATGTTATTTTTATCAAAGCGGTAAGACTTAACAAGCTGTTTTTGGAATACCACCTTGCCCCATTGGAAGAAAAAAGCGGACACCTCAGTGCTTTGTTTGATTGCGGCATGCTGATAATCGACGACCTGGGCAGCGAAAACTCTCTTAATAATGTTACCGCCGAATATCTTTATCAGCTGATAATCGAGCGGGAGGACAAGACCACGCTTATCACCACCAATCTTTCCCCCGGGGAAATCAACGATATATACGGCAGCAGAGTCTTTAGCCGTCTTGCGGACAAATCCCGCTCCCTCTGGCTTAAGTTTGACAGCGAGGACCTCAGGTTGCGTCCGTAGCGTGCTGTAATCGCATTATATTACCTTATTTATTATTTTTTTTCCAATACCTATTTTTATTTCATAATGAGCGTTTGCGGTCTTTTGCCGTTGACAGGGGCTTGTACCCTAAGGCGCATCAAAAAATTTTGTCCGCTGTATAGAGCGCAAGAATAAGGGCATAATTTCAATAAATCTTGCGGAGGCGGTATGAAAAGCAAACTTTTGGCTCTTTTATTGTGCATGGGGATTGCGGCGGGAGCGTTTATCCTTGCCCGGAAAGGCGATATGCGCGAGGATTGCATCAGAATACATATCAGAGCAAACAGCAATTCGGAATTTGACCAGGCGGTTAAACTGGAGGTGAGAGATGCCGTGGTGGCATATCTTACTCCCGTACTAAGCAAAGCGGGCAACAAGCGGGAAGCCTTCGCTCTTCTGAAAGGGGAAATGGGCAATATCGCGCAGGTCGGCAACGGCGTTCTTCGGGATAAGGGTACAGAATACGGGGCGGAGTGCGCGATTAAAAGGGAAGAGTTTCCCCTCCGCAGTTACGACGGTATAGTTTTCCAAAGCGGAGAATACGACGCTCTGATAATCTCCTTAGGTAAGGGAGAGGGGAACAACTGGTGGTGCGTGGCATATCCGCCCCTTTGTTTTATACCCGAGGGAGAAGGCGAGATTGAGTATAAATCCAAAATTGTCGAGATTATTAAAGAGTATATGGAGAAGCATGGCCTATGAAAAAGGATGTTATTACTAAAGCGGCGGCGTACGCCTTGATTTTTGTGCTTGTCGTGGTAAGCGTGGCGGTATTCGGGGATTTTGAGAAAGACACCGTAGCCGAAGCGCAACTGATAAGGCAAGGCAGTACGGGCGCCACGGTAAAAGAGATTCAAAGGCGGCTGAAGGCGTGGGGATATTACACGGGCGCGGTGGACGGCATTTTCGGGCCTAAGACGGAAGCGGCGGTACGGTATTTTCAGCGCAAGAACGGGCTTGCCGTGGACGGCATAGTGGGCAAGCAAACGGCGGCGGCGATAGGGGTACCCCTGCATAACAGCGGCTACAACAGCGCCAACCTCAACCTGCTTGCCCGTTGCGTTTACGCGGAGGCGCGCGGAGAGCCTTACACGGGACAGGTCGCGGTGGCGGCGGTGGTGTTAAACAGAGTAAAGGACAGCCGCTTCCCCAATACCATAAGTGGCGTGATTTATCAGCCTTACGCTTTTACCGCGGTAGCCGACGGGCAGATTAACCTTACTCCGGACGCCACCGCCACAAGGGCTGCCCAAGACGCGCTCAACGGCTGGGACCCCACTTACGGCTGCCTGTTCTATTACAATCCCGCCACGGCGACCAATGCCTGGATACGCTCAAAAGAGGTAAGGCTCACCATTGGCAAGCATGTATTTTGTGTTTAAGGAGATGAAATATGAGTAAAAGGAGAATCGCATCTTATATAGTCGCCGCCGTCCTTGCCGTGGGGCTGGCGGTGGCTTTGGGCTTTGCCGCTTACAGGCAAAAGCGTTATGTAAACGAACTGGAGAACCTGTACGAAAAATCTTACTATAACACGCTGGACGCGGTGGGCAACCTGGAGGTTAATTTATCCAAACTGCAAATAGCGGTAAACGGGGAAGAACTGCAGGAGCTGTTGAAAAACGTATGGCGGGACAGTTCGGTGGCGGAGTCCAATTTAAGCCAGCTTGCGGGCAGGGACGACTCCATTGAAAGCATAATTAAATTTATTAATCAGCTGGGCGACTATTGCTATTATTTGTCCTTAAAAGTCGAGGGCGGCGCAAGCATAAGCGAAGAGGAAAGCGAAAATTTGGCAAAAAGCCTGGAAGTTGTCACCAAAATGCAGGAAGCCTTATACGAAGTACAGGGGAAAATCGAGGAAGGGCAAAAGCTAATGGGCAAGTTTAATAAAGACCTTAACTTTTTGAGCGCGGCGGTCACCAAAATAAACGCCTCAACCCTGGAGTATCCCGGCTTGATTTACGACGGGCCTTTCAGCGACGGGCTTAATGAACGCGACCCCGTTGCCATTCAGGATTTGGAGGAAATAAGCGCGGAGGACGCAAGAGCAAAAGTCAACGATTATTTTTCCGGCAAACAAATAGAAAATCTTACGCAGACGGGAGAAGTAGGCGGCAATATACCCTCTTATATATTCTCCTTTAGCGTCAACGGCAAGGACGCAAGCGTGTATATAAGCAAGAAAGGGGGCAAGGTGGTACTCTATGACGCTTTTAAGGAAGTAAACGCCGTCAACTACGGGGAGGACGAGTGCGTGGAAATAGCAGAGCAGTTTGTCGCGGATGTAGGATACAGTGATATGACGCCGGTCTGGGTCAACAATAATAATTCCACCATATATATTAATTTCGCGTATAAGAGGGACGACGTGGTGGTGTATTGCGACCTTATTAAGGTAAAGGTGGAAGCCGCAAGCGGCGAGATAATTGGACTGGAAGCGCAAAACTATATCTACAACCATAAGGACAGGAATTATACGCCCTCAAAAACGGCAGAAGAGGCACGGGAGAAGGTAAGCCCCAAGGTCACCGTTAAAGAAGAACGGCTTGCGGTAATACCCACAGAATGGAATACGGAAATTCTGGTTTATGAGTTTATGGGGGAGTATAAGGAAAGGACGTACTTTATTTACGTCAACGCCGACACCCTTAGAGGGGAAGGCATTTTGGAAGTAATCGAGGACTCCGGCAAACTGGTCGTATAAGAATCAGTCGGTGATTACGCTTGTCAATTCGCCTATTTTCTCTATAATACTTGTCACCCTGTCGCCCGCATTAAGGTATTTGGGAGGGGTAAGGCCCATGCCTACCCCTTTGCAGGTGCCGGTCAAGATAACATCTCCGGGGTATAGCGTAAGCCCTTTTGATAAATCGCTTATTATATAATCCAAGTCAAAAATCAGCTTTTCGGTATTGGAGCTCTGCCTTATCTCGCCGTTAACCAAAGTCTTAAGGTCAAGCTTCGGGGGATAGGAAATAATGCTTTCGTGGGCGATATAAGGGCCCATTGTCAGATGCCCGTCAAAGGACTTTGCCTTAAACCATTGGCTGTGCTTTTGCTGAAAGTTGCGCATAGACCAATCGTTGCATACCGTATAGCCGAAAATATGTTCTTTTGCCCGCTCTCCGGGTATATCCCGCCCTTTTTTGCCTATTATTACTCCTAATTCCGTTTCGTAATCCAGTTCGCCCTCGTAAACGGCGTAGCGGCTGACCTTGCTGAGATTGCCGCGCGCGGGATAGGCAAGTTTGGTAAAGTATATGGGGTCGACGATTACTCCGCCTTGAGCACCCGCAAGCATAGGGATTTCTTCCAGATGGTCGCGGTAATTTTTGCCCAGACAAAAGGCGTTGCGCGGCGGGTAGGGAATGGGGGCGTCAAATACGGTATCCCCCTCTAAAAAAGGCAGACCGTTGCCCCGCAACGCCAGCGCGACAGCCTTAATTTCCTTTTTCGAGCAATGCTCTATAAACTGCAGCATTGTCCGGATGCCGAACATCGGCGCAAGCAATATATACTTGGTTTTTTCCTCATTAACCGCAATGGGCACGCTTTTATTGTCCTTGATTATGGTCGCGAAATACATAAACACCTCATCAATATTATAGCATAAAAACAAGAGTTTTGAAAAATACATAACGGGCATCGGAAAAACTCACACAGCCCGTAAATGCGCCCTGATAATGCCGCCTTATATCAAAGTCGCGGGGGTAATGTCGTAGGGATGGTCATTCAATTCCTTTACAAACAGCGCCCTGATATAGCCCTTGTCCGTAGTGGTTGAGTGAACAAAAAAGTTTTTGCCGTAATAGTATTTGGCAAGTTTATAATATTTGGTGTTGGTGTGGAGAGCTATGGCGTTGTATCCATTTTCTATGCACTCCTCAATGGCGTGACCCAACAGTCCTGTGCCCACGCCCTGCCCTGAGGAATCCTTGTCCACAGCAAAGCGGTAGATGTAAGCAAGCTGGTCGCTTAGTTTTTTTACTCTTATTCCGCCGATTATTTTTTTGTTTTCCAAAGCGACATATACTTCGTTGTTTATTATATCCGTCAGCACATCTGCCTCGGTTTCGTTAAGGGCTTTCACTTCGATAGAGGGGGAAAGCTCATTTTTGTAATCCAAAAATGCCCTTTTGGTAACCTCAAGCAGCTCTTTGGTATGTTTTTCTTCCGCTCTAATTATTCTCATCTTGCTCCACCATTGTGCCTATGCCCTTGTCGGTAAATATCTCCAGCATTATGGGATGCGGGATGCCGCCGTTGATAATATGCACGTTTTTTATTCCGTTGTTCACGCCGTTAATGCACGCCTGTACCTTGGGTATCATCCCACCGGTAATTACGCCTTCCGCTATAAGCTGCTCCAGACGGGAGGGCGTGGCGACCGAAAGCAAAACCTGCTTTTCTCCCTCGGGCACCAATACGCCGTCGTTGGCGGTAAGGTAAATAAGTTTTTCCGCTTGAAGCGCCTTGGCTATTTCCCCGGCTACGGTATCCGCGTTGATGTTAAGGCTTTCGCCGTCCGCGCTTACTCCCAGAGAAGCGATAACGGGAATATATTCATCCTTAATCAGCAGGTCTATCAGTTTTTTATTTATCTTTTTAATTTCGCCCACGTAACCTAAATCCACGCCGTTGACCTTTCCCGCCCTTTCGGCCTCAATAAGGTTGCCGTCTTTTCCGCATATACCTATAGCCTTTACGCCTAAGGCGTTGATTTTTGCGGTAAGCGTTTTGTTTATTTTGCCGGACAACACCATTTCCACCACTTCCATTGTGTCTTTGTCCGTTATCCTCAGCCCGTTGTAGAACTGCGGCTTTATATTGAGTTTGGCAAGCATTTCGTTAATAGCCGGGCCGCCTCCGTGCACCATTACGGGGTTGACCCCTACAATTTTTAGCAGCGCGATGTCCTCAAATATCGTTTGCGCGGTGCCCGCGTCCATAACGTTGCCGCCGTACTTTATCACCACGGTCTTGTTGGCAAGCTTGTTTATATACGGCAGCGCTTCCGCCAGTATGTTTGCCTTTTCTATCAAACTGTTCATTATAAATACCTTCCTAAAAAGTGTAGCCCTTCGCCCTCGGGCAAACCCAGCATAATATTGGCGTTTTGCACCGCTTGTCCGCTTGCGCCCTTAATTAGGTTGTCCAGCACGCTTACAAGTATCACTCTGTTGACTCTCTTATCAATTGTAAAGCCTATCCTGCACATATTGCTGCCCACCGCGTCTTTTAATTGGGGCAGCTTATCCTCCACGCTTACAAATTGTTTATCACCATAATAACTCAATAGTGCGTCCTTTATGTGTTTTTCCTCAACGCCGTCTTTTAGGTTGCCGTATATGGTAGAAAGGATACCCCTTGATACGGGTAAGAGATGCGGCGTGAAGCTGACAATGACCTGCCGCCCGGCGGCGTGAGACAGTTTTTCTTCAATTTCGGAGGTGTGGCGGTGAGTGCCCGGGGAATACGCTTTAAAGTTGCCCGTAAGTTCTGTGAACAAATAGGCGTCCTCCACCTTTCTGCCCGCGCCGGATACTCCGCTTTTGGAATCTATTATAATACTGTCCTCATCAATCAGCTTTTGGGCAAGCAGAGGATAAAGGGGAAGTATCGCGCTTGTTACATAGCATCCGGGATTGGCGACTATCTGCGCCGCGGCTATTTTCTCGTAGTACAACTCGGGCAGACCGTATACCGCGCGCTTGTTCAATTCGGGGTCGGTGTGCGCGCATTTGTACCATTTCTCATAAACGGACACATCGTCGTATCTGAAGTCGGCGGATAAATCCACCACTTTTACTCCCTTGCGCGCGTAAAATTCCGCCGCCGGGATAGCCTGCGTATGGGGCAGACACAAAAAGACGATATCCGCGTCGTTTGCTATTTTTTCCGTATTGTTATCGTCAAAGCATTTTTCCCGCAAAGGATAAAGGGTGGGATACAAGTCCGTCACCCTGCGACCCGCCATTGACCTTGAAACCATATATTCTATACTGATATCCTTATGAGAGAGTAATATGGTCGCAAGTTCAAGACCGGTATATCCGTTGGCGCCGATAATTGCCGCTTTATACATTACCAAACCTCTTTTTATTTTATATTATACATAATTAACTGCATAAGCGCAACTAAAATTGCATAATCTTTTATATAATATGAATAAATATACAATTTTTGGTTTGTTATGCAAAAATACCGCCTGATAAAGGTAACACGGATTATCCAAATGAGCGTAATTTGTGCTATAATTAGTATGCAAAAAAACGGGAGAGGATATTATGCAAAGAATAAAAATGACGGAATACGCGGATTGCAACGAAGAGCAAAAGGCGTTGTACGACGGGCAGATTAAGGCGCACGGCAGGATAACCAATATGAAAAAAACACTGCTTTGCTCTCCGTTGTCCTTTAAGGTGCTGATGGAATGGTATCCGCTAAGGGATGAGGCGGCAAAATTTTTGGGCGATTTCGGGGTAAACGTTTTTTGCCACGCGATTTCAACGGCCAACAACTGCCTTATTTGCTCCACCTTTTTCAGAAAGATTTTGATAGATAACGGCAAGAATCCGGATATGCTTTCCCTTTCCCCAAGAGAGAAGCTGCTTATAGATTACGGCAGGGCGCTGGTGAGCGGGCAAACTGTATCCGACCGACTGTTTTCGCGCTTGAAAGCGGAGTTTTCCGAGGAGCAGATAGTGCTGCTTACCGCTTTCGGCGGCATGATGATAGCCACCAATCTTATCAACAACGCGCTGGAAGTACCGCTGGACGAGTACCTTACAAGCTATACAAGGAGATAATTATGCCAAAGTTTTCAGGAAAAACCGTGTTTGTGACCGGCGCCGCCAAAGGGCAGGGCAGAGCCGTGGCTCTTGCCTTTGCCAAAGAGGGGGCAAATATAATTGCTTTTGATTTAGGCAGCAGGATAGACTATCCCGCTTACAACAATACCTCAAGCAAGGATCTGGATAAGCTGGGGGAGGAGATAAGCGCCCTAGGGGGAAAGGCGGGATTATTCTGCGGGGATATCCGCAGCGCCGCGGACGTGGAAAGGGCTGTCAAAGAGGGGGCAAAGAAATTCGGCGGCATAGATATTCTGTTTAATAACGCGGGAATATGCGCTTACGGCTACTCTCATGAACTTAGCGAAAAAGAGTGGGACGATATGATAAATATCAACCTTAAAGGGGCGTGGCTTGCCGCTAAATATGTCATACCTTATATGATAGCGCAAAAAAGCGGGGTAATCATCAATAACAGCTCGGTGGGCGGCTTGCGCGGCATGAGAAGATTGTCCCATTACGCCGCTTCCAAATGGGGTATGGTGGGCTTAACCAAATCGCTGGCTATTGAACTCGCGCCGTATAATATCAGGGTGGTAAGCATTCACCCTACCGGAGTAAACACGCCCATGAATGACGGGCTGGCGTATATGGAAGGCAAAACGCCGGAAGAAATAGCGGAAGCGTCCGCCGGCAATCTGCTGGCAGTGCCCTGGATAGAGCCTGAGGACGTGGCGCACTCCGTGCTTTTTTTGGCAAGCGAAGAAGCCCGCTATGTTACGGGCAGTCAATACGTGCTGGATGCGGGATTGCTGACAAGATAAATTACTGCTTGTTCTCTTCCTCTTCGGAGGTAAAAATAGGCATACCTTCCGTCTGATTGGCAATGGAATATTTGCAGGTGTGAATTTTCAGCTTATCCTCAAGATGGGATATCCTTTTATTAAGCCGCTTGAATTCTTCCAATATCGGGTCGGGCAGAAAATGGTCCAATTCGCCCGGTTTTTCCCCTTTAATGCGCACAATGCGCCCGGGTATGCCCACCACGGTGCAATGCGGAGGGACGTTTATCAGCACCACGCTGCCCGCGCCGATTTTGCAGTAATCGCCTACGGTCACCGGACCCAATATCGTCGCGCCCGCGCTGACCATAACATGATTGCCCAGAGTGGGGTGGCGCTTGCCGGTATCCTTGCCCGTGCCTCCCAGCGTTACGCCCTGAAAAAGCATACAATCTTCGCCTATAACCGTGGTCTCGCCGATTACCACGCCTACGCCGTGGTCAATAAAAAAACCCGGGCCTATCTGGGCGGCGGGGTGAATATCTATGGCAAAGCGGTTGCGAGCACGCATGCTGATATAACGGGCTATCCCTTTGAAACCCTTATTATAAAACCAGTGAGCCAGTCTGTAGCGCAGAATTGCCTTAAAGCCGCTGTAAGTGAAGAAAACCTGCCACTTGCTTGTGGCGGCGGGGTCTTTGCGCAAGGCGGCATCTAAATCTTTTTTGATGATGTCTATCATATATTTCCTTATGTTAATAATATTTCTTATGTTATTAATATAAATAATGTTACTTTTGCGCGCAAACTATAAGTAAAGCTCGCGTTTTTTCAATTATATAACAATTATTTGATATTGGCAATAAAAAGCCGCCCGCAATTTGCGGACGGCGTCATATTTACTATATATAAATAGGTATATCGCAAAATTATCTGCTCATTTTGTTCTCCGCTTTCTTAATGTCCCTTTTTGACAACGCTCTTCCGCCTTGCGCGGTGGGAGGGGGCGCTTGAGGCGCGGCAGCGGCAGGGGTAAGCCCGCCCAACAGCGCGGGATTAAGCTGAACGGGAGCGAAAGCATTGACAGGCTGCGCGGGTTTGTGCGCGGTGGCGGGAGCAATGTCCTTAGGCTCATCTTTCTTTAGGAAGGTATGCGGCTTGTTGCCTTTGGGCACAAAGCTGGGCTTTAAGCGCAATCTGTTCTTAAACAATATAGGCACAATCAGCATGCCGAAGAGAGGAGCAAGCGCGATAAGGGGCAGCAGGCCTACGCAAACCACGCCCACGCTGTCCAAGAACATCTCGCTGTCAAGGACTAAGTAGTTGGTATACGATTCCTTCAGTACTTCAAAGGATTCCCCCCAATCGGAGAAACTCATGCCATCCACCATTAACAATGCGGGCAGCATCACGGTGAGCGCGGCGAAAAGCAGGGTCAGGAAAGTGATCACGTGCAGCCGCCTTGAGGTATATGTAAAGAATCTTATAATAATGGATATCAGGCAAACGACCAATAATACCAAAGTCGCCATCAGGCAGATTATGGTGCCGTAAGTAGCAAGCCACCTTACTATAACCGAAGCGTCATAAGTGCCGTCCGGCTGTCTTTCGATAGTGATGTCCGCCATGCGGTCTCTCATAAACTTGACATAGAACCAGCTGGTCTTGTTTTTGATAAGCGGCATATCCTCTATGAAGTCTACTCTGGTGCGGCTCATAATCGGGGTATAGAAAAACGCCTTAAACACATCCAGGGTGGTGACGTAAACGCTGGTCATACCCAAATCTTCGTAGAGCAATACCTCGTTGGGGGTAACGGTAACCGCGACGCCTTCCTCATAGCTTATCGTGGTATACTTTTCGCCGATTTCCAGCTGCGGCTTTTCGTTGGTGGCAAGCCATGTGCCGTTGGGCCAGTTGCCGTCGTTGGGGACTAGGTAGTCAAGGGTGTCCGGGCCTAACTTAAAGGATATAACGTTGCCCACCTGGATGCCCATGGTATACTCCAAAGATTCCAGCTGCTTTTCGGGGATGATAATGCCCGCCAAAAAGACGCCGATAACGGCAAGTAATAAAATAAGCGAAACAAAGGGGGCCAGAAAACCGTAATAACGGGTCTTGCGGAAGTAACCCTCATAGTCAAAGTTGACTTCGGTAAAGGCGTCCACATATTTGGTGACTTTTTCGGCAGCCGCCTGGGTTTGCTCTTCTTCCTTCTTTGCTTTCTTCCCTGATTTCTTAGACTGCTCGCCGTATTTCGCCTCAAATTTGGCGTCCTTCTTTTCTTTCTTTTCTACCTTCTGCTGATACTTATCCTGACGGGCCTGTTCTTTGGACTTCTTCTTATCCTTCTTGCCCTTTTCCAGCTCTTTTTCCAACTTGCGCCGCATTTCTTCCTGACGCATGCGCGCCAGCTTGGATGCTTCCTGCGCGTCTAAGAACTGGTTGAGAATAATATTGCCGGCGTAATCGCCGTTTTTAACTTTTGTATAGATGTCGCGATACTCTGCCCGTTTGGCTTTAAGACGATTCCTTTCCGAAGGACGGGTGGCATCTCTTATTTCCCGTTTAATGGAAATCAGCCTGTCTTCTATGATAGAAAGCAGATGCGCGTCGTTTCTTTCATTCCAGGATGAGACCGGCTCCATATTTTGGTTCTGTCTTTTATTACTTGACATCGTTTATGCTCCTGCCTGATTTAACTTATCTAAAGATATAGATAGTTATATATTATTATAATTGCATGACTGACAAAATTCAAGTACCTTTTTAAATTAATTTACTATATTTTCAGAAAGGGGCAATTTCCGCCCCAAAAACTTGCATGATTTTACTAAAAAATTATCGCTGACTATACGTTAAACCGGAATAGCACCACATCGCCGTCCCGGAATACGTAATCCTTGCCCTCGCTTCTCACCTTGCCCTTCTCCTTGGCAAGCGCGTAGGAGCCGCATTCTATCAGCACGTCCCAGGGCACAACTTCCGCCCTTATAAACCCTTTTTCGAAATCGGTGTGAATCTTGCCCGCCCCCTGCGGCGCCTTGGTGCCTACGGGTATGGTCCACGCCTTAACCTCCTTTTCGCCCGCGGTCAAAAAAGTCATAAGCGAAAGGGCGCGGAAACCCGACTCCACAAGCTTGTCCAGACCGGACTGCTCAATGCCCAGCTCGAGTAAAAACGCCTCTCTCTCCTCATCGGGCAACTCGGTAAGCTCGCTTTCGATTTTCGCGGAAACCACCACGCATTCGCCGT
>JBMNTS010000029.1:0-14564 GCA_050945855.1 Christensenellales bacterium | reverse complement strand
CCTTTGATTACAATAAAGGCGTAAGGGAGCTTTGCACCAAATACGGAGCGCTGCTTATCTTTGACGAGGTAGTTACCGGTTTCAGATTGGGGCTTGGCGGCGCGCAGGGCTATTTCGGGATTGAGCCCGACCTTACAATATTCGGTAAAGTTGTGGCAGGCGGCTATCCCGCGGCGGGCGGCGTAGGCGGCAAAAAGGAATACGCCGGACTTATGGCGGCAGGGGTTGCCAGCGGCAAGCATAAGGCTTACGTGGGCGGCACGCTGGCTGCCAATCCTCTAAGTTCGCTTGCAGGTTACCTTACCATTAAGGAGATAGAGCGCACGGACGCTTGTGTAAAAGCGGGCAGAGCGGGCGAGAGGCTGGAAGAGGGGCTGAAAAAGATAGTCGCAAAGTACAAGTTGCCTTATGTGGTTTATTCGCAAGGCAGCATAGTGCACCTGGAGTGCACGGGCGCAATGAGCTACGATTTTTCCTCCTTCTTCCTATTAAAATCCTTGTTGCCGGTATTAAAAGTAAAAGATATGATTTACGAGCGCAAGGAAGCAATGGAACGTATGGGAGCCGCATATATGGCAAACGGCATTGTCACTCTTGCGGGCAGCAGGCTTTACACTTCTCTTGCGGATACCGATGAGGTGATAGACGACGCGCTTTCGCGCTTTGACAAAGTATTTTCAACGGTGGTTGCCACCGATAAAGGACTGCCCAAAGGAGGGAAGAAATAATGAATAAATACATTATATGCCATGACATGGGCACAAGCAGCGATAAGGCTGTTATGGTGGACTATGAAGGTAATATAATAGGGTCCGCAACAGCGTATTATCCCACCTTTTACCCCCAGCCGGCGTGGGTGGAGCAGAACCCGGCGGACTACTGGCAAGCGGTGGTAAAAAACAGCAGGGAATTGATAAAGTCCACCGGCGTAAGCCCCAAAGAGGTCAAAGGCATTGTGTTTACCACTCAGGCTATGGGTTTGATACCCATGGACGAGCAAGGCAGGCACCTGTATAACAATATCACCTGGGTGGACGGCAGGGCAGGCAAGCAAGCGGTAAAGCTTATGAATAAAGTGGGGGGCAAAACCATCTTTTCCCTTGTGGCAGGCACCCCTATTATGGGCAAAGACGTAGTGGCAAAGATTCAATGGATTAAGGAAGAATTGCCCGACGTTTACCAAAAAACCAAATATTTTATGGATGTCAACGGATATCTTAAATACAAATGCACGGGCGAAATGGTGGCGGAGCTGAGCGGAGCTTCCAGTTACGGTCTGGACTTAAAGAAAAAGACGTGGCTGTCCGCATTAAAGATTATCGGCCTTGATATGAAAAAGCTGCCTCCGCTTGTCAAAAGCACGGACAAGATAGGCCAAGGGCTTACGCAGGGGGCTGCCGAAGAGTTGGGACTTCTTGCCGGCACTCCTGTTTTCGGCGGCTGCGACGACGTGCAGAGCGCGTGCATAGGCAGCGGAAAAACGGAGGACGGAGGGATACATATTTATCTGGGCACTTCGGCGTGGGTATGCGCGTCCACAAAGACGCATACCAAATTCAAGCACGGCGCGGCGGCAATCCAAAGCGCTGACCCCGAAATGAATCTTATCGCGGGCATTACCGAAGCTGCAGGGAGCAACCTCCAATGGCTTATCGAGCAATTCTTCCGCAAGGAAAAGGAAATGTATAAGGACGGCATTTTCAAGCACATGGATGATTTGATTGCCGCCATACCTCCGGGCTCGGACAACCTTATCTGCACTCCGTGGATGCTGGGAGAGCGTTGCCCCGTTTCCAATACCACCACAAGGGCAACCTTATTCAATATTAATCCGGAACATACCAGAGAGCATCTTATGCGCGCCCTTTACGAAGGGATAGGGTACAACTTAAGATGGATACTGGAAAACTATAAAAAGGACTACAAATTCTCTTGCGATACCTTCCGGATTATAGGCGGCGGCGCGCTGGACGCGGGCTGGATGCAGATTATTGCGGATATCACGGGCGTGGAATTTGAAGTCTTAAAAAATCCCAGGAGCGCGGGAGCGTTGGGAGGCGCGATAATCGCGCTGATAGGTCTGGGAGAATTGTCCGGCTTTAGCGAGGCAGGCAAATTTGCCAAAGTTGAGCGGATTTATAAGCCCAACAAGGACAACGCCGAGATATATTCCAAACTGTTCGCAAGCTACAAGGATGTTTATTACGGCCTAAAAAAAGCGTATGACAACGCCAACAGAGAGCGTTTTGAGAGCAAATAAAAGGGAAGCGTAAAATGGATAAGTATTCTAAAATCAAGCAATCAATTATAGATTGCGTAAAGGAGCTTGCCGGGGAAGGCTTATTTTCGGAGGCGGACAGTATCAGTGTAAGGGTATCCGATAAGGTGATTATGGCATTCCAAATCAACGTAAACAAGCTTTCGGCAGACGGTATTAAGGTTTTTGATATCGCGGCGGGAGAAGGGGCGGCAGCTTTGCATGCCGCCATATACAAGCGGAGGGGCGACGTCAGCGCCATTATTACTTCTCACAGTCCTTACGCGATGTGCGTAGGCAAAGCGGGCGTAAAGATTCCCGCGGTAGTGGACGACATAGCGCAAATCGTGGGACCCAACACCAGGATAGCATGCTCGGGAGAAGCAAAAGATATTCTGCGTGCGCTCAAGGGCAGAAACGGCTGTGTTATTAAAGACGGCGGCTCCATTTGTATAGGCAGGACGCCGGATGAGGCCGCCACCGCATGCCGGGTGTTGGAAAAGGGCGCGAAGGTTTTTGTGGAAGCCTCCGTATTGGGCGGAGTAAAGAGCATTAGTTATCTTGAGGCGGTCTTAATGCATTTCGTTTATAAAAAGAAATATTCCAAGGCGGATCAGAGCGCGAAAATCGCGGATATGGCAACGGAGGCATAGCAATGACGGAAAAAGAAGCAAGACAACTGGTAAAGAATGCCGGGATAAGACTGATTGAGGAAAACCTTGTTCAGGGCACCTGGGGCAATATTTCGCTTAGGCTGGACGAGGAGCGCATGCTGGTTACGCCCAGCGGGCTGGATTATATCAGAATGAGCCTTGACGACCTTGTGGTAGTCAATATGAGGACTATGGAATATTCCTCCGCGGTAAAGCCCACCAGCGAAAAAAAGGTGCATGCCCTTGTTCTCCTTTCCCGACCCGATGTCAACGCGGTAATTCACTCTCATCCTCGCAACTGCTCCGCGTTCGCGGCCGCAAGATGCGACCTCCCCGTTTTATCCGATTACGCCCGCTCCATATTGGGGGATAAGGTCAAGGTTTCCCAATACGGCCTGCCCGGCACGGGCAAATTTACGCAAAGCACAGTAACCGCCCTTGGAGGCGACAACGCGTGTATTATGGCAAATCACGGCGCGCTTGCCTGTGCCGCCGATTTGGACGGCGCGTTTGAGATTATGAGAGTTTTGGAAGCGTCCGCAAAAGAATATATAGAGAAAAGAGTCAAAGAGCTTGCCGAGAAAAATTCTTACAGCCGTGAGGACTTATTCTCGTATTTTATCAACACATACTCAAAGAATTTATAACAGTACAAACACCCTTAGGGAAACATCGAATACGCTCTTCAAGCGCATTAAGCAATGTCCTTAAGGGTGTTTAATTGCTGGGCAGACCGCCTTTTTATTCTTCCGTTAATGCCGCAATATAATCTTCTATATCGCAAGGGCATATGGCGTTTAGGGGATATTGCTCGCTTTTATTAAGGTTTTCGGAGTATCCGGCCGCCAAAGACAAAACCGCGTTTTTGGAGTAGTAGCACTGCACGCCTATTTCGGGCTCGCTGCGCTTTTCGGCAATAGGATTGCCGTCGGTGTCCACTCCTTCCTCCATCCTAATTTCCGCCACGACTCCGTAAACGGATACAAAATCGGTAAAGCAGTTTTCAATTTGGCTGTCTCCCCAGATAAGCCCCACAATGGATGCGGAACCGTCATAATTGTAATCGTTGTCCTTAACGGGCGCGGGTATAGTAATTAGGGCATTGTTGTTCCTGTATGCATACAGCCCGCCCGTCGCGCTGCAGTTTTCCATCAGCGAATAGCCTTGCGGCTCAAGACCCGCATCGGCGTCGGTGCTGTCGTTCATAGTTCTGGAATAACGCAGTACGCCCGCAATACCGCCGGAATAAGTCACTTTGCTTGCAACTAAAGTCACGTTTTCGGCGTGCGAAAACCTTAGTTTGGTTTTATCGGCGTAGCCTACTATTCCGCCCAGATTGATAATATCGGACGGGGAAAAGATATTATAGGTATCGAAAACCGTATTTTTTACACTCACCTTTTCAATAATGCTGTTAAGAGTGTAAGCGGATATCCCGCCGGCGTTGGCTCGGGTGCCCGCCTGGTCTCCTTTCATAATGATTTCGTCAATCTCCGCCGTGGAATTAGTTAAGCTGGTATTGCTTAAATATCCTGCGAGTCCTGCGGTAAAGGAATGAGTCGCGGCGGTGTCGATAATCTCGGCGTCGACGGTAATTTGGTTCAAATTGCTGTCGATTGTGCCGTCCATACCCGTAATAAAGCCTATGCCTCCGCCTATAAAAGCGTTTCTGAAAGGAATCTCTTTGGTTTCGTCCGAACTGGGTGTGGGCAAAATAAAAATATTAACGCCGCATACCGCTCTTTCAAGAATAAGCGAGCCCATATTGTAGCCCAGCACGCCGCCCGCATATATGCTTTGTCCGCATTCCTCAATAGGCAGTCCGCTGGTGGTGGAGGTGCGTATTTTAACGGTATTTTTGACGCGGATATTACCTGAGATGCTAATATCGCTCACTATATTGGAGCCGTAGCCGTAGCCGAACAGACCGCCCGTATAAGTTATTTGTTCGGTGGCGGTGTAATCAATGTCCGCATCCTGTATGGTGAGGTCGTAAATATAGGCGTCCTTGATATAACCGAACAGCCCGCCGCCCGTTTTTTCTTGCGAACTATTGATTTTTAGATTGGAAATCGTAAACCCGTTGCCCGCGAAGGTGCCCGTAAAAGCGTGTTCAAAATCATATCCGATAGGCGTAAAAGTAATATCTGCAAGGTCTATATCGTTTTTGAGATTAAATACGGTATCCGAATATTTGTCTCCCACCATTTCACTCACCGCCAGCAAATCCTCGGCAGTATAAATGTCAAAACCGGAGGGGGCGGGGGTGTCCTCGTCGGTATTCTTATCATTACAGGCGGCAAGGGAAGCAACCAATATTAGGATAAATAGTAAAGTGAGTAATTTCAGCCTTCTGTTCATATTTCTCCGATGTTAGAATAACTTATTTATAAATGCGATCATATCGGCGGAAACTTCCTCTCTGTTGGTTTCGTTGAGAATCTCATGCCTTGCTCCCGGGTATATCTTCAGTTCGGCATTAAGTCCCGCCTTTTTGTAGTAATCATACAGTTTTTTCGCATCCTTGCTCTGACGGGATACGGGGTCGTCGCTTCCCACCGCAATAAGGATGGGCAGCTCTTTTTTGATATTGTTTACGTTTTTACCGTACATAGACAAAATGCCCTTAAAGAAAGAATGGAAAAACCCTATGGACATGGCATAGCCGCAATCGGGGTCTTTTTCGTATTTATCCACTTCCTGCTTGTCGCGGCTGAGCCAGGCAAACTGCTGCCCCTGACTCTTAAAGGGCTTGCCGTAAGAGCCGAAACTAAGGGTGTTGATTAAGTTGCCCGTCTTTTTCCCGCCTAAGAACAGCTTTTGAACGGAAGCGATAAGGTATCCCATTGCCAGAAGAGGGCTTTTCATATATGCGGTGCCGCTGAGGATTGCGCCTTGTATGGTGCTTGAATAACGTTCAAGGTAAGCCTGCGCCAAAAAGCTGCCGTAGCTGTGCCCCAATAAGGCTACCTTTACGCCGTAAGTGCGCTTCATATAATCAATAATCATACGCATATCTTCTACCGTCTGATTAAAGCTGTCGCCTTCCACCTGCCCGTTTTTGCCCGCCGCGCTCAAACGGTGACCTCTGTGGTCGTCCGCAAGCACTATATAGCCCAGACTATTGAGCTTTTTTGCCAGTCTGTCATATCTGTCAGGGTGCTCCGCCATGCCGTGGCTTATATATACGCCGCCAACCTTGTTCAATAAAACCCCGTCCCATACGTTTACGCTTATATTGCTGCCGTCGGACGCGCTTAATTTAATACGTTTCATATCAGCTCCTTATTACTTAACAATTTTCAACTTACATTATACTACTTTATATATCATATTTCAAGATGTAATAACTTATCTTTTGGCTTTGCGCGCCCAAAAAAGGTTTAACAGTCCGCAAAGGCTAATAATATATTGGGTATAGCAAAAAAAACAGGAGTTTTTAATGGAAACTATTATACTTACCGGCGGAGGAACGGCGGGGCATATTATGCCCAACATCGCCTTGGCGGAGGAATTGGCAAAACATTTTGAACATATCATTTATATGGGCGGCGAAGGCATGGAGAGGGAAATCGCCGCGAGCAACAATCTTCCTTTTTATTCCACCGCCTGCGTTAAGCTTTACCGCAAAAATATTCTTGCCAACGCGAAAATCCCTTTTGTTTTGCTAAGAGGCGTAACGCAGGCAAAGCGCATATTCGATTCGCTGAAACCCAACGCGGTTTTTTCCAAAGGGGGTTACGCCGCCCTGCCCGCCTGCTTTGCCGCCTATCTCAAAAAGGTGCCGCTGATAGTGCATGAGAGCGATTATTCCCTGGGTGTGGCAAACAAAGTCGCCGCCCGCTTTGCAAAAAGAGTGCTGACCTCTTTTGAGGAAACCGAAGGCGGGGAATATACGGGAAATCCCATCAAGAGCAACATTGACAAAGGGGATAAGCAGGTAATTATATCCCGCTATAAATTAGACCGCAAACCCGTTATTTTGATAATGGGCGGTTCGGGAGGGGCGGAAGCGATAAACAGAATTGTGTATCAGGCTTTGCCTACCTTGATAAAAAGCTTTAACGTCATTCACCTGACGGGCAAGAGCGGAGACAAAAGCGTTAATTACCCCGGTTATTATCAGGAGGAATTCGCGTATGATATTCAGCACTATTATGCCGCCGCCGATTTGGTGGTAAGCCGCGGCGGAGCCAATTCGCTCGCGGAGATAGCCGCCAACGGCAAAAGAAACATTGCAATACCGCTGCCTAAAGGCAATTCCAGAGGGGACCAGGAGCAAAACGCCAAAAGCTGGCATAAGCGCGGTCAAATAGAAATTCTGACCCAGCAAAATCTGACCTGCGCCAGCCTGCTTAGCGCGATAGAAACCACTTTTGAGAGACCCGCGCCCCCTAAGGCAGACAATCACACGGTCATTGAAAGGATAGTTTCCGTTATCCTGAGCGAGGCAAAACCGTATAAAAAATAATATATTCATACATTTTTATTATCATTCTGCTGCCTGCGGCAAAAGCGCGTAAGGTATAATCGCGCCTTTTCGCTCATAAATTATATTAAACTATATTCAGGAGGCGAATATGCTAAATTTTGATATATACAACGATATAGCAAAGAGAACGGGGGGAAGTATTTATCTGGGAGTAGTTGGCCCCGTGCGAACGGGAAAATCTACGTTTATAAAGCAATTTATGAAGGAATTGGTGTTGGAAGGCATTAAAGACGCTCCGTCAAAAGCAAGGGCAACGGACGAATTGCCTCAGGCGGCTGACGGCAAAACCATAATGACCACGGAGCCTAAGTTCGTGCCCAGCGAAGCGGTGGAGGTAAACCTTTCGGATATGGTCGCCAAAGTGCGGCTGGTGGATTGCGTGGGTTATCTTGTGGACGGAGCGCTGGGACACATGGAAGCGGATAAAGAAAGACTGGTAAAAACGCCGTGGCAGGATGAAGAAATGCCTTTTCAGAGAGCGGCGGAAATGGGCACCAATAAAGTAATCAATGAGCATAGCACCATAGGCATACTGGTTACCACGGACGGCAGCTTTACCGGCATTCCGCGCGGCAGTTACATTCCCGCGGAAGAGAGGGTAATAAAGGAATTAAAAGCGATAGGAAAGCCTTTTGTAATTTTATTGAACACCACAAAACCGCAGGATCCGGACACAATCAAGCTTGCCCAGTCTTTGGAGGAAAGGCACAACGTGGCAACAATAGCGATAGATATCCAGAAAGCGGGTAGGGAAGAACTGTCCTACATAATGCAATGCGTATTAAACGAGTTCCCCGTACGCCTTATCAATATCAACATCCCCAGATGGATGCGCGCGCTTGACATCGACCACGCCATATTAAAAGAGCTCATTGTTCCCTTGTCCGACAATTCGCTTAACCTTGCCAAAATGAGCGATTACCGCAAACTGGAAAAACTGGTGGAGGACAGCGCGTTTTTTGCGGGCTCTCCCGATTTGGTGGTAGACTCCGCGGTGGGAGCGATAAGCCTTAACTTTACTGCAAGAGAGGGACTTTTCCTGGAAGTGCTGAGCAAGGAATGCGGCTGCGACATCAATGACGATTACAAGCTTATGGCGTATGTAAAAAGACTCAGCAAGAGTTATCACGAGTATGAGCAAATCCGTTCCGCAATGGAAGAAGTCAAGACGACCGGATACGGCGTAGTCAATCCCACTTTGGCGGATATGGAACTTATGCAACCCGAAATGGTAAGAAAGGGAGCCCAATACGGCATAAAGCTAAGAGCGATAGCCCCCTCCCTGCACATTGTCAGGGTAGACGTGGAAACCGAAGTCAGCCCTATGATAGGCAGCGAAAAGCAGTCCGAGGATCTGGTGACTTATCTGCTTGGGGAATATGAAAGGGACAAGCAGGCGCTATGGGACAGCAAGCTTTTCGGAAAATCCTTATCCTCAATGGCGCAGGAAAATCTTGCCAACAAAATCAATGCCATGCCCGAGGACGCCCGCATTAAGCTGAAAAAAACCATAGGCCGTATCATCAACGAAGGCAAAGGCGGAGTACTCTGCATCTTGCTCTGAACTGATACTGCCCGCAATTTATACACATAAAAAGACCGCCTATGCCGCGGTCTTTTTGTGTAACGAATGATGATTCAAAACTCATTAAAAAATCCTCAACAATAAAGTAAACGTTTGACCTAGCTTTGAAAATAGTAATAACAAATTAAGATTGTTTATAAAATCTTCCATGGTAATTCCCACCAATAAATCTTTGCTGTATTGTGTTAACAAATAACCATTGGCGGATAGCTGATAGGAGGAAAAAATATCTTCCGATATATCAATTCACCCAAAGGCCGTGTTTGTTGCAGCAGAAATAGAAGGCGCCCTTTGCCATAATCGGCATACGGAGTTCGCCGTCCTGCTCGGGATACAGCCTTACGAAAAGCATACGGTCGATGGAAACGTACGCGACGAATTTGATGTAATGCTCTTTTACCATTTCATGAGGAAAGGTAATATAATAATCGTTTTCGATTTTTTCGATATTTAAATAATGCTCGTTGTCCCGGGGTTTGGCGACCAAAGGCGCGAGTTTGCGTCCGCAACAGGAAACGTCCGACTTCCCCGCCGAAGTGATAACGTTGCCGCAGGTAGGGCATACGTAAAAGCGGATACGGCTCATATTGCCGGAGTTAGCCCTTTGGACTTCAAGATTGCCGGATAATATTTTTTCAATGTCAACGCCCAGAGTTTCCGAGAGCGCGCGCAACAGGGAAACGTCCGGGCAGCCTTGCCCCCTTTCCCATTTGGAGATTGTTTTGTCGCTCACTTGGATGGCATCGGCTAATTGCTTTTGTGTAAAACCTTTTTCTTTGCGCAGATTTTTTATCAGTCTGCCCGATTTTGTGTAGTCCATAATTACCTCTTTTTACAGAATAATCACTTTTCCCCTCAAAGTCAACCGCCTTTGCGTAGAGTTGCTTTTTGTGTAAAATAGTGGCAGGTTTTTTGGGATTGACGGTTTTCCGTTACCGTGTTATTATGTTATTATTCTAAAATCTTAATATTGATACATGGTTGAGGCTGTATGAAGAAAAAAGCAATAGTTATATCGGTAATATTCGTTATTTCGCTGACGGCGATAGCGGTTGCTGCTGTTTTAGTGCCCCATTATGATGAAAATCACTTGGATATGGCAATTATGTCGGATACTCATGTTTTGAGCGCAGAACAAATGGGTACGGAGTTGACGCCCTCTCTGCAAGCTCAGGAAAACAAAGGACAAAAAATGTTGGTCCTCTCGGAGGCTTTATTGAAAGAAGGTATCGACGCGGTTATTGAGGCTAAGCAGGAAGTATTGATTGTGTCGGGCGACCTTACCGACGATGGCGGCAAAAGCTCGCATGAAGCAGTTGCGGGACAGTTGAGAAGGGCGGAGGAGAGCGGTGTCGCTTGTTATGTTATCAACGGCAATCACGACATAAACAACTCCGCAAAATCTTACGAGGGCGAAAATCCTACTGCCGCGGAGAATGTAAGCGCCGAGGAATTTGCGGAAATATATGCTGATTTCGGATACAATGAAGCGCTTGACAGGCATTCGGACAGTCTTTCGTATACGGCTGACTTAAATAATAGATACCGTTTGCTTGCCATTGATTGCAGCTACTATGAAATCAACAGAGAGGACGGTTACGTTGACGGCAGACACGATTCATATACTTCGGAGAGTTTGATTAATTGGATAGAGACCAGTCTTATCAAGGCTCGCGAAGACGGAAAACAAGTACTTGCCATGATGCATTTTCCTCTGGCTCAACACTTAGGAGATTTATTAGGCGGCAACAGTGTGACAGCCGATAAAAATGAGGAAATCTGTGACTTGTTTTTCGAATACGGTGTTAATTTCGTATTCACCGGTCATTTGCACAGCCAAGATATTTCGGCTATCAATAACGACCGAGGCAAAACAATTTATGATGTGGAAACGGCGTCTTTGGCTAATTATCCTATGCCGATAAGGTTTTTTAAAGGGGACCGCCGTTCCGAAAGATTGACGACAAAATATCTTTCCTCCATTAAAGAAAGTTACATACCCGCCCTTATTCCTTCCGACATCAAAGCGCAAATCCTTAACGACTTGACGGCTTATTCCGAAATGTCAGTCGATAGGGGTATGAAAATCAAGATTATGGGCAAAATCGAAACTTCAACTATTGTTTCATTGTTAGGTCAGTTCGGACTGGATAAGACTTCTCCCGACACTATTGAACTTGCCGAGGATATAAGAGAGAACCTCATAGAGGATTTCTTTGACACTCCCATTTATAAAAACGGTACGGGTAAAAGTATAGAGGACATCTGCGAGTCATTCGGTGTTTCCCTGCCGTCTTCCGATTATACCACCGTGTGGAGTGTCGCAATGCAATTTTTGAGAGCGAATTATAGGGGAAGTGAGAGCTATAAGGCTACCGATACCGAGGGAATTTTGCTCAAATATTCAATTTATACCGCTTTCTATAAAATAGCGGAGTATGACCTTTTCGCCAAAATAAATCTTTATAATTCTCAGGTTGCCGCGATAGACTTGGCGCCCGCTATGGAAAAACTCTTTAAAGAAGGCAAACTGGACGTCGTTGACAATCAACTTTTAGGAATTCTCGGCTCTATCGAAAAACTGGTAAGTTTTCAGGAAAGATGGTCAAATAAGCCCTTTATCGGATCGCTGATTGCCGGACTTGACCTTTCAGACCCCGCAATGATTTTAAATTTTGTTAAGTCTGTTATTGATCTGAAAAATAAATTAAAGTTAGATCTGACGGTATTGTTGGGAGAAGGAGGCAGCGAAAATATCCTCAATATAATTAACGGTATACAGATAGATAAGTTAATTGATTTTGAAGAAGGCACGCTAAATATAGGATACTTATGTACCGATATGTTGTTCGGCGAACTGGGCGCCAATCTTATCACAGACAGACTGCCCGCCGATGATGAATTTCAAGTTATCTATAAGTAAACAGACGGACCGGGGATTGAAGCAGAAGTATCCGCTTTATGTGAGTATTTAACGGCAGAAAAGACATGACATCGGCAAGCGGGCAAACACGGTTTATGGTCGAGTGTAGAGGCACAACAGGAGGGTTTATGTCTGAGCAAAGAGCTGTAGATTTTGTCAATGTGTTTTGGGGGAGCCGGATATTCAAGAAAGAATCAGTGGGCAAACTATCGGGGAAATGGTATTTTTTCAAGCCGCAGATAGGCAACCTTTCGCCCGCATGTCATTTGCCCAATTCAGCTTTTTGTGTTGTGCCTTATAGCGGCGGTTATCCTACGGGATATGGCATTTACAATCCTTCCTATGGCTCGGTGCCCACAGAGATGGCGCAAGAGAATTTTATCAAAGGCTTTACTCATTTCAGTCATAGCGGAGCAGGGTTTCTAGGAAATTTTTACAATTACTTTATGATTTGTCCCTCAAAGGGCAAGCAAAAAATTTTGATGGAGAAAGGCGGATGCGGATGGTATGAAGCGGATACCGCCGATTATTACGCGAAGGTAGCTTTGGACGGCAGGGCGGCGAATTACGAATTTTCATTAAAGAAAGACAGGACAATCAGTATTCTGCCTTATTACGGCGGACTGGACAACGAAAGCAGAAGATGCAAGGTAGCCCGCTATGAGTATACCGAGGGGCGCATTGGCGACACGCCGGTATATTGCGTAAATATAGACGGTATGCCGTTATTTTTTGCCCTGGCGTCAAAAGATAAATTTGTTTTGGGAGAAGAGGACGGAGCCCGCAGGCTGACCTTTGATAAAGACGATGTTTCATTGTCGGTAAGCTATTCCTTTGTATCGGCCGAGGAGGCTTGCCAAAGAGTGGCTTCGTCCTGTTTTAGTTATGCGGAGGCAAAAGCCCGCGCGGAAGGCATCTGGGAAAAGGCGTTATCCGCGGTAGACATAAAGAGCGACGAGAGGACGCGCACTCTCTTTTATACCGCACTGTATAATGCGCTCAAAAAGCCTTGCATCGATAACTTCAAATATCCCGTTTTTGATTTGGCAACGATGTGGGATATGTATAAAACGCATTTTCCGCTGATGTATTTGCTTTATCCGGATAAGGCGGCAACTATAGTAAACGGCTTGGAAAAGTGCTTTGTCAACGGATATTTTGGTAATTCAAAATTGATGGAAAACATACCGACGAGAAAGTCAACTCAGGCGGTTTCGCTGATGTCTCTTTGTATCGCTACCGCTTATTTGTACGGCGTACAAGCCGGTTATGACACTTTGTTGCCCCTCGCGAAAAAGGATTTGGAATATCATGCAAGCAGAGCAAAGTTTTTCAGACCGTATGTTACTCACAATTTGGATTTTTTGGATGCCTATTATGCCTTGGTTTCATGCGGAGTTGATTTCAGCGGGGATATTCATGCGGCGGCAAAGTACCGCGAAGCAAGGTTGTATAACAGGAACGAATTACTCAAAAGCGGTTTCGGACGCAAATTTTATGAAGGAACAAACATAAATTACAGCTTCAGGGTGTCTGCGTCGACACAGCAGCGTCTTAAAAAATGCAACAAACAACAACTCATTAAAGAGATGGACGGTTTCTTCGGATTTGAAGGGGAGGATGCGGTAAATTTCACTTCCCCCACTCCGTATCGGGTTGTACTTAAGCGGGGCAAACGCTATCGCCGTTTTGAGGGCCTCAATAACGAACCCGACATGGAAACAATGTACATGTATCATAAGCTGCGCGAATACGGCAAGTGCGAAGATATAATAAACGAAGTGATTAAGTATAATTTCAACACGGGCAACGGCGGTCTGTGCGGCAATGATGACAGCGGCGCTTTGACCTCATGGCTTGCTTTAAATATTTTGGGGCTTTATCCCGTTATAGGAACAAACCAAGTGCTTATCGGCAGTCCGCAAATTGACGAAGCGACCATATCTTTGGAAAAGGCATTGACGATAAAGACTGTGGGACGGGGTGAGGGCAAATATATACGAAGAGTAATGCTCAACGGCAAGGAACTGACAGACAGGCAAACGGATATAAGCGCCCTGAAGGAAGGCGGAGAGCTTGTTGTGGAATATTAAAGCATTCTGCCGGAAAAGCTGAAAGCATGGTAATATAAAAATCAATAAAACATTGATGGAGACGGAACACATGAGCAGTGATATATCCAAAAAATTAGTAAAAAGCGCCGTCGCGACCGTGGCCGCGGTTGTTGCGATAGTAATTACGGGAACGGTGTTATTAATGTTTGAAAAAATTGATGTTGATATTCCGGCAATACAAGCAGTGGGCAGCCGCATCGTGGTGCAGGCAGCAGAAGGCGACCGCCCTATATCTGTCTACATACCCGACGAAGAAGGAAACATTTCGTCAACGCCGTTCAAAATTCTGTCCTTTACCGATACGCATTTCGATACCTATCGCAGAAAAGGTCGTTTTACCATGGATTTCTTAATCAAAAACATTCAGATTGAAAAGCCCGATTTGGTTGTCATCGTAGGAGACGTGTTTGCGTCCAGAACAAATCGTGCGCGCGTCAAACAGCTTTGTGAAGTTATGGAAAAGCTGGGCGTGTATTGGATTCCCGTTTTGGGAAATCATGAAGGGGATAATTTGTTAAGCATTTCGCGCGAAAAATTTAT
>JBMNTS010000028.1:0-15665 GCA_050945855.1 Christensenellales bacterium | reverse complement strand
GTATATGTAACGGTCTCCGCCTTCCATTTTGCGGTAACGGTAATATCCGCTTGTATATTGTCAAACGCCTTATCCCAGCCGTCAAAGGTGTAGCCCTGCCTTTGGTAGGTGGGAGCGACAGCCCCTTGTCCTTTCTCTACCGTTTGTACCTCGTCGCCGCTAATCAGCACCCCGCCGCCGCCGTTAAAGGTGACCGTATAGGTATCGGGCTCCTGCGGAGCGGATTTTTTCCCGCATGCGTTCAGCGCAAGGGTAAGCAATAACACTCCCAAGATTACTATGTAAAATTTATTTTTTTTCGTAGACCCCTCCGGTAATTTTTAAATTTACGCCTTATAGAATTGCATAAGGCTGACGCCTGTCCCCACAAGAGTGCTGATTATTATTTCGTCCTCCGCGGGCGGATTGTGCCAGTCGTGACCGTTGAGTTTGTCGGTTGCTCTCCTGTTATGGTAGACGGCCAGCGCGTTTCTGTTTATCGTTTCCTGATACTCGCCTTTTAGGTGTTTCACCATATTAAGCGTGCGCAAATATATCGTCCTGAAAGCGGAGCCGTCGCCGTCCCCTTCCGAATTAAGGATACCGTCCGTTGTTTTTGTCTCCAGCAGATAATCAAGAGGATGGAATACGTAATTTAAGTAGTCCTCCTCACCCGTCGCCAGATACAACTCATATGCCGCGCGGGCAAAGGTGCCGTAATTGTAGGAAAACTGTCCATACCATACCGTGCCGTCTTGGCGGACCGTGTCGCCCAGCCTGTGTGTATCCTCGTCATACAGGCTATCCTTAACCCAATTAAAAAGCCCGATTGCTTTAGCAAGGTAGCCCTCGTCCTCTAAAAACACCGAAAGCCTTGCCGCTGTAGCGGCGGCGGGGGCGTTGGTGCATACATTTTTCTCCTTACGTTCGGAATTCCAATATATACCCCCTCCCAGCTCTTCCGACCAATTGTTATAAATATGGTCAAACATTTGCTTTGCGTCGTTAAGGTAGGCGGGATTTTGAGTGAGTGCGTAAGCGCGGGTGCAGCCCAATGCCCACCAGCCTATATCGTCATTGTAGCCGTTGCTGAGATAGTTGGGATAGAATCCTTTAAATCCCTCGAATACCTTATCAACAAGCTGCCTGTAAAAATCCCCGCCCTGCCTTTCGTAAATGTCCATTACCGTTTCCCAATTCTGAGCTTCCAGCCAGTAATCGGTGTATTTGCCCAGCATGGGGCCGGAAAAATGCATAAGATCGGTTTTTTTTGTATTGTTGCGGTAAAAATAATTGTTTTCGCCGTCCCAATAGGTGTCAATAAAATTTTGCGTAACCTCAATTACCATAGGGTCTATATGCCTTGCCTGTCCGGCGTTCGCGGCGCATAATAATAATGTCGCCAAAGACGCCGCAAGTAAAATTGGAAACGCTGTCTTAATTGCCTTATTCATTAAAAAACCTTTTTCAGCCAATATGTATTAATTATATCATGAAAGCATAGTTAATTCAATATTGCATTTATGCGCGGAGGGTGTTAAAATTTAGTAACACAAGGCGAAAGGTGAAAAATGAATAATAAAAAATATATCAGTATCGTTATTGTTGTCCTGTTAATCGCGCTTATTCTTTCGGGATGCGCCAAAAAAGGGGTGCCGTTTAAAAGGGAAGATATGGAAAGCATGCGATTTAAGTTATCTTATGCCTCGGGCACGGTAAAAGAAGAGGGGGATATAACAGACGCCCAAACCTTGGATGCAATCTATTCGGTATTGGAAACAATAAAATTCGACAAAAAACTACCCAAAAAAGATATATGGACGGGGCGCGCCAAAACATACGACCCGCCCGCATATTATCATACCTTGGAGGTAAAGCTGAAAGGCGGCAATAATTACAGCCTTTATATCGGCTCCGACCGTAAATGCTATAAGCCTGGAGAGTACGGAATATATTCGGACTGTGGCACGCAACTGCTTATCGTTATGGAGAAATATTTTGCCCAGGAGCGGGATTAGGCAAGCAGCATTCTGTCGCTTGCGATGTTGTCACCCACGCTCTCTTCAAACTTTGCCAATAGTTCGGCTACGGTAATATTGCTTTTTTCCTCTCCTTCCACCTGAAAAATTATTTTCCCGTTGTGCATCATAATTAGGCGGTTGCCGTATTTTATCGCGTCTTTCATATTGTGCGTGATCATCAGGGTGGTGAGATTATTCTCTTCCGTTATCTGCTTGGTCAATTGCTGCACTTTGATTGCCGTTTTGGGGTCCAGCGCCGCCGTATGCTCGTCCAGCAGCAGCATTTTGGGCTTTTGCAAGGTTGCCATCAAAAGCGTAAGCGCCTGCCTTTGACCTCCGCTCAAAAGCCCCGCTTTAGCCGAAAGCCTTTCCTCCAGCCCCAGCCCCAACTGCTTAAGTTCGCGGTAAAACAACTCCTTTTCCGCCTTTGTGATTTCCCACCTTAACGTGCGCCTTTTGCCCCGTCTGTACGCAAGCGCAAGGTTTTCCTGAATCTCCATTGCGGCGGACGTGCCTATCATCGGGTCCTGAAAAACGCGCCCGAAATATTTTGCCCGCTTATATTCGGGCAAATTGGTAATATTTTCGCCGTCTAACACTATGGAGCCGCAATCGGCGGGGTATACTCCGGACAACAGATTAAGCAGTGTGGATTTTCCCGCGCCGTTTCCGCCGATAACGGTAATAAAATCACCGTCCGCCACCGTAAGGTCTATGCCGGCAATCGCCTTTTTCTCGGTTATCAGACCTTTGTTAAAGGTTTTATGCAGATTGGTGATTTTAAGCATCATTATCCTCTTTTTTTGCGTGCGCCGTTCTGTTCAGCGTAAAAAACCCGGCCTTTTTAAATCCCGGCAGGCTGAGGGCGGCTACCACAAGCAGCGCGGTAAGCAGTTTGAGGTCGGACGGCTCCATAAAATTAAAATATATTACCAGCGTGATAATCAGCCTATACACCACGCTCCCCAATACGATAAATATCAGCTTCAGCCAGAAGGGAAATTTTTGTCCCATAAACGCTTCGCCTATTATGACGGAGGCTAAGCCTATCACTATTGAACCCGCCCCCATAGTGACGTTGGAGGAAGATTGCTGCTGGGCTACCAGCGCGCCGGAGAGCGCGACAAGCCCGTTGCTTATCATTAGCGCAAGAATCTTTGTGTTGTCCGTATTGATGCCCAAAGCGCGGCACATTTTTTCATTGTCGCCGGTAGCCCTTATTGCGCTGCCTATCTCGGTGCCGAAAAACCAGTAAAGGGCGGCTACGGCAAGCGAAATAAAAACAATCCCCACGATAAAGATAGACGTGTTATATTTAATGCCTCTGTCCGTAAAAAAGCTAATCAGCGTATCCATCCTTAAAATAGACAGATTCGCCGCGCCCATTATCCTGATATTTATTGAATACAGACCTATCATTACCAAAATGCCCGCAAGGATAGGGGGTATTTTAAGTTTGGTATTCAACAGCCCGGTAACAAGACCGGACAACGCGCCCGCAAAAAGGGACAGCGCACAGCAAGCTATCAGATCAACTCCGCTTTTTGCGATAAGCAACGCCATTAAGGAGGCACCCAGCGTAAAGCTCCCTTCCACAGTCAGGTCGGGAAAATCAAGGATTCTGTACGAGATGAACACGCCCAGCGCGAACAATCCCCACAGTATGCCCTGATTGGCGCCTCCGAACAGCGTCTGAAGTAAAACAGCCATATATTTTCCTTATGCGGTTTATTTAAGCCGCAAGGTCAAGCACTTCCTGAGGAATGGTAAAGCCGATTTCCGCGGCTATCGCCTCGTTAATGGAAATTTCCGGGTCGCCTTCCGCCCACTCAACCGGCATTTCCTCCACCTTCGCGCCTTCCACCAGGATTTTGTACGCCATTCTGGCGGTCTGCCTGCCCAGCTCGTAATAGCTGATGGCGTATGTGGCTATGCCACAGGCGTCATTGATGCCCGTTTCCGCCGCGACTATGGGCAAAGGAGTGCTCCTTGCCTTGTTTTTGGCATGCACGTTTTCCGCCGCGCTGGCAATCAGGTTGTCCGTGGGCAGATAAATTGCCCCCACATCGTTGCCTATGGAATTGATTGCGGCTTCTATGTCGTTTAAATCGGTAACGGGCTTGGGCACTACTTCCAGGCTCAATTCCCCGGCTTTTGCCGTTACGTTGGTAAGCTGCACCTCGGAATTTACTTCGGCGGTGTTATAGATAAACGCTATTTTGGCAATCCCGGGAACCAGCATCTTAATAAGCTCCAGTTGCTCCTTTACCATACGGTTGTCGTCCGAAGTTCCGCTTACGTTATGCCGGGGATACTCATTGGTATCCACCAGCCCTGCCGCTACCGCGTCCGTTACCGCGGTAAACAAAATGGGCTTGTCGGTAATGGCGCTTGCCGCCGCCTGCGCTGCGGGCGTCGCTATTGCCAGCACCAGATCGCTTTTCGAGGCTT
The DNA here is from genome assembly GCA_050945855.1 of Christensenellales bacterium. GTDB lineage: Bacteria > Bacillota > Clostridia > Christensenellales > DTU072 > CAYSNP01. The sequence continues at coordinate 11,214 of JBMNTS010000028.1, read as the reverse complement.
TAAACTGATTGGCAATGGTGGTGCAGGTAGCCTCCTCTCCATTGGCGTTTTTCAGATGGAAGGCTACCGTTTTCCCATCTGCTGTTATAAGCGCGGTAAGCTCTTCCCTAAATCCCTCAAACGCCTTATCCAAAGCGGGATGCGTAACAAGCTGCAGCACGTCGATTTCGTAATCCGCCCGCGACTTGTTGCAGCCGGTAAACAAAAACACCACTGCCATAACTGCTATCAAAACCGCTATAAATGCTCTTTTTCTCATAAAACACCTCCATTTTTTGAGTAATTAGACCCATTATAGCAAGCGCATATACGGAGTGTCAATATTATTTTTGTAAAATAAAGCATATACAATTATGTTTGTATTATTTTTTACAAAAAATTCAAAAAAGGGGCGATTTGCCCCTCCTTTAGATTAAATAAGGCGTTATCTCAATCTATAATATACGGTATAGTTTGCGGGCCTTTGGGCAGTACGGCGACAGAGCCGCCAAGTTCTTTTACAAGTGATGAGATATCCTTGCAAGGGGTAATCAGCGTTTCTCTTACCTGCTCATCTTTAAGCCCTGAATAAAGATACACCCTTGCCTTTTTCTGAATTGCCGCCTGAATCTGCGTCTGCCATTGTTCAGGCAGGGTTTTGGGGCTGCTTAGTATTTTTTCCAACACTTGTTCGGGAGAATCCGCGCTTTTCAGCAGGTTATGGTAAGGGCTGCCTTCGGGTATGCCGTCCCGGCATTCGCCGGCGATAATTATCGTCCCGTTTTCTTTTACTATTTGGGCGGCCGCGCTCATACCTTTTACGCATTGATACAGATTGATGTCCAGCGGATAACCGCTGTTGGTGGTGATTACCGTATCGTATCGCTTTTGTACGGGTATCATAGCGTGCCTTTTAACAAATTCGCACCCCTTCTTATGCGCCTTGTCCCATTCTCCGCTGAACGCCGCGCAAATTTTTCCGTCGTTGTTGAGCGCCACATTTATCAGAAAATCGGGCGGGCAGAGGGAGGCTCCTTCCCTGATATTTTCCCATACGGGATTGCCTTCGGTTATTCCCCATGAGGATAGGGGGTGTGCAATGCGCTCGGCGCAATGATTGCGCATAATGCTTTCAATGTCCGCAAGTCCGGGCAGAATCGCTTTGGGTCCGCCGCTAAAGCCCGCGAAAAAATGAGGCTCGATAAAGCCTGTGCATATTTTAAAATCGGCATTGTAAAATACGCTGTTGATATAAAGCGGGTTATTGTCCTGCATTAAGCCCACGCGACTCATAGTGCTGTAATCAAAGCTGTTGTGCTGAACACACTTATATTGCGACGCAACCTCTTTGGTAAGCATTGTCTCCAGTTCCGCCTGCGTTTGCGCCCTGTGGCTGCCCGTCATATTAATCAGGGTAATATTCTGCTTTTTTATGCCGCACTCCAAAAGCGCCGCGATTAATACGGGGATAATAATATGATTTGGGGTAGCCCGGGTTATATCGGTATGCGCTATGGCAACCGTGCTTTTGCCTTTGACGAGTTCGCGCAGAGATGCGCCGAAGTCCGGCGCAAGCAAGCTTTTTCTTACAGCCTCGCCGGCGTCATTTAGCGGCGTTTGGGAAGCGGGGTAAAATACGTCGGCCTCCTCAAGCTGTATCGTCAGCCCGCTTTTCCCGTAATCAAGCTTTATTTCCCGCATTGATACACCTTTCAAAAAATTCTATCATATCCCGAATGACCATATCCTTTTCCGTATCCGAGGTCAATTCGTGCCGTGCGCCCTTATACAGTTTAAATTTAACGTTAAGTCCCTGCGCTTTGTAGGTTTCATATAGCTTGGTAACCTTTTTGCCCATGCCGCCCAAAGGGTCAAATTCGCCGCTGATAATAAATATGGGCAAATCCTTTCTGATTTTGGCAATTTCGCTTGTTGAAAACGTCTTATACAGCCCTCTCATCATGGAATAATAAAAACCGTGCGACATATAAAAATTGCAATATGGGTCATCGTTGAATTTCTTTACCTTGTCGACATCCCTGTTAAGCCACGCGTTAACCAGATTTTCAGAGGCGAAAGGCTTATTGTTTGAAGCGAATGTCATATTGTAGAGCAGCATATTGGGCTCGTCCATTTTCAGATAGCCTTTTTGGATAAAGGTAAGCAGGACGCCGAAAGCAAGCTTAGCCTTGCTCATTATGGAAGAGCCGCTCAAAATCACCCCGTCAACAAGCTCGCCCGCCTGCGCTATATACGATTGAGCCAAAAATGAGCCGTAGCTGTGCGCGAAAAGCAGAATAGGCAAATTATATTTTTGCTTGAGCATTTTGGTTATTTCGATTTCGTCCCTTACGTTTTGGAAGAAATTGGTTTTGTCCGCTTTGCCTAAATTCTCCAGCCCCGCCGATTCCCCGTTGGGTCTGTGGTCGTCCCCGAATACTATGTAACCGTAACCGTTTAAGGTTTTCCCCAACTCGTCATACCTCTTCATGTGCGAAGTCATGCCGTGCAATATCTGAATTACCGCTTTGGGCTTGTCCGCCTTATCCCATACAAAACAAGCCAATTTGGCGTTGTCAAAGCTTTTGAAATCTATTTTTTCCATTTTTCCATTCTCCCTTGCCTGATTTTGCTTATTTCTTAATTCCTTCAGCGTTGCCGCTATAACTTCTCTGGCCCCGAAAGGGTCGGATATATTCAGCACCGCCCGCTCAATGGGGCATAAATCCGTTTTATCGCGGTTGAGTATTTTGTCCGCAAGTATATTACAGGAATAGGGGATATTATATTGGTCTAGAATGCTTTGCGCCTCCCCGGTCATTACCCCTCCGAAAACCCGCTTTGCGCCTCCCGCCGCCATCAGCAGCGCCGCCGCCTTGCCCACAATCTTATCCGCCACGCTTGCTCCTTCCAGCAAGCCTGCGTTCGCATATTCAAGCAGCGCGCTTATCCCCCTTTTGCCCGAGGTAATTATTCTTTTGCCTTTTACTGCGGCTATCGTGTTGGTATCCAGCAAACGGATAGCTTTTTCAATTTCTTTCATTTTTCAATCTTTTGGCAAGCGGTATAATTATCAAAGGCAGAATAACAATCTGAACGCACAGTCCGGGCAGACACTTTTGTATCATATCCCAAAACGGAACATATTGCGAAAGAACAATGATATTATAGATAAATCCCGCCCCTTTGCCTGCCGCCTGCGCCGCCGGCGTAGCGATAATGCAAACCGCGGGAAAACGGACAATTATTTTGCCAAAAAGCCCGCTTACCGCACCGAAAACGGCAAGCTCCAGGGCAATGGCCGGCAGCATTTGCGCGGAAGGCATGGGGATGCCTATAACCGACTGTGAAATTAAATAGCTGGCAACGCAAGACATAATTCCCGTGACAAGACCGAAACCGCTGCCTAAAAGGCAGCCGCCGATTATTACGGGCGCATACATGGGCAGCCAGCGCGCTCCTCCTTCCGCTCCAAGCGCGGTATGAAATATCAGAGGTAAAGCAGCGGCTAAAGCTGTCAATCCCGCGCTGATAAGGCTCTTGACAGTTGTTTTTTGCTTAATGCCGCCGAGTTGCAGCGCGTCAATCATCTAAGACTCCCTCCCCTCAACCTATCAATAATTGCTTTGTGCTCTCCATCATCTTTTGCGCCATAAAAACGATTCTCTCTTCCGTCATGTGGCTGTTGGCTCCGGAAATGCCCAAAGAATAAATACATTTACCCGTGCTGTCGATTATGGGCACGGCAACGCATCTTATATCAACGGACAACTCATTGTCGTCCAGCGCGTACCCCGATTGCCCGATTGTGCCGAGCTCGGCTAACAGTTGCTCCTTTGAGCAAATGGTCTTTTGCGTATACCGTTTGTAATCATAGCCTGCCAGCATTTCCTCCTGCTCCTCGCCGGAGGCAAACGCCAGCAAACATTTGCCTACCGCGGAAGCGTGAAGAGGCTCGCGGTTGCCTACCTTTGCGTTTACTACCAGTCTGTTGTTGCCCTCCGTCTGTTCCACCACCACGGCGGAGGCGTTGGAGAGGGCGCACAAGTGCACCGATTCTCCCGTTTGGGCGGCAAGCGTCTCCATAATACTTTTTATGCGCGCGACAATGCTGTGGCTTTTGTAATAACGGCTGGACATTTGCAGAATGGCGGGACCCACGCCGTACATTTTGCTGGCGCGGTTGTAATCCACCATGTTTTTTTGCGTAAAGGTTTTGATAATGCGGGAAACGGTGCTTTTATGCAGTCCAAGGGCGTTGGCTATCTCGGTTACCGTAGACGCCCTTTTGGAGGAAATATATTCCAATACCGCGATGCCGTTTTCCAGTGCCTGACTCATTTGATTTTTCTCACTATGCACCTTAGCGCTTTGTCTGCGATATCGTCCGCGGTCAAACCGTAAGTTTTCATAAGAAATTGTTGCGTGCCCACCTGACCGAACTTATCCTGCACGCCGATAAATTCCACAGGCACGGGATACTCTCGGGCGGCAATCGCCGCCACTCCTTCTCCCAGTCCGCCTATGACGTTATGGTTTTCACAGGTCACAATCGCCTTGCACTCCGCCGCCGCCTTAATGATACATTCCTTATCCAGAGGCTTTAGGGTGTGCATATCTATCACCCGCGCGCTCACTCCTTTTTTTGCAAGGATATCCCTTGCCATAAGCGCCTCGTAAACCATTATGCCGCAAGCGATAATGGCTACGTCCTCCCCCGGGGTAAGGGTGTTGGCCCTGCCTATCGTAAACGTCGCGCTATCGTGGTATATCTTTGTCGTTTTGCGCCTGCAACTGCGCATATAAAAATTGCCGTAAGTCTGCGCCATCTCTTTTACGACAAAAGCGTAAATGGAGGAATCGGCAGGCTCTATTACCGTCATACCCGGAACCAGCCGCATAAGAGCTATATCCTCAAACGGCATATGCGTTCCGCCGTTGGCGGTGGCGGTCACCCCCGCGTCCCCGCCGATAATTTTCACGTTCATATCCTGATAGGCAAGGGAGAGAAAAATCTGGTCAAAAGCCCGCCGGGTCGCGAACGTTCCGAAGGCGTGGAAAAAGGGTATATATCCCATAGCCGACAGCCCGCCGCAAAAACCCACGGCGTGCGCTTCCATGATGCCGCAATTAATGCTCCTGTCCGGGAAACGCCGCTTAAACTCTTTTGTGCCCATAGAATATTGCACGTCCGCTTCTATGTCCAGTATCCTTTCGTTTTCTTCCGCTGCGGCTATAAGGGCGTTGCAGTACGCCTGCCGCATTTCAATGGTATCCGTCTTGAATTCCGCGGCTAACAAATTGTTCACGCTTTCAGCCTCCTGTCAATTTCCTTGCGCGCTGCTTCTGCCGCCTCGGGCGTAACCACCATATAATGGTTAAAGCCTTCAATCTCCGCGAAAATGCATCCATATCCCTTTTGGGTATCCAAAATCACAGCTGAGGGAGCCTTAACAGCCTTTGCCATAGTCAGCGCGTCCCGTATTGCCATTACGTCATGACCGTCCGCCTCAAATACTTTAAGACCGAACGCGGCAAGTTTTTTAGCTATATCGTGAGGTGCGCAAATCTCCGCGGTATATCCGTCAAGCTGTCTTTTATTGTTGTCAACGATAAGGATCAGGTTGTCAAGGTTGTGGTGGCATGCAAATTGAATTGCCTCCCAGTTCTGACCCTCCTGCAACTCTCCGTCGCCCACAATGCAATAGCAGTAATTGTTAAGACCTCTTAGCTTGCTTCCGTAAGCGACGCCCGCCGCAAGGGAGTAGCCTTGTCCCAGCGAGCCGGTGGAAATATCCACGCCCCTGGTTTTTAAGCGGTCGCAGTGGCTGGGCAGTTTGGTGCCGTTGCCGTTGAGCGTAAGCAGTTCCTCTTTGGGGAAATAATTTTTATAAGCCAGGGTCGCGTAAAGCGCGGGTCCGCAATGCCCCTTGGAAAGCACAAGCCTGTCCCTGTCCTCTTTGAGAGGATTATCGGGGTCAATATTCATAATATCGCAATACAGCACCGCCAGCACGTCGCAGATAGACATGCTTCCGCCGATGTGTCCGTATCCCGCGCTCTCCAGCGCGGTTATGGTAAGTTTCCTTATTTCGGCGGCGGCGCTCTTCAATCCGGCTTCCGTCATTTGTTCTTCCCTTTGCCCAGCAGCAGGCTTATAAAGCCCTTTTTCTTTTGCAGCGGCTTGTCCTCATACTCGTCCAGCCTTACCTCTCTGTTAAGTCTGGAAGAATCTATCGCGGCAAGGGCGAATTTCAGCACTTCCCTGCCTCTTTCCCCTGACAGGACAGGCTCTCTGTCATACTTGATGCTGTCTATAAAATCGTGAGTGGAGGCGATAAAAGAGTCCTGCCAGTCGTAGGGAGCGTCCCAGAACTCCGTTACTTTTCCGTCTTTATACAGTACTACGGGCGCAACTTTCTCCAGCATATTTGCGGTGCAGCGGGTGAGCCAAACCACTCCTCTGCTGCCCGTAATTTCCATACGCTCGTCGCAGGTATAATATTTGCCGGCAACGTAAAGCCCTTCCGAAGAGGTGATATCCCACACCCCGAACAGCTTTTTATCCCGGTATTTCCACATAATTACGGCGGGGCAGTCCTGACACACTCCGGCAAGAATTTTGCTCTCCTCTATCCAGGCGACCACCTTTTCCACATCGCCCAGAAGGTCCATAAATAATGAAAACTTATGATACCCGTCATCAAAAACCACAGGCCCGCCGCCGGAGAGCGAATCGTTAAGCCGCCACGTCCAGGACAGCGTATCCACCTTCCAGCCGGTAAGTTCCAGCCCGCATTTTTCCGGCGTAATGCCGTGCGCCTTCGCTCTGATTTTGCAGGCGGGCGTATTGCGGGACAACAGACCGCCGTTGTTCATTTTGTAGCGTATGCCCTGAACTTCGCCGATTTCGCCTTTGGCGATAAGGTCTTTCAGCAATTTGTAAGGGGGATAATGCACAAAGTTTTCAAAAACCTTAAGTTTTACGTTGTTTTTCTTTGCGGCGTCTATCATGGCGTCGCATTCCGCAAGGTTCAGAGCCATAGGCTTCTGCACGGAAACGTGCTTTTTAGCCTCGCATGCCTGAATTGCCAGCGCCTTATGCAAATGGTGAGGCACCAGGATTTCCACGCCGGTCACATCGGGGTCGGCAAGCACTTCCTCATAAGAGGAATATACTTTGGGGATATTGTGCTCTTCCGCGAATTTTTGCGCGGCCTGGCTGTTTTTGTCGAATACTCCGTAAAGCTCCGCGTCCTCGCGGTCTTTGTATCCCGCGACGTGCAAAGTGGCTATCCTGCCGCAGCCGACTATTACAAATTTCATTTTATTCATAATATTCTCCTTATTGCCGTTAAACCGACTCTTCCTTTTTTGCTTTTTCGTAAGCGGCGCGCTTATCAGGCATATAAACGGGGATAGGTACGTCCCACCAGCCGTACGCCTTGCCGCCGGTAAGCGGATACTCGCGGGAAACGTCCACGCTGATAAGCGCGGGTTTTCCCTTTTCGACAGCTTTCGCTATAGCCTGTTTTACTTCTTCCTGCGACCCCGGCTTGTAAGCGTCAATGCCGAAGCCCTTGGCGATGTTGTAAAAATCCGGACTGTATACGCTCTCGTCGGCGGTAAAATCGTTGCCGAAAGCCGCGTCCTTGCCCAGCACGTCCATCTGAAGGTCTTTTATCGCCATCCAGCCGCAGTTGTTGGCAAGCACAACGATAACGGGTATATTGTATTGCGCCATGGTGGACAACTCCTGCATAATCATCATAAAGTCGCCGTCGCCCAAAAGCGCTACAACAGTCTTGTCAGGCGCTGCGAGCTTGGCGCCCATCGCCGCGGGCACCGCCCATCCCATGGTGGAAAAACCGCCCGTAGTAAGATTGCAGTACGGCTTGGCATAGCAGTACTCCTGGAACAGCTGCGCCTGCGTGTTTCCGCTGGAAGTGGAAATTATGGCATCCTGAGGCAAAACGCTGTTAAGGATACCTATAAGCTGCGAAATGGTTACCTTATCGCTGGCTACGTTGCGTATGCCCGCAAGAGTCTTTGCCCAATTTTTTCTCAATAAGTCTATCTCGTCAAGATAAGCGGTATCCGGCGTAAAATCTCCCGCGGCAATCAGCTTATCCAAAGCGTCCCTAAGGTCGGCGACGATGCCGATATCGGCGACATAGTTTTTGCCAATCTCGCCGGGATCGATATCCACATGGATGAGTTTGGTATCCGGAAAGTTAAAACTCGCGCCTTTGCGGTATGAGCAGGTTGTCTCATCGGCGAAGCGCGTTCCGACCGCCAGAATGACATCGGCTTCCCTGCAGATTTTCAATCCTATCGGCGTGCCTTTGGAGCCGGTATGGAAGCAATATTGAGGATGCGTTTCGCTTACCGCGCCCTTGCCCGCGAGAGTGGTGACCATAGCCGCTCCCCATTTTTCCGCAAGCGCCTGAATGCTTTCCGCGCACCTTGCCCCGAGCGCTCCTCCTCCCGCCAAAATGACCGGCCTTTTTGCCTTCTTCATTATGGCTGCCGCTTGCTCTATCTGCCGCGCATCCGCGGTAGGCAGCCTGTATTCGCGCCGCCGCCCGCAAACCGCTTCTTCCTCTACCCCGTCCGACTGAACGTCCATGGGCAGGCTTACCGTGCAAGGCCCTTTTCTTCCGCCCAGCATCAGGTCAAACGCCCTGCGCATTATCCGCGGTAGCTGACTTGCGCTCTCCGCCCGCCAGCTTCTTTTTGACAGCGGCTCCAAACACCTTATTATATTGCTGTCCGCGTATCTTTCGATTTCTTGCAACACCCCCACCCCTTTCATATTTATATGCGTATCGCCGCACAACAACAGAAATGGGGTGGAGTCCACGTAGGCAGTTGCAAGCCCTATACAAGTGTTAAGCGTGCCGGGGCCTATTGAGGCAAATACTGCAAGAGGCTTGCCGGATATCCTGTAATATCCGTCCGCGATAGCGGTAGCCGCCTGCTCGTGTTTTACCTGCAGGTATTTGATTTGCCCTGTCTGCTGCGCTTTGCGCACAGCGTCAAACAATCCCAGCACTCCGTGACCGGGTATGCCCAAAATATACGGCACGCCCTCCGTCGCGAGCTGTTTTATTATGATTTCTCCGCCCGTTAACTTCATTTTTCCATAAACCTCCCGGATTTTATCAATTTTATTCTAGTTTAAAAGAAAAAGCTTGTCAATACCGAATACGCATGATTGTTGCGCGATGCGCAACGCTCGTTGACGATAGATGAGATATAGTAAAACAAAAACAAAATATTAGTACGCAAAACATACCACAAAACAATTTTCTATTGACTTAATCGGGTGACTTTGCTATACTTAAGCATAAGGGAAAATATGGGAAATTTGGCTATGTCGAAAAATATAGTGAGGTATGCTTACGAAAAGCGAATATTATTCTGACTTGATTTTATGCCCGCAAGGATTTTCGGCATCGCATTATACGCCCAATTTGTACAAGGAGCTTAATCTCAGCGCGGTAATAAATGAGCCTTATCGGCATAACATAAAATATTGATTTTTTTTATAGGGAGACAACGTTATGAAAACCAAAAGTAAAAAGATAATTTTTGCGGCAATTCTGAGTTTATTGTGCCTGGTTGTGTTTACGGCCTGTACAATAGACCCTCCCGGCACTGTCGTCGTCAGGTTTGAAGGCGGCGAGGGCAGCACCCTTAGAGGCGGCGAAATTGAGCAGATTCTCGACAAAGGCGCTACCGCCGCCGCTCCCATTTTCGAAAGGGAAGGCTACGAATTTGAAGGATGGGAAGGCTCTTATCACAACGTAACGAGCGACATTACCATCACCGCCAAGTGGAAGAAGAAGGTTTATACCGTCACTTTCGATGCTAACGGCGGCGAATATGTAAGCGGAGCCCTTACTCAGCAGATAGAGCACGGCACAGCGGCGATAGCTCCCGTATTCAGCAAGGAGGGCTATTCTCTCAAATGGGATAACGCTTTTAACAATGTCAAAAGCAATCTCACCGTAACCGCTCAATGGGAAATCAAGAGATACACGGTTTTCTTTGACGCTAACGGAGGTGCATGGCAGTCCGGAGGCAGCCCTGTTCAGATTGTGGAACACGGCGACAACGTCATTGCTCCCGTATTTATTAAGCATGGTTTCAACTTTGTTCCTTTTGATGAGGATGATTTGGAGAACATCACCGAGGACAAGACCTTGGTTGCTGAGTGGACGCCTGCTAATTGCACGGTTACTTTTGACGCCAACGGCGGCAAGTTTGAGGACGACAGCACTACCAAGGGGTTCACGGTTGCATACGGCGCGTCTGCCGCAGCTCCCTCCGTTAACCCGACAAGAACAGGTTATGAGTTTATAGGCTGGGACAGAGCGCTTACCAATATTGATTCCAACCTGACCATAAAAGCTGTATGGCAGATTAATACATATCAGGTTATCTTTGACGGCGACGGCGGCACCTGGGTAGCCGGCGGAGCGACTACCCAAACGGTAGAATACGGCAAAGGCGCAATCGAGCCCTATTTCCAGAAGACAGGTTATACGTTTAACGGATGGAATAGGGACTTCAATTCAATTACCGGCGCGATTACCGTTAAAGCTTTGTGGGCAGTCCAGACCTTTACCGTTACCTTTAAATCTGACAACGTACAGATTGAAGCGCAAACGATAGATTACGGCGCGTCTGCCACAGCGCCTGCCGACCCCGAAAAAGAGGGTCATACTTTCGCGGGTTGGGATAAGGCGTTCGATAATGTCAAATCCGATTTGGTAGTTAACGCCGTATGGGAGGTTGAGACATATATTGTCACCTTTGTCGGTGGCGAAAACAGCGTATGGATTGGCGGAGGTCAAACTAATCAGGTGGTAGAATACGGAAAATCGGCTATTGCTCCCGTATTTGAAAAAGAGGGTCATACTTTCTTAGGTTGGGATAAAGCGTTTGACAATGTAAAATCTGATTTAATCGTTACGGCAATTTACAAGATTAATACATATACTGTAGTCTTTAATCCTAACGGCGGAGCCTTAATTAGTGGCGTACTTGTTCAAACAGTAGAGTACGGTGGAGATGCTGTCGCTCCTGAACTTGCAAAAGAGGGCTACGGCTTTACTGGATGGGAAGGCTCTTATGAAAATGTAAAGAGCGATGTTACTATTACCGCTCAATGGGAAATTAATAAATTTACCGTAAAATTCTTTAACGAAGGAACACAAGTAGGCGATA
>JBMNTS010000027.1:0-15980 GCA_050945855.1 Christensenellales bacterium | reverse complement strand
CGAATATTTTACCATAGGCAGCGACAACAAGTTCGCGTATTTTACCGTGGGCGATATAGCCGCGAGTATAGTCGCTTACAAAAAATCCGCGCTGGTTATGAGCCTGTCCGCCATAAAAAGCACAAGGGTCAGAGTGTTATTTTACCCCATCGTGCCAGAGGACGGCGCCTTAAGCGTGCAAAACAATATCGTGTCCGGCTGCGCTTCCGCGCGCGCGGTTATCAAGGGAGAGATAATCGCCAAAGACTACGACGTGGAGTTCAGGGACCGATATGAGGTAGTTTTGGATGACGAAAACGCCAAAAAGGAATTTTTCTTTGCCAAAAGCTACAACCGTACGACTATCGCCTCCAACAATAAAAAGGAAGTGGTGTTCGAGTTTGAGTTGACCAGCGTTGACCCTCACGCCGTGATATATCTGGAAGTGGACGAGAAAAACGTCTTTGACAACGTACCCACATTAAACGAATTGAACGCGGGCATCAGCAGGGCGGAAATATTGTTTTCCGCGGAAAAGATTAAGGGTACGGGCGCGCTGGGCGCAAACATAGGAAAGATTGTGAGCAACTGCTGCGCCAACCGCATTTACGACCCTTATTTAATGGACAGCATATTTATCGAAAAGCGCAAAAAGCAGGATTTTTACTACAACTTCGACCCTACCGAAATGGCTACGGGCGCGTTGATTGCCAGCCTGCTCAATCAGCAAAAGAGCGCGCTGACTCAGATTGAGGTGGCGTGCGCGGACAAAATAATGGGGGCGATTGTAAGCTACATCATTTATATGCGCACCCGCAACAAAGAGATAATATTAAAGACGCTGCCCACTATCCTTAATAATTTTGCCCAAAACGGGGAACTTGCGCTTGTCGACCCCCTTTCCAAAAGAGAGTTGGCGTACAAGCAGGATAATTCGCCGTTGAAAGACACCAGAGCGGCGCAGCTTTACTCTCTGGATTATTCCTGCTATAAATTAATCGCCCTTGAAGTGATATACAAAATGAGCCGCGCGGTGGGCGATACGGTGCTTTACGAGCGGTTTAAGAGCTTTTACAACGAGCTGAAGGAAAACATCAACGACAAATTATACAACGGCAAGTTGGGCATGTATATGGACAGGTATCTGGACGGGGATTTCGCCCCCTTCTACGGAGCAACCAACTTTCTGCCGCTTACTGCGGGCGCCGTTGACAATGCGGAGCGGCTGGAAAGCGTGCTGCAGAATTTAAAGGACACCGCCAAGTTCTGGGGAGAGTACCCTGTGCCCACCATCCCAAAAAACAACATTTATTACGGCAAAAAAGCGAAGGGATACTCCGAGGCGTACAAGGGCTTCAGGGGAGAAGTGCTGCCCTTTATCAATTACCTGATATATTTAGGGCTTTGCCGTTACGGGATATGTGATTTGCAGGCGGAGCTTGCCGCGGCTTCCTGCAGAATGTGGGAGCGGGAGTTTGACCTCAACAAAGCGGCGCCCGCGACCTTTACCCCCGCCCCCAGACCGATAAAAGGGCAGGCGGAGAACTGCCTTTCCGGCAACCTTATGGGGCTTATGGGCGCGGAAGAGATGATAGGCGTGGAATATTTCAGAGAGGACCTGCGACCCGCTTTGCGCTTTGCCAGCCTTGCGCAAGGACAATCGGGCATAACCAATTACAGGTTCTGGGGATATAGTTTTACCCTCAATTCCACTCCTCAGGCGACCTCTTTGCAGATTAACGGCAAGGAAGTTATTAGAGGGGAGGGCGGCAGGTTTTGCGTGCGCAACCTGATTATCAACCCCGAAGGCATAGAGTTTTATGTTATCGCGGATTCGGATATAACTTTTGACATCACTCTGCCTCTGTTTGACAATATCAAGCAGGGGGAGCGCAATTACAATTTCAACGTGGAAAAAGGAAAAACGCTGATAATCATAGACGCGCACAAGGTGCGCCCGCTGCGTAATAAAATAAGTAATTAGCGGATTAACAAAAAAAACAGGTAAGTTTTTTGCGAAGTTTCCAATAATTAATATTATTCGGGCATATTTTTTCTTGCATTTGAAATGCAAATATGATAAATTAGAATAACCGCTTAATAAAGGCAAAAAAGAGGAATATTATTCCCGCCTGACTTAGCGAGTCTTGGGATAGGAGGTTTAGAGTATGTACGCGATTTGCACTTCGGGAGGCAAGCAATACAAAGTCAGCGCAGGCGACGTGATTAAAGTGGAAAAGCTGGCCGTAAATGTAGGCGAGCAGGTAAAGCTGGATGTGCTGATGCTGGGCGGTGAACAGACCGTTATCGGCGCGCCCACGATAGAAGGCGCTTACGCTCTTGCGGAGGTTACTTACGCAGGCAGAGGCGAAAAGATAAATATCTTTAAGTATAAAGCCAAGAAGAACCAGCGCAAAAGACAAGGCCATCGTCAGCCCTTTACAGAGCTTAAAATTATCGACATAGTCGCAAAATGATTGCAGCCCGATACATCGTCAAAACGGGACATATCGTATCCTTAGAAGTCAAAGGTCACGCGCAAAGCGGGACGGGCGAATACGATATGCTGTGCGCGGCGGTGTCGGCTATTACTCAAACAGCGCTTTTGGGTCTCAAAAACGTAGTTATGGCAGACCCAAAGTATACAATCAGGGACGGCTACCTTAAGATAGAGGTAGACGTAAAGGACAAGGATAAGCAGGCTTGCGCGGATGCGGTTATGCTCACCTTACTGGAGGGGCTTAAGGATATCGCGGGCGGCTATCCGTCTATGATTAAATTGGAGGAAGTGGAAAATGTTTATTAGATTGCAGTTATTCGCCCACAAAAAAGGTATGGGCAGCACAAGGAACGGCAGAGACAGCGAAAGCAAAAGGCTGGGCGTCAAGAGAGCCGACGGTCAATTTGTGCTGGCAGGCAATATATTAATGCGCCAAAGAGGCACCAAAATCCATCCCGGAGCCAACGTAGGCAGAGGCAAGGACGATACTCTTTTCGCACTGATAGACGGCATCGTAAGATTTGAAAGAATGGGCAGGGATAAAAAGCAAGTCAGCGTTTACGCCAAGGAAGCATAAAAAGAGCTCGCTTTTTTGCTTTGCATTATAGTTTTTTAGCGGTTTTTTCCATTTTTCGGGTCTTTTTGAAATACTGAATGGATTATTATACCCAAAGCGGACGTATTGTCGTAGAAAATACCCTTGATTTTTTTGTCCCTCATATTTTGGACAGCGGACAGGTTTTCAGATATGCTTATCACAAAGACTGCTGCCAATTAATGTCAAAAAATCTGATTTGTATATTGAAATCGGAAAAGAACCGTGTTATAATAGAAACTGACGACCCTGACTATTTTATCAACTACTTTGATTTTGACAACGATTACTCCCGCATCAAGGCGGAGCTTAGCGGATTCCCTCAACTGCGGGAAGCGATAAAATACGGTTATGGTATACGTATTCTCAACCAATGGGAGCTGGAAACGGTAATTTCTTTCATTATCTCCAGCAACAACAATATCGGGCGGATTAAAAAAATTATAGAAAATATCTGTTCGGAACTGGGGGAGAATATGGGCGGTTGGCACGCCTTTCCCGACATCGGGGCGTTGGCAGAGGCAGATGAGCAATTCTTCGTACGGGCGGGGGCGGGCTACAGGGCAAGGTATCTTACGCAGGCTATCGCCGCGATACGACAAGGCGCGCTTGAAAAAGTGCGCGGAGATGTGCGCGAGGCAAGAGAGGCGCTGCTGAAACTTACAGGCGTGGGGCGCAAGGTGGCGGATTGCATATTGCTGTTCGCTTACGGGTACAGAGAGGTGTTCCCCGTAGATACCTGGATAGACAAGGCGTACTCTCATCTTAGCGGAAAGCGCGAGTGCAACAGAGAGCGCATGAGCGAGGAACTGGCCCGGACGTTCGGCAATCTGGCGGGATACGCACAGCAATATCTGTTTTATTATTACAGAGAAACATATAAAAATATGGAGGACAAATAATGAACAAACCAAAATTAGCCATACTTGCGGATATAGCAAGTCTTAAAATTACCTGTGAAGGTTTTCAAAAGCTGATGGCGACCATAGAAAAGGATTTTGAAGTCGTTTATTGTAAGTTTTACAGTTATGTGGCTAAAAGAAATAGGGATTTTAATGAGTACATTGCAGCCAAAGGTTATGACGCGGTGACTCCCATTGCCTCCCGTCGCCGCAATCGCCTGGATACCCGTCAGATTATAGACGCTACCGAAATCGCCTTGTCAAGCACCATTGACGCCATAGCTTTTTCGCTGGGCGAAGGGGACATCATACCGATTACCTCTTATCTTAAACTTAAAGGCAAAGACGTCTATTTGATAGACTTTGAAGAAAGCAAGTATCAGGACAGCTTTACCGGCTTTATTCAGGTGCCCGAGGCATACCGTAAGGAAGGCTATGCCGCGCCCACCAAAAAGCAGCCCAAGGCGGTCAAGAAGGCGGAAGCCCCCAAAAGGCAGGAGAGCATATACGTACGCGACGCCAAGCGCATTCTGGACGGCGGAGACGTACTTTCCAAGTACAGGCGCTAATAGCAAGCGAATCAAGATATTGTTTAAGGGCGGCGTAATGCCGCCTTTATCGCATTGCAGGGTATAAGGCGCGCTTGCGGCAATATGCTATACCCGGCGCAATTGACATTTGACCTTTGATTTGATAAGATATATTACAGAATAAAACAGCGGGTTTGTGGGATGACAGTAAGCGAAAAATACTTTTTATCGGCAGAAATTGCGAACAAAGTCAGACGGGAGAAGCGGGTTAAATCAGATTACGCCGTGCCCGGCAAGCTGCAATATTTGCTCACCGAACAAATAGACCCCGAAGAGTTTTTCGGCGACGGGCAAACGGGCACGGGCGAAATACCCTTCTGGTGGGAGCGCAGCATACCCCTAAACCTTTCCAAAAGGGAGCAAAAGCGGGAGGCGGCGCGCCTTGCGCAGGCAAACCGCAGGTTGGAGCGTCAAAGTGAAGAAATTGAGCGCGCCAGCAAAAAATATATAGCTAAAATCGAAGAAGAGGAAAAGGCGTTTACCGAAAAAATCAAACGCAACGACGAGCTTATTGCCTTAAAAATGCAGGAGCTGGAGAGCGTAAAAAAGAGGCAGGAGGAAGAATACCGTCGCGCGTTTTACGAACTGGAGCTGGAACTGCAGCGCGAGCGGCAGGAGCGGCAAATGAGGGAGCGGCAGGAAAAAGGGCTCAGGCTGACCGAACAGCTGAAGAGGGATATCGCCGAGAAAGAGAGGCTGTTTGCGGAAAAGCTTGCGGAATTGAACAGAAATCTGGAAAGGGTAAGAGAGGAAAACGAACTTATCCGCGAGCGTATGGACAATCTGGTCAAGATAAAGGGCATTCCCTCCGAATTTGTCAATTTTACCAAAACAGGACTTATTTACGCGGTTCCCGCGGAGAATAAAAAAGCAACCTCCATGATCTCCATATACAAAAAGCAACCTCCCAAAGAGAGCAAACCGGCGGAGAAGAAAGAGCAGAAAGAAAAAATCAGGTATGACGAGGACGATTCCTGGTATGCGGACAACCAGTTCGTGCCGTACAAAAAGGATTACGGCAAGGTGGACGAAAGCAATCTTCTGGAAGTCAAAAACCTGAGGGTTTTGGACGAGGACAACCATGCCCGGCTTACCTTTGTCAACTTCTTTGTGCGCAAAGGCAAAAACAGCGTAGTTTATTGTCCGCGGGAGGAGCAGGCGGATATATTGTTTAATACGCTGACGTACAGGCCGGGCGAAGGGCTGTATGTGCTTTCCGGCAATATCAGCCTTGCAAAAGAGGATATCCTCTCCCCCGATATCTGCTTATTTCAGGACTGTATTGATTTAATAGGCGGCAAAGGCAAAAAGGCGGTTAAATCAATAATAAAAAGTAAGGATACCCCCGATTTTCGCGCTTTTCTGCAGGCGTTCGGTTTGGATTACAAAAAGATAATGAGCGCCGCTTCGCGCAACCTGAGCGAGGATGAGCTTAGGATAACCGCGCTCTGCCTTGCCCTTTCAAGCGAGGCTAAGCTGAAAATTTATAACGAACCCACTCTGATGTTGGATAACGCTCAAAGGGATATTTTTATCGGGCTGGCGGCGCGCGAGGTCTCCGCGCTTTTTATCACCACGGACGATTACTTTGCGGCCAATCTGAAGGAAGCGCTGACTTTTTCCCTTTAATTTTCGGACGCGCGCAAGCGCGTTTTTTTATTTGGCATACACAAAAGCATTTTTTATCCCTTTTCGCGCGCGTGCGCGCGCGTTGCTTATATATATTATATAGTTTTATATACATTTTTATATAAAATGCTTTTAATGTATATTATTATATGGTATACTTATTGTATAGGTTTTAACCTAAAAAACCTTAACCTTACAGGAGTAATATGAATCAAATTAATAATAATCAAAATTACGATGCCGGCTCCATTCAGGTGCTTGAAGGGCTGGAGCCTGTCAGAAAAAGACCGGGGATGTATATCGGCAGCACCTGCTCAAAGGGGCTGCACCATTTAATCAGCGAACTGGTGGACAATTCCATAGACGAGGCTGTGGCGGGATACTGCTCCCGCATAGACGTCACTATTCTGGAAGACGGGAGCGTCAACGTTACCGACAACGGCAGGGGTATCCCTACGGGGATAATAGAGCATGAGCAAAAATCCGCCGTGGAAGTGGTGATGACCAAGCTGCATGCGGGCGGCAAGTTCGGAGGGAGCGGATATAAGATATCCGGCGGCCTGCACGGCGTGGGCTTAGGCGTGGTCAACGCGCTGAGCGAACGGCTCAGGGTAGAGGTATGCCAAAACGGGCATATTTACGCTCAGGATTTTAAGAGAGGCATACCCGTTGCTCCTCTTGCGATAATAGGGGACAGCGAGGAAACGGGTACCGGCGTGACCTTTTATCCGGACGCCAAGATTTTCGAGACGCTGGAATTCAATTACGACAATATCAAAACCCGCCTGCGGGAGCTTGCTTACCTCAACAAGGGTTTAGTGATTAACCTTGAGGACAAGCGGGCAGACCATCAGAAAAAGGAAAGCTTCTGCTACGAGGGTGGAATAGCCCATTTTGTTTCCCAGCTTAATAAAGGCAAAGAGCAACTGCTGCCCGAAATCTTTTATTTTGAGGAGCAGGAAGGGGAGAGCATAGTAGAGCTGGCGCTGCAATTCAACGACAGTTATCAGGAAGTGATATATTCCTATGCCAACAACATCAACACCATTGAGGGCGGAGCGCACCTGGACGGGCTTAAAAACGCGCTAACAAGAGTGTTTAACTCCTACGGCGCCAATAACGGGCTGCTTAAAGAAAGCGAAAAGCTTTCCGGCGACGACGTCAGGGAAGGCATTACCGCGGTAATCAGCGTAAAACTTACCGACCCGCAATTTGAGGGTCAGACCAAAACCAAGCTGGGCAACAGCGATATGCGCATTTTGGTCAACAAGATTGTGGCGGATAAGCTGGGCGATTATCTGGAGGAAAACCCTAAGATCGGCAAGGATTTGATAAGCAAGGCCATCAATGCCAAGCGCGCCAGGGACGCCGCGCGTTCCGCGCGCGACCTTATACGCCGCAAGGGCTTGTTTGAAGGCACTTCCCTTCCCGGCAAGCTGTCCGACTGCACGGACAACGACCCCGACAACTGCGAAATCTATCTGGTGGAGGGAGACAGCGCGGGCGGCACCGCGAAGCAGGGCAGGGACAGACAGTTCCAGGCTATTTTGCCTTTGCGCGGCAAAATACTTAACGTGGAAAAAGCCCGCCTCAACAAGATACTGGAAAATGAAGAAATAAAGTCTATGATTAAAGCGTTCGGCTGCGGCTATAAGGAAGAATTCGACATTACAAAGCTGCGCTACAAACGCATCATCTGCATGACGGACGCGGACGTGGACGGCAGCCATATCAGGATATTGCTTTTGACCTTCTTTTACCGCTTTATGCGCCCGCTGGTGGAAGGCGGATACGTTTACGTGGCGCAGCCTCCGCTTTACAAGGTGGCCCGCAACAAGGTGGAAAAATACTGCTACAGCGACGAGGAACTGAAAGTGGTTATGGAAGAGATGGGCGGCAAGTGCGAAATACAGCGTTACAAGGGCTTAGGCGAAATGAACGCGCATCAGCTTTATGAAACCACTATGAATCCGGAAACGCGCACCCTGCTGCAAATAACAGTGGAAGACGCGGTAGAGGCGGACGAGATATTTTCCCTGCTTATGGGCGAGGATGCGGAGCTTAGGCGGGAGTTTATCCAAAACAACGCCACCATAGTTAAGGATTTGGATGTTTAGGAGCTTTTTATGAGTAAAGGTATAGATATTAAAAGAATTAAAGAGATTCTGGCGCGCTCCAAGGTATTAAATCTTCCCGTTAAGGAAGAAATGAGCCGCTCCTTTATCTCCTATGCCATGGCGGTCAACGTATCCCGTGCCATACCCGACGTGCGCGACGGCTTAAAGCCTGTGCACAGGCGTATTCTGTACGCTATGCAGGATTTGGGCAACACCCACGACAAGCCGTACAAAAAATGCGCGCGTATCGTGGGCGAAGTGCTGGGCAAATATCATCCTCACGGCGACGCCGCGGTTTACGACGCGCTGGTGCGGATGGCGCAGGACTTTTCCATAAACGAGCCCCTTATCGAAGGGCACGGCAATTTCGGCTCCGTGGACGGCGACCCGCCGGCGGCGCAAAGGTACACAGAAGCGAGGCTGAGCCGCATAGCGGGCGAAATGCTGAAGGATATAGATAAGGAAACGGTAGATTTCTACCCCAACTTTGACGACACCCTTACCCAGCCCGCCGTTCTGCCTTCCAAATATCCCAATCTTCTGGTCAACGGCAGCGAGGGCATAGCCGTGGGTATGGCTACCAGCATACCCCCGCACAACCTCAAAGAAGTTATTGATTGCACCATCGCGCTTATTGACAACCCGGAAATAGAGCCGCTGGACTTAATGAAATATATTCCCGCCCCCGACTTCCCCACAGGGGGCAAGATACTTGTAAGCTCCGGCTTAAGGCAGGCGTACCTTACGGGCAGAGGCAGAATAACCGTACGCGCCAAAGCGCAAATCGTGGAAGAGGACGGCAGACACTCCATAGTGGTGACCGAACTGCCTTATCAGGTAAATAAAGCTACCTTGATAAAGAACATAGCCGACCAGGTCAAGGATAAAAAAATCAACGGCATAAGCGATATCAGGGAAGAAAGCGACCGTTTCGGCATGCGGGTGGTGTTTATTCTAAAAAGGGACGCCAATCCCGAGGTTGTGCTCAATACCTTATATAAGCAGTCCTCACTGCAAACAAAGGGCGGCATCCATTTCCTGGCGCTGGTAAACGGTGTGCCCACCACTTTGGGACTTAAAGGGATGCTTTCGGAGTATATCAAGCATCAAGTCGAGGTGATAGAAAGACGCACAAAATACCTGCTCACCAAAGCCCTGGACAGAGAACATATTGTAAAGGGGCTGGTTATCGCGCTGGAAAACATAGACAGGGTAATCGAAATTATCAAGCGCAGCAGGGAACGTCAGGACGCGCTTGCCAACCTTATGCAGGAATTTGAGCTTTCCGAGATACAGGCGGGCGCCATTCTGGATATGCGCCTGGCAAGACTTACCGGGCTGGAAATCGAAAAGCTGGTCAGCGAGCTTAACGAGCTTATCGCCAAGATTGCGGAGTACAGGGGTATACTCGCCGACCCGCAAAAGGTAAGGGATATCATAAAGCAGGAGCTTAGGGAAATTTCGGATACTTACGGCAAGCCCAGAAAGAGCGAATTGAATGAGGACGATTCGGACATAGATATCGCGGACTTAATCGAGCCTCAGGACGTGGTTATCAGCAAGACTTACGGGGGCTATGTCAAGCGTATACCCGTAGACGAGTACAAAGCGCAAAACAGAGGCGGCACCGGCGTTACCGCGCACAAGACCAAGGACGAGGACTTTGTCTCCAAAATGTTTATCTGCCATACGCACGACGATTTATTATTCTTCTCCAACAAGGGCAAGGTGTATTGCCTTAAGGCGTTTGAAGTGCCGGAAGCGGCGAGGACGGCCAAAGGCAGGGCTATCGTCAACCTGCTGCCCGTGGAGGAAGGAGAAAGGATAACGGCGTTTTTATCCGTCAAGGATTATTCGGGCGGATTTATGGTAATGGCCACCAAGCGCGGTTTGATTAAAAAGACCGCCCTTTCGGAGTTTGAAAGCATAAGAGTCAACGGCAAGATAGCAATCAGCTTATTGGAGGACGACGAGCTTATCAACGTGGAGCTGACCACCGGCCACGACGAAATTCTGATGGCGAGCGCGGAGGGCAAGTGTATCCGCTTTGCCGAGGACAACGTGCGCGCTATGGGCAGAACGGCGCAAGGGGTCAAAAGCATTTCCTTATCCGAGGATGATTACGTCATAGATATGGCTGTGGTTAAAAAGGGCGTGGAAGTCATCACCATTACCGAAAACGGTTTCGGCAAGCGCGTGGATATAGAAGAATACCGTCTGCAATCCAGAGCGGGCAAAGGCATAAAGGCGGGTAACTACGATGAAAAAACGGGCAAAGTGGTAAGCGTAAAACAGGTAAGCCCGGAAGACGATATAATAATTATCGCGGACAACGGCGTAATGATTCGCACGGACGCCGCGCAAATCAGCAAAATCGGCAGAAATACCAAAGGCGTTAAGGTTATGCGCGTTAAGGATGACGCTAAGGTGGTAGCGGTGGCGTTAACTCCTAAGAGCGATGTATAGCGGCGCGTATACAAGCTACGTGCAGTGAGCGCGGCTCGGTCATGTATTTCTTTATACACTCCCTTCGCCGTCTCCCTGCCTGTTGCCCGTCTCCGCACCGCTCTCCATCGCTCTTGCTTTTTTCTTAAACATGCAGCGATGTATAGCGGCGCGGTTGGGTGCTTCTTTATTCTTTCGTCTTTGTCAATAAAGCAGAGCGTAGCATAAAGCGGTGAGAGCCGTCAAAAAAGCAAAGTTAATTATGCCGAATGTCAGAGTATAGCGTTTGGTTTTATTGGGATATTCGAGGGAAAACGCCTTCAACGATATAAGGCTGGCAAGGGAAGCCACAAGGGTGCCCACGCCACCGATATTTGTGGCCAGAAGAAGGGAGGCGTAGTCGTCGGTAAAATTGGATAAAAAGATTGCCGACGGGACATTGGAGATAAGCTGGCAGGATATTACGCCCGCAAGCAGCGCATTTTTGTCGGTAAAACGCGTTACAAATTCCCTTACCGGCTCTAAGCGAGCCATATTATTGGCGAATACGAAAAATGCGACAAAGGTAATCATAAGCGAATAATCCACCCTATTATACGCCTTTTTGTCCGCGATAAATATTCCCGCAAGGATGATTGCGGTGGCGATAAGGTAATTAATCACTCTAAACACGCTCAGCAGGGCAATTACGGCAAATACGCAATATATAAGGAAGCGCGGCTTGTTCAGTTTGACGTCAAAGCCGTTAAGCAGGGCGGCGGGTTCCTTTTTTACAAACAGGCACACGAGAGCGATTACCCCCAAGGAAAACAAAAAGGGAGGAGCCATTATCCTCACGAATTCGGCGACTGGTATATTATAATGACTGTATAAATATAAGCTTTGCGGATTGCCGAAAGGCATAATCATTCCGCCGAGATTGGCTCCGACCGTCTGCATAATTACGGTAAAGGCGATATACTTCTCCTTTTCGCAGGTTTTGAACACTATAAACGTAAGCGGCAGAAAGGTCAATAGCGCCATATCGTTGGCAATAAAAATAGAAGCAATATAAGTTATAAACACAAGCGAAAACACCAGCGCCCTTGTGTTTTTCATTTTTTTGATTAAACTTCTTGCGGTAATTATAAAGGTTTTTATGTTTTTGAACGCGCCGATTACCAACATGGTGGAAAACAGCAACAGCAGGGTGTTCATATTAAAGTAAGCAAGGTATCCCTTGTTTACGGGCACAAAAAAAACGGAAACCGCGGCAAGGATAAGCGCGATAACCGCAACGATATTTTTCTTTACAAACCTGAGTGTGGCTGCAACCATGCCCTAGAGTGTAGCACTTTGCCCGGCTTCCGCGCAACTGTTCAGAGGCGGCTGCTTATTAATATTTATACATAAATTTGGAAAATATACTTTATTTTAGGCAGCCGGATTTTTCAATGGCATCGCAACGACATAAGGCTGTCTCCGTTCGGAGACAGCCCCCTGCCCTTTTCCCCACTTCATATTGCTTTACAGCTTGATAAGATTATAGCATATATGAAATGTGTTTCAATATATTTACAAAATAAGCGGGTACCGTAAATGACCCATAAAAGGCGGATAAATACGAAAATTGTCGAAATCGCCCATCATAGCGGCAGTAATTGTCCCGTTTATGAGAACACGAATTGTATTTTCATAAAAATTTGAGTATTGACTATGATATAAGTAATGTGTTAAACTTTTGTTAATGCATATACTAAAAGGAGGCAAGTATGGAAAAGGTGACACCTATCGCCGAGAGAGTTTCGGCGCGAACTAAATGGACATACACTTTAGGAGGGATAGGCAGGGATATGGCTTACGCATTGTACGCCAATTACCTGCTCACCTATATCCTCTTTACCAAAGGTGTGGATGACGCTCAATTCGCGACAATCAGCGTTATATTGATGGTGTGCCGCATCTGGGACGCGGTAAACGACCCGGTCATGGGCGGAATAATCGAAAACACGCATACCAAAATGGGCAAGTTCAAGCCGTGGATACTTGCGGGCGCAATCTCCAACGCGATTATCCTGTCCTTGATTTTTTCCCTGCCCATTAAAGGCTGGAACTTTGTTATCGCCTTCATCTTTCTGTACTTGCTTTGGGATATCACCTTTACAATGAACGATATCGCCTATTGGTCGATGCTCCCTTCGCTTACCAGCAATCCTAAGGACAGGGCAAGCCTTACCTCGCTTGCCAACCTGTTTGCCGCCATCGGCGCGATAATTACGGTAGGGGCTGTTCCGTTTTTGACCGCCGGCGAAATGGCTATCGGCGGCAATGCAGTAACCGCCTATATGATCATCGCGATAGTTATCTCAGCTTTGTTTATAGGCTGTCAGATAATGACCGTAGTGGGCGTGCAGGAAAAACCCCAGAAGGCAGAAGCGCCGGAACGCATGGGTATCAAAAGAATGGTCAAGGTGCTCTTTAACAACGACCAGTTGCTTTGGATAGCTCTGGTAATGCTGCTCTACAATCTGGGCAGTGTCATTATTTTAGCTTTCGGAAGCACTTTCGTATATCTGGAATTCGGCTACAACGGTTCTCTGGTTACTGTTTTTGTGGCGGTTTACGCGGTGACTAACGTGCTTCTGGCCGTATTGTATCCCGCTTTGGAAGCAAGATTTCCCAGAAAAGCCCTTCAGCTTGCGGGACTGCTGCTGGCGGTTGCGGGATATCTGCTGTTCTTTGTAACGGGCATCCTTTGGCCGATGAACTTTACCACGCTGTGTATAGGTATCGCTCTTATAGGCGCGGGGCAGGAATTATTCTATATGGTGCTTACCATTTCGATTGCCAATACGGTGGAGTACAACGAATGGAAGACGGGCAGCAGGGACGAGGGCATAATCTTCTCGGTGCGCCCGTTTATGGCAAAACTGGGCAGCGCCTTGGAACAACTGGTGCTTATGACGGTCTTTTTGGCAATAGGGATAACGTCCATTACAAAAACCATTTCGGACGCGGAAAATGATGCCGCAAGAGGGATTATCTCGGAAGCGGAACGCCTTAACGTCATCGAAGCCGCTCTGCAGGGTGCCACCCCTCAAATGAAGTTTGCGCTGAGAGCCGCAATGGTGCTGATACCCGTGATATTGCTTACGGCGTCGTATCTGGTGTTTAGGTCAAAATATAAGATTGACGAAAAGTTCTATAACAAGATGCTTGAGGAAATAGCCGCAAGAAAGCAAACGGAGCAGGGCGACTTTCTGGACAGTACTTGGAAATAAGCAAATAGCCTGAAAATGCAGGCTTTCGGTAGCTTATGCTACTGAAAGCCTAAGCATTAGGCTTGTTTAGCAAATCCGCGACGCAACGGAAAAACCAAAAAAAGAGGGCAAACAAAAACTGCCCTCTTTTATGTGCGGGTTAAAATAAAATGTTTTCGGCTTAAAGTGTGTAAAACTTTACTTAAAAAGTATCCTTTCCGCGGCCTGCTCTTTGGTTATCGGCTCATTGTATCCGCCGCCCTGTATGCTTTGAGCTTCGTCCACCGTACCGCCCTTGTTTTCTATCCTGTCCTTAATGGACAAAAATACCTTTTCGCTGCCCGCGAGTTTTTCGTCACCCTGCACGGTAAGTACGTTTACCTTTTTGCCTTCCAGATCCGCTTCCGCCAGAAACGCATTGATGGCGGGCGGGGTTTTTCCTCCCCAGATAGGCGAAATCAAATAAATAAGGTCGGAGGCCGCCACTTTATCCGCTATATTTACGGCAAGCGCGGTCTTTTTGTTAAACATCGTGGAGATAATGCCTTGTATGCAACCCATTATGCTTTTCTTAAAAGGTTTTTCCTCAGCCAGGAACAATACTTCCCCGCCCAGTTTTTCCTGTAGATATTCTGCCGCTACCTTGCAGGAGCCGCTATATGAATAGTAAACTATCAATTTCATAATTTCTGATCTCCTAAATCTATTATACTTATACCAAAGTATAATAATACTATTAAAATTTTAGCACGGCAATGACGCGCTGTCAATAAGCAGATTACAATTATTTACAAAAATAAAGCAAACGGCAGTCCAACTCTAAATTCGCATTTCCGCATCTGACACACCAATTCAAAAACAGACCAAGCCTTACAATTATTCTTGTATGGGGAAATGAATTGAATCCACACAATTATCCCTGTTCCGGTAAGCAATCCATACAATTATTCTTGTACGAATTTCAGAGTGGCAATTCATTAATATGCCATACAATTATTCCTATGCGGAATTATTTATCCGCATAGTTATGCCAAAAGACAACCGCACAATTATTTCTTGTGCACCATTTTAATTCATATAATTATCCGCTGTGCATAGAAGCTAAACCGTACAATCACAGGAGAATGCCGCACAATTATTCTTGTATGGGGAAATGAATTGAATCCACACAATTATCCATGTTCCGATAAGCAATCCATACAATTATTCTTGTACGAATTTCAGAGTGGCAATTCATTAATATGCCATACAATTATTCCTATGCGGAATTATTTCTCCGGACAATTATGCCAAATGACAACCGCACAATTATTCTTGTATGGAATCGAATTGATTGATAAATTAAATTCCGGAATTGTATAATATTCGCATACAATTATTCTTGTGCAAGTTTTATACGGTTTAATGTTTTTCGCCCATACAATTATTCTCATACGGAATTATTTCTCCGGACAATTATGCCAAATGACAACCGCACAATTATTCTTGTGCACAATTTTAATTCATATAATTATCCGTTGTGCATAGAAGCTAAACCGTACAATCACAGGAGAAAGCCGTACAATTATTCTTGTCCGCAGGAGTGATTTCTTTGCGCAATTATACAAAAAGGCAAATCGAACAATTATTCTTGTATGAGCAGGTCAATTCTTTGATAGCTAATCTTGTAAGAGGGGCAATACTTTCATACCCATACGATTATATTTGTATGGGATTGACTACCGGCAAGTTTGGCGAAAATGATGGGAAACAAAAATTTAGGAATCCCGCACAATTATTCTTGCATGGATTTGTTTGAAATTGATACGGTACACTTGAATGGCAGCAGTACATTTTTTTCTTGTACCGTGAGCTTAAATATCCCGCACAATTATTCTTGTATGAATAGATAATGAACTGGAAAATCGAAGAAACCCATACAAATATTCTTGTACGGGTTAGAGAAAGCAAAAAGGAGAGTAATAATGAAGCTATTTTCTTAAGG
>JBMNTS010000026.1:0-16134 GCA_050945855.1 Christensenellales bacterium | reverse complement strand
CAATGCAGGGATTTTTCCCGCCCAGCTCAAGGGTAACCGGGGTAAGGTGCTTTGCCGCGGCTTCCATTACGATTCTGCCTACTTTTCCGCTGCCGGTAAAGAAAATATAATCGAACTTATGCTCTAATAAAGCGGTGTTGACCGCCGAGCCGCCCTCGAACACGGTAATGTATTCGGGCTCGAAAAACTCCTCTATCATATTCTTAATCACCGAGGATACGCTGGGAGAATAGCGCGACGGCTTGATAACCGCGCAGTTGCCCGCCGCTATGCAAGCCACAAGAGGGTCAATGGAAAGCTGGAAAGGATAATTCCAGGGCGACATAATCAAAACAACCCCTAACGGGTCCTTATACTCCACATATTTGGAAGGGAAGGTAAATATGTGCCCTTTTACCCTTTTGGGGCGCATCCAGGACTTTAGACGCTTTAATATGTAATTGATTTCGGTATAAATGGAGTATATCTCAAACAAAAACGCTTCCGCCTCGCTTCTGTCCATATCCGCTTTTAGCGCGGCGATTATGTCCTGCTCGTATTTCTTTACCGCTTTTTTAAGCAGATTAAGTTTTTCCGCCCTGAACTCATAGTCGTAAGTCACGCCCGATTCAAAATATGCTCTCATTTTACTTAACTGCTCTTTCATATCAATTCTCCCACAAATGTGAAACGGATAATATTAATGCACAATCTGATATTCCCGCATGGGATATATATACCCCGGAACGGGCACCATGGAATTGTAAACCTTTTCTATATCAAAAATCCCGTAAGTTACGCCCATCTTCTTTTCCTTTCCCGCGTATACGCCCTGAAATAATACGCTGGTCAAATCAAGGTCCACCAAAAACATTGCCGCCTTTGTGCCCGCCTTGATTTTTTCAAGCTCTGATTTGTATGCGGTATGAGGGATAAGCAGTCTTCCTTTATCCTTAAGCACCGATTGCACTACGGGTATCATTTCCGGATAGCCGTCCTCGCCCACGTAAGAGAGGAATTTGGGCGCCATAGGATTCTTCGCGAGGCTCACGCTTAACCCGCCGATTTTATCTATGCCGTCCGGACAGCCTTTTGCCAGCCCCTTGACTGCAAGTCCGGAAAGCCAGCCCGTCACAATTTCGCCCAAGGGCAGGCTCTGCTTGCCCGAGAACTCCATAATATCCATATAATGCACTTTGCCTATGCCGAAATATGAATTGTATCTGAATAAAGGCTGATTGTTAAACATTTCGTATTCCGGTCCCGTTTCCCTGACCTCTTTATGCAGTGCCTTTCCCTTCCACCATTGCTTTTCCGCGTTGATTACAAGAAAGCCGCATTTGGGATTGGTCTTTAGATTGATTTTGGAAAGCCCGTGCACAAATTCCCCCCAGATAAGCTGTTCCTCCAAAGTCTGCATAGACGAAATAAGACTAATATGAGGCTCGCCCATCGGGCTGATTGTGGCAAGCAGCCCAAGTTTGCTTGTCTTTGCAAGGTTTTGTCTGTCTTCAGACGTTATGTTAAGACTCATTATCCGCTACCTCCAATCGTGTCGCGCCGCTCGAGCAGGCCTTGTCCGTGTACTTGCCCGCAAGAGCGCATAATTGTTGCAAATATTCTTTTTCAATAAGTCCCGTATCGGCGTGCGCCCATTTTTTCCCAAGCAGTTGATATTTGCTTTTTGCCAAATTGTTGAAGCTTAACAGCTCCCATTTTTCGATATTGGGCATATATTGCTTTATAAATGCGCCTATCGACTCGATATTTTCCGCCCCGTCCGTAGCCCCCGGAATTATCGGGGTGCGCACCCATATACGCGTGCCCGAGGCGGAAAGCTTTTTCGCGTTTTCCAGTATCGGGGCATTGTCTGCTCCGGTAGCCTCTCTGTGTTTTGCGCTATCAAAAATCTTGATATCAAACAACACCAGGTCTACATAAGACAGCAGCCCCTCCAGCTTTTCCCACGGGTAGCAGCCCGCGGTATCCAGCGCGACAGAAACGCCTTCCTGCTTTAATAATTTAAGCAAGGCAAGCGCGTAATCATAATGCATTACGGGCTCGCCGCCGGACAAGGTTACGCCCCCGCCGCTCTTTTCAAAGTACACTTTATCTTTTATTAGTTCCGCGCACAGCGCTTCCGGACTTATCTCTTCGCCCTTTAATTCTATCGCAAGCGCGGGGCAGTTGTCCGCGCACCAATAGCAGGATCGGCATAATGCGGCATCTTTGACCAACCCTTGACTTTCCGCTTTTATTGCGCCGTTTGGGCAACCGTTTACGCAAGTAAGGCACCCTATACACCTGTCTTTATTCCAATAGGACTGCCGCGCAAAGGATATGCTTTCCGGATTGTGGCACCAGGAGCAGGCAAGATTGCACCCCTTAAAGAATACCGTAGTCCTTAGCCCCGGGCCGTCCTCCGTGGACATCCTTTGAATATCGAGTATATATGTTTTCATCAGAACTTGTTATGTATTTCCCTGGCTATAATCTCGTTTTGCAGCTCCTTGCCTATGGAGGTAAAGTATGCGTTGTAACCCGTTACTCTTACCAGCAGGTGACGGTATTCGCTGGGATGCTTTTGCGCGTCAATCAGCGTATCCGCGTCCAGCATATTTATTTGCAGCGCGCTGCCGCCGTTGTGGGCGTAAGCCTGAAGGAACGCTTTGAGCTTTTGTTTATGCCCCGGGTCGCGCGCAAGCGAAGGTGACAGGGTGATGGTATGGCTTGCGCCGTTGGGCAGATAATTGACGTAATCCATATAATCGCCGCTTTCGCTTTTGCCGCCCAGCGCCTTGCCCACAGAATTGACGTTGGAGGTCGGTCCCTTGGTATCTGCGCCGTTGGAGGGGCAAATGGCGTTGGACAAGAATTGTCCGTTTTTTCTGCCGTCCGGGCTGGCGGGCAGGATGTATCCGTCGCTTACCCAGTAATTCCAGCTGAGCATACCCGGCCTAAGTTGCGTCTGTGTCGCCGTTGTTTTGTATTTCCACACCTCTTCGGACCAGAATTCCATAAACTTGCGCGCAAGCTCGTCCGCCTCGTCGTCGTCACGTCCGTACTTTGGCGCTTTGTTTTTGGCTATCGCCTGAAGTTTTTCATACCCTACCCAGTTGGCTTTAAGCGCGTCTATAAGCTCTTGCATCGTACAGATTTTCTTATCGTACACAAGGTATTTTACCGCAAGCAGGCTGTCTACCGTGGAGGCGAAAGTAACGCCTTCCACCGTGGCGTATCTTAACTGGGCGCCCCCTTGCGTGATATCCTTTGCCTTTTCCACGCAGCCTTTGACAAGGCAGGAAAGGTAAGGCGTGGGATGGAAACGCGCTCTTACCGAGTCCGTCTTATCGTAAAGATTGGCTATGTTCTTAACAATAAAAGCGGTTTGCTTCAGAAAAGCGGCGTAAAATTCGTCAAAATCAGAAAAAGCGCAGGGGTCGCCCGTGTCCTCGCTGTGCAGCTTGTCCTCGTAAGGCTTGCCCCATATAGCGTCGGTGTATTGCTTAAGGTCATGTCCGCGCCCTAAGGTAAGCTCCAGCGCCTTCAGCAAGTTGATATTGATATCCACCGTGCCCGAGCGGTCATTGCCAACCATGGTATTTTCCATGCAGCCTACCGAGGCGTAATCCCATACGTTGTCCTCATTGATATACTGCTCCGCTCCGCTCTTTTTTGCCTGCCTCAATAAGCCTGCCATGGAACGCTCGTCAAAATTGAGCAAGAAAGGCGCGCCCTGGCTTTCCGCAACCATATCCACTATCCTGTCAAGCAGCTTGTCCGGAGAATTGCGGTGCAGTCTGATATTGGGCTTAGGCTCCAATATGGGGCTCATTTCGTCTATTACGTCTAAAATAAGGTAAGTCAGCTCGTTGCACGCGTCGCTTTTGTCCGCGTTGATTCCGCCCAGCATAAGCAGCTGCCCGAAACCCGCGGTTATGCCCTGATTGCAGCCTACCTTTATTTGCGCGTCATAAGCGGTGTTGCAATGCACCCAGAAGCATTGCAGAATTTCTTTCATAAAAGCGTCGCTCATGCCGTTGGCTTTGGATATTTTATAAAACGGATAAAGATACTGGTCTATCCTGCCGAAAGACACGCCGGGGCCGGGATAATTTTCATCCGTCATTACCAGCATGTGCGTAAGCCACAGCGATTGCACCGCAGACCAGAAATCTTTGGCGCCCTCATAAGGCACTGTCTGCAGGTTGGCGCGCATGCGCGCAAGTTCTTCCCGCCTTGTTTTGTCTTTTTCCTTCTCAATCAGTCCCCCAAGCCGCTCAACGAATTTTGCCGCCAAATCACAGGGTAATTGCGCCGCTTCCCGCATTGCGGAAAGCTGAGCGCCTTCCTCGCCCGCTTTTTCGCTTTCCGAAAGAGAGGCGTACTTCTCTTCTATACGCCGTATCACTTCCTTAAAGCCGTATCTTAAAATAGTCGCGTAATCGGGGATAAGATGGCCGCTGGTCGCTCCGCAGTTGCCGAAGCCCCTGTCGTGAAATTCTATGGATTGACTGCGCAGCCCTTTTTTGCCGTATAAAAGTTTTGCGCGCGCTTTCGCCTCCGCCTTTGTCAAACAATGACTTGCCATAAGGTTGAAATTGGCTCCGCAAAGCAAATCGCCGGGCAGAATATCCGCCGGCACCCTGTTTATCATAGCTTCTCTGATAAACCACGCCCGCCTTTGCGCTATGCTTTTTTTATAAAATCCTTTGGGAGGAGTGATTTTTCGCCCCCCTTGCACCAGCCCGTAAACGAAGGGGGTAAAAAAGGTAAAGGTTTCGGGAACTATGTAATATGTTATCTCATTAAATACTTCATCATGTGCTTCGCCCGTGGAAAAAACCTTATACTCGTTGTTCCAAGGCCTGCTTGTGCCTTCAAAATAATAATTTCGCAGCCATTCGATACGGGGAGTAAGGTTTTTGGGCTCTTTAATCTTTTTCATTGCGCCCTCCTGTCACTGTAATTTTAGCACACGGGTATACCCTTGTCAATACAGGATAGCGCCTTTATCAGGGGGCGTGATGCTCGGCAGACCCTAAGATGCCCGCAAGGCATATTGCATAACGAAAGCTATTGCATATACCGAGTACGGTATGTCAAGGGTCGCGGACCCTTGACATAAAAAACGCCGAAAATCGCTTTCGGCGTTTTTGGGTTTTGGTGTAATGTTATACCTTAAATGGTGCCGTCCCAGGTGGAGGTCTTTTCCTTTTTCATTTCTTCTTCGTCAAACCAGCGGGTGGTGACGCATTTGCTTTCGGTGTAGAAGCGTATTCCGTCCGTGCCTAAGACATGAAGATCGCCGAAGAAGGAATTCTTATGCCCGGAGAAGGGGAAAACGCCGACAGGAACGGGAATGCCCACGTTTACGCCCACCATTCCGCCGTGAATACGATGCGCGAATTCTCTTGCGAAATAGCCGTTTTGCGTGAATATCACCGCGCCGTTGGCAAACGGATTGGCATTGATAATCTGAATGCCTTCCTCAAAATCCTTTACTCTTTTGATGCACAGGACGGGTCCGAAGATTTCCTGCTGTCCTATGCTCATCTCGGGGGTGACCTTGTCAAAAATTGTGGGGCCTACATAAAAGCCGTCGGGGTAGCCCTCTACCTTGCAGCCTCTGCCGTCAAGCACTAGTTCGGCGCCTTCTTCTATTCCCTTTTCTATCCAATTAATTACCGACTGCTTATGCGAAGCGCAGTAAAGCGGTCCAAGTTGGCTTGCCTTGTCGTAAGCGGGGCCTATTACCAGCTTTTGCGCCTGCTTTTTAATATGCGCCACCAATTCGTCCGCTATGCTTTCCTGAGCCACAACTACGGGCAGTGCCATACAACGCTCTCCCGCGCAGCCGTAAGCGGCATTGATTATACCCGCGGCGGTGCGTACCAGAGCGGCGTCCTCAAGCACCAAGGCGTGATTCTTTGCCTCGCAGAGAGCCTGCACTCTTTTGCCCGCTTCCGCAGCAGTCTTGTAGATATACTTGCCTACCGAAGTGGAGCCTACAAAACTAATGCCTTTGATAGCGGGGTTGGTCAGCAGTTCGTTGGTTATATGGCGGTCGCAGGAAATGATGTTGAGCACTCCGTCGGGGAGCCCGGCTTCCCTGTATATTTCCGCGATTTTCAGCGCGGTCATAGGCGTGGCGCCCGAAACTTTAAGCACCATTGTGTTGCCGCAGGCGATACACATCGGCGCCATCCAGCCCATAGGTATCATAGCGGGAAAATTGAAAGGGGTTATGCCCGCGAATACGCCCAAAGACTCGCGATATAAGCAGGTATCGTAACCGGAGGACGCGTTCATTAAGGCGTCGCCCAGCATAAGCTGAGGCGCGGCGCACGCCTGCTGCGTGCCTTCGATAGCCTTGAGTACGTCGCCTTTGGCTTCCGACCATACCTTGCCGTGTTCGGTGGCTACAAGCAGGGTCAGTTCGTCTATCCGCTCCTCCATAAGCTGCTTGACTTTGAAAAGTATCTGCACCCTTTTCATTACCGGGGTATTGGGCCAACCCTCGTAAGCGCGCTCGCAGGAAGCGATAGCCTGCTTTACCTCGTCTAAGGTAAGCCTGGGCATTTTGCCTATAAGCTCGCCCGTGCTGGGGTTGTATACCTCGTAATAACTGTCCGTATTGGAAGGGACAAACTTGTTATCCAAAAAATATTCCAAAATTTTCATTGAGACCTCCGTAAATTAATTATTCTTATTCTTTAATTTATCCGCGAACCATTGAGCTATAGCCTTATCGGGCGCGGCGGTGATTAAATCGCAAAAAGGCTTGCTTGCAAGCACGGGCGCAAGCACTTCGCTGTCCATGCCCTCCAAAATCTCCGTAAAAGACTTATGCGAAAGAGTGGAAATGGTGGCGAGCCGCTCCCTGCTCTGCTTTTGGCTCTCCTTGCGTTCGGGAGGATATCCGCCGCCCGCCTCGTCCTTAAACAGCTTTTCAAAGATATATTTAAGATTGAAATCGGCAGCCCATCCGTATCCGTAATTGAGGGCAAGCGAAATACAGTTGCCTCCGTTAATCTGCGAAAACAGCCATGCGTCCAGCGGGTGCAATATAAGACCGCAATAAACGCCCGGATACTGCATTGCCGATATGGCAAAGCCCTGTCCGGTGCCGCAACCGCCAATCACAAAATCCACCGCGCCGCTATTGATAAGCGCGCCCGCCATAAACCCGGTATGGATATAAGTGAGTTCGGTATCGTTTTGCCCGTTTTTCATGCCTACGTTGTAGACCTCTGCTTTTACGTCCTGCAGAGCGGCTAAAATATCTTTGTTTTTCTCTTTTGCCGAAAATTCGTTTATTATTGCTATTTTCATATCAATTCCCTTTTTTAATCGCTTACCTTTACGCTGATTATACCAATTATACCGCTATTTTGCAACCCGTTTGACCTTATGGAAATAAAAAGGGCGCGGGATGGGAGTGCATTTTTTCGGTATGTAATATTTTTCCATGCGATTTACGGCTTTTTGCTTATAACACCAAGGGTTTAACAAAAAATAAGTTTATGGGTAAAAAAGCTTTATGTCCGGTTTTATGTTTGCTGCTTATATTGTCCGCGGGCTGCGTCGCCCCTTTGCAAGAGGAAGCGATGGCGGAGTCCGATTATATCAAATGGGTGGATCTGAACGTGCCCTATGAGGTAATGCTTGCCGCTTATGAAATTCAGGTGAAGAATAAGGACAGCGGGATTGAATATGACTTCGCGGACGCGCTGGCGTATCTGGCGGTAAAAAACGGGAACAAGTTTAACATAAAAACGGATATTAAGCGGCTGTATAATTTGCTTGACGAACTTAAAAAGGGCAAAAAAACAGACGATTTTTTCGGGACCAATAAATATTACTTATATTATAAAGAAGCGTACCGTACGGTTTTCGCGGAATATATCGGAGAATATACCACCAAGCAGGGTGAGCAAAAATACGGGCTTAAATGTTATCATCCCATACCCAAAGGGTACTGGTACCAGCATAGCGACGACTTCGGCAATTCGCGCAGTTTCGGTTACAAGAGGAAACACCTGGGGCACGATTTGTTCGGCTCCGTAGGCACTCCCATTATTGCGGTGGAGGGCGGCACGGTCACTCATCTGGGGTGGAACAAATATGGGGGCTGGCGCATAGGAATAAGGTCGCATGATAAAAAACGCTCATATTATTACGCGCACCTAAGGCGGAACAAGCCGTATATAGATGGTCTGGCGATAGGAAGCAGGATAGAAGCGGGGCAGGTTATCGGATATCTGGGGGTTACGGGCTACAGCACCAAAGAAAATGTCAATATGAACACCAAGCCGCATCTGCATATCGGCATGCAGCTGATATTCAATGAGATTCAGGCGGAAGGACCTAAGGAAATCTGGGTGGATATGTACAACCTTTGCAAATTTCTTTCGCATAACCGTGTAAATGTAAAAAAAGAAGGCAACGATTACGTGTCATATTAGAAAACCGGATTAGCCGTATTGCATAAGAGGGCGCAATGGTGTAAAATATCCTTAGAATAATAAGGACGGTGATAAAAATGTGTGATACTGTTGTAGCCTTAGGCAATTGTACAAAAAGCGGAAAAGTGCTGTTTGCCAAAAATTCGGACAGGAGCCCCAACGAGCCTCACCTTATTGTGCGCTATCCCGCGCGGGATTATGATATAACAAAGCAGCCCGACCTAAAAGCTACGTATATCTCCCTGCCACAGGTGGAGCATACCCATGAAGTGGTATTGTTAAAACCGGACTGGATTTGGGGCGCGGAAATGGGCTTTAACGAGTTCGGGGTAAACATAGGCAACGAAGCTGTGTTTACCAGAGAGCGCAAGGGAGAGGCAAGCCTTATAGGAATGGACTTGCTGAGGCTGGCGCTGGAAAGGGCGAAAACCGCCAAAGAAGCGGTGAATGTTATCATTGACCTGTTGGGCAAATACGGTCAGGGCGGCAACTGCGGATACGACCACACTTTCCATTACCACAATTCATTTTTAATAGCGGACGGGAGCGAGGCATACGTGCTGGAAACGGCGGGGCAGTATTACGCCGGAAAAAAGGTGGAGGATTACTATGCCATTTCCAACTGCCTTTCCATAGAAAACGATTACGACTTCATTCACGAGGGGGCGATAGCGCAGGCAATAGCGAAAAAGCGTTGCGCTTCGGAAAAGGACTTCGGCTTTGCCCGCTGCTTTACCGAGCCTGTGTTTACTCATTTTGCCAAAGCGCGCAACAGGCGGTGTATTTCCATGGATATACTGCAAAACGAAAACGGGGCTATCTCGGAAGAAACGATGATGAGGATATTGAGAAGCCACGCGGACAACAAAAAGGAGGAGGGCAGTTCGGTAGGCTCCGTGTGCATGCACGCGGGCGGGCTTGTGGGGGACCATACCACGGGCAGCTATATCGCGGAGATAGGCGAAGAAGGGCAATATTTGCTTACGGGCACTTCGCTGCCTTGTTTAAGTATTTTCAAGCCGTATTATACGGATATGGCAGACTTTCTGCCCGACGATGAAGATAAGGCAAAACAATACTGGCTGAAATTTGAAACATTGCACAGGTATATTCTTGCGGGGCAAATCGACCGCGAGGCATATCTTGCGGAAAGGGACGCGCTGGAAGCGAAATACCTTCTTAACGTCTTTGCCAACAGCGATAAGGCAAAGAGGGCGAAAGCGGCAAAAAAGATGTGGGCGGAAGCGGACAGGCTTGCCGACAAATACCTTGTCCCGCTGAAAAGCAAGCCCATCAAATTCAAAAAGGGCGGACTCTTTTATCGCAACTACTGGAGCAAAAAGACCAAAATTCTTTTGGAAAAGAATAATATTACCCTATAGTCTAAAATAAGGGGGCGGTAATGGAAAAGGAAAGATATAAGAGCGCCGAGCAATCCAAAACCACGCAATCGCATATAGTGTTTTCCGGTTATACCAACGGCGTGGGCAGGCTTTTCGGCGGACAGCTGGTAGCGTGGATGGACGTGGTCGCCGCCGTGGTGGCGCGCAGGCATGCGGAAAGCGAGGTTACTACCGCCAGTATAGAAAAAATGGACTTTGCCGCGCCCGCGCATAAAAACGATACCGTATTATTGGAAGGAGAATTGATATCCGTGGGCAACAGCTCAATGAAAATCAGGGTGCGCGCTTATGTGGAAACGCTGGCCTGCCAAAGAAAGCAGATAAGCGAGGCTTTGTTCACATTGGTGGCGATAGACGCGGAAGGCAAGCCGCAAAGAGTGCCCAGACTGCTTGCTTAAGCGTTGGATATTTATTAAAACGGATTTAGCGATATTAATATGACCAGAATAAAAACCGCCTCATAATATGGGGCGGTACGCATATTTCGCAATTTGTATATGCATATAAATGACATTTTGGCGCTTTTATGTTATAATGATAGGCACATATCAACATTGAGGGAGGCGGTAATGGAGAAAGTACTCAATTTCAGGGATTTAGGGGGTATACCTGTAGCCGGCGGCAAAAAGGTAAAGAGCGGATTGTTTTACAGAAGCGGAATGCTGAACGACGCTACCGAAAATGATATTGAATTTCTGAAAAGCCTGGGTCTGAAAGTAATTTTTGATTATCGGGATATGCTGGAAGCGGAATTTCTTAAAAGTTCTCCTTACGAAAAACTGGGCATTAAAAGGGCACACTATCCCTCCGATCTTAACAACGAGAAATTATTCAAGCTGAAAAAGTCTACAAATATAAAGCGATTTTTTCATAAATGCACGCTGGAGGATATTAAAATCACTTACCGGCATCTGCCTTTTAACAATGCCGGCTATAAAGCAATGGTTAAAGCTATGGAAGAAGGAGAGGTCCCTTTCTTGCAGCATTGTTCTGCCGGAAAAGACAGGGCGGGGCTGGGCTCCGCGCTTATTCTTGCCGTGCTGGGCGCAAGTTATGAGGATATTCTTAAGGATTATATGCTCAGTATGCAGTATAAGGACGGCTTTGCCGACCGCCTTGCCAGTTTTTTGCCCAAATTTATGCGCAATTTTATTAAAAAACGCTACGAGGCGCTTTTTATAGTGGATAAGGAACTGCTTGATACCGCCATCCAGGTCATAAAGGAAAAGTACGGCTCCTTTGACACCTACCTCCTGGCGGAATACAACCTGGACCAAGCAAAAATCGAAAGACTGCGGGAAATGTACACTGCACCCTAATATGAAGCACGCCCACTTTGTGGGCGCGGTAAATAAAGACCTGACAGCGGGCGCATAAGCGGTCGCCGGCAGGTCTTTTATGAAGTATCAAGCCAAAGCCGGAAGTCTAATTAGTACATGTCGCCTGCGGGGGGCATCCCGGCACCCGGCATGGGAGGCTCTTTAATGTCGCAAACCAGCGCTTCGGTGGTAAGGAAAGCTCCGGCTACGCTGCAGGCGTTTTCCAGAGCGGAGCGGGTGACTTTGGTGGGGTCGATAATGCCCGCTTCTTCCATATCGCAATACGTTTCCTTCAACGCGTCATAGCCGTAGCCTTTTTTGTCCGAAGTCAATATGGTATGCAGTATAACGCTGCCTTCCACGCCCGCATTGGCGGCTATCTGGCTAAGCGGAGCTTTAAAGGATTCCAGCACGATTTTGGCGCCGGTAAGCTCGTCGCCGGTAAGATATTCGCATGCTTTTTTAACGTCGTCATAAATGTTGAGCAGCGCTATTCCGCCGCCGGGGATTATGCCCTCTTCCACTGCCGCGCGTGTAGCCGCCAAAGCGTCTTCTATGCGCAGCTTGCTCTCTTTCATTTCCACTTCGGTCGCCGCGCCCACGTTGATAACCGCTACGCCGCCCGCGAGTTTGGCAAGGCGCTCCTGAAGTTTTTCTTTATCGTAATCGCTGGTGGTTTCCTGAATCTGGCGTTTGATGGAAGCAATGCGCGCCGCTATTTCCGCGGGGTCGCCTTCGCCGCCTATAATCGTGGTATTGTCCTTGTCAACCTTAACCATTTTGGCTTTTCCGAGTTGCGCAAGTTCGGTTTCCTTAAGGTCTAAACCGAGTTCGTCGGAAATCACCTGACCGCCGGTAAGTATGGCTATATCCTGAAGCATAGCCTTGCGCCTGTCACCGAAGCCGGGCGCTTTGACCGCTACGCAGTTGAATACGCCTTTAAGTTTGTTGATAACCAGAGTCGTTAAGGCGTCGCCTTCCACTTCTTCGGCTATGATAACCAGTTTAAGACCGTTCTTCAACACCTTTTCCAAAACAGGCAGTATCTCCTGAATGGAGGTGATTTTCTTTTCCGTTATAAGGATTACGGGATTGTCAAGTTCCGCTTCCATTTTGTCCGGATTGGTCACCATGTACGGGCTGGCGTATCCTCTGTCAAACTGCATGCCTTCCACTATGGATAATTCGGTCTTCATGGTTTTGCCTTCGTCAACGGTGATTACGCCGTCTTTGCCCACCTTTTCCATAGCTTCGCTGATCAGTTCGCCTATCCCGGAATCGCCTGCGGAAATAGCCGCGATATTAGCTATATCCTGCTTGTTTTTGATAGGGGTGGAAAGCTTTCTTAACGCTTCCACCGCTTTGTCACAGGCAACCTTAATGCCCTTTTTCAAAACCATGGGGCTTGCGCCTGCCGCCACGTTCTTTAAACCTTCTTTAATGATGCTCTGCGCAAGCACCGCCGCCGTGGTCGTGCCGTCGCCGGATACCTCGTTGGTCTTTACGCTTACCTCTTTAATAAGTTGGGCGCCCATATTCTCATACGGGTCCTCAAGCTCTATCTCTTTTGCAATGGTAACGCCGTCGTTTACTATCATAGGTGAGCCGAATTTGCGCTCCAGCACCACGTTGCGGCCTTTGGGGCCAAGCGTAAGTTTAACGGTATTGGCTAAGGCGTCCATGCCCTTTTCCAGACTCCTTCTGGCTTCTTCTCCGTATTTTAGTTGTTTTGCCATACTTATAACCTCCTTATTCCACTATTGCGAGAATATCGTTTTGACGGATAATTATCACTTCCTCTCCGTCTATTTTAAATTCGTTGCCTGCGTATTTTGAATACAATACCTTGTCGCCCGCTTTGACGCACATCGGCACTTCTTTGCCGTCCTGCAACCCTCCGGGGCCTACTGCCAACACTTTTGCCATTTGCGGTTTTTCTTTAGCCGCGCCGGGAAGCACTATACCGCTTGCCGTGGTTTCCTCTTCTTCAAGAGCCTTAATTACGACTTTGTCAAATAAGGGTTTTAATTTCATATTTAAGTCCTCCTTGTAATATGTGCTAATAAGTTTTTTGGCACTCTCGTTACAAGACTGCCAACTTTCCATATTATAGCATTATTGTTTTTTATTATCAAGCATATTAACACTAATTTTTTAATTTTTTGCTCTAATAGTTATACCCTGTTTTTTAAGTATAAAACGCAGCATTCCTTAATAGGTGAATAACAAAATTCATTATAAAAGAATATTGACATTGTATCATATAAATGCTAATCTTTAATCAATAAATATGAAAAAATACGTTGTAATATTGATGTTGATATTGGCAATCCTGCTGCCCTTTTTCGCGCTGAAAGATTGCGAGAAGGCGGCGGAGCCCGATTGCCTTTCCTTCAGGAGCGAGTATTTCCGTATCGTGCAATTTACCGATTTTCATGAATGGATGGCGCAGGAGGGCGAACACTCCTCTGCCGTCTTTGAATTAAGAGGCACTCTTAAACCCGCTTTGGAGGAGTACATAGACACGGTGCTGGATATTTACAGACCCGATTTGGCAGTGTTGACAGGGGACAATATTTTCCCGTTAAGCTTTCTTTATGATTTGACCTATAAAGTAGGAGCCAATACATACAAGCGTATAGGACAGATATTTGAAGAAAGGGAGCAATACTGGACTCTTACTTTCGGCAACCACGACAGCGAATGCGTCGCCGATAAGGAGGACTTGCTGGAGGCGGTTAAAGACAATAAGTATTTTGTGGGAGGCAGCGGGAACATAACGGAATATCGCTCTTTTACATATTCCGGAACGGACGATAACGGCGTTATGGATATCCGTTTGGCGAACTTCAGCATACCAATCTACGGCAACGGCAATTCAATAGCATATAATATATATTTATTCGACAGCGGCTCTTACAACTACGTGCCCGATGCAAGCATACCTTACAGGTATATCCTTGACGA
Source organism: Christensenellales bacterium (assembly GCA_050945855.1). Classification (GTDB taxonomy): domain Bacteria; phylum Bacillota; class Clostridia; order Christensenellales; family DTU072; genus CAYSNP01. Next base: position 1,998 of record JBMNTS010000026.1, on the reverse strand, counting down.
GCAAGCGGACTGGTACAAAAATGTTTCTTCCGCGTTAAAGGAGGGCAACGGAGGCAATAGCGTGCCTTCGGTAGCGTTTACGCATATTCCCTTATTTGAGCATGAAGAGGCCTACCTTCAGGGCGGAGAGCATATAGGCGTGTGGACGGGTTCTTCTCCTTCGGATACGCGCTCCCGCATTTTTGAGGATATGCTGACACAGGGCGATGTAAGGGCAATCTTTACCGGGCATAATCACAGCAACAGCATTACCTGCTTTTACCGCAGGGATGATAAGAAAATAATGATGGGCATTACTCCGCAGGCTGCCGCAAGCGGATACGAAAGCAACGATTCGACTATGCGGTGCAGGATAATAGATTTGGGTAAAAACGGAGAACTCTCCACATTTATCGATACTTCAGACCCTTTTTATGAAAACAGAATGGAATACGGGCAAACTTTAACATACTAATTGAAAATTAGGAGCAAAAAGCGGCTCTAAAAAGTTGGACAAAAATCAAAAATATGCTAGAATATATCTTGCGCACGCTACTGTGGCTCAGTCGGTAGAGCAGCTGATTCGTAATCAGCAGGTCGGGGGTTCAAATCCCCCCGGTAGCTCCAGTAAACACAAAAGCCTCCAATCGGAGGCTTTTGTGTTTACAATTAAATAAATCCTTGCGGATTTATGAAATAGCCTGCGGCTATGCAATACGCTACGCGTATGCAATATGCCTTTTGGGCATGTTAAGGATTTATTTTATTGCATATTCGCAAGAATATTGCATTGCGTAAGCAATTTAATTAAGATTAAATGCCTTGCGCAGATCAACTCTTCCGCTTTATCGCCCTAAGGAAGCCTTTGAAATCCATAAGGATATAGGCAGCAATGACGACGATTATCGCAAAGACGGAAAGGGTAAGCCAGCCGGGCACGCCGGGAATTACGAAGGGCAAGCCGCTTCTTAGGAATATGTAGTCGGTGCCATATTTGTTGAATGCCAGCTTTGGCACAAATTCGCTGTTGAACAAATGAATGACCATACCTATGATAGTCAGATAGAAATTCTTGAACCTGGGCTGATATGTCTTATTGAAAAACTCAAAGAAAGGTATCAGGACTATCGCGTAATGCTGCAATATGCTTTTGAGTATATAAAAATTGAGGTATTGATTGGTAAAGATGCCCTGAGGTATGGTAAAGGTCACCACCCCGCCCACAAAAGCAAAAAAGTAAAAGAGTTCCTTTAAAATCCTGTTGTTGGTAAAGGCGATAATGGGAATAATTATCCCGGCTAAATTGCAGGGATAAAAGGGATACAACTCGATAAGGTCCGCCTTCTGCGCCAGCCATACCGCCCGCCAAAAGATTTCAAAGCCCAAACCCAATGCCGCAATCGCAAGGATAATCCGACGCTTGCCCTTTTGGTCTTTGCGCAGACCTATTGCCGTTAAAACAATACATAGCGCGGCTAAAACTATTACGGATACAATATGAATTGTGCCGTAAGAAAAATCGCCCGGCACGCCTCCCTCGCCTGTCCAGAATTGACCTTTAAACATAATAAAACCTCCTGTGTATTAGGTCTGATATGATATAATAATATAGTACATTACACACTATTGTCAATACGGGATTGCCGGGCATGCAAAAGGGCTGCCGACGGCAGCCCTTAAATATTTGCCTCTTAGAAACTGATTTGATTATTCCGCCAAGGTATATCCTATGCTCAAGCCCTTTAACAGATTGACCCTGTCGATATAGTTTCTCGCTTCGTTGACGGTAATACCGAAGCCCATACCCTCGCTTGCTTCCGAAGCCACGATTTTAAAAGTCGCTATCGCCACAAGCTCGCCGTAAACGTTAAGTATGGGGCCGCCGCTGTTGCCGGGGTTGATTGCCGCGTCCGTCTGAATAACCTCGGTGCCGTCATAATTGCGGGGGGTGTTGGAAATGCAGCCGGTAGTCACGGAAGTGCCCATGCCTTCCGCGTTGCCCATCACCACGCATTCCTC
>JBMNTS010000025.1:0-16168 GCA_050945855.1 Christensenellales bacterium | reverse complement strand
CGGGGTTGATTGCCGCGTCCGTCTGAATAACCTCGGTGCCGTCATAATTGCGGGGGGTGTTGGAAATGCAGCCGGTAGTCACGGAAGTGCCCATGCCTTCCGCGTTGCCCATCACCACGCATTCCTCCCCGAGATTAATCATATCGCTGTCCGAAAAGATAATGGGTTTAAGGTCGGAAGGAAGGGTCTTGAACTTCAAGAGGGCAAGGTCTTTGTTGATATCGTAATCGACAACCTCAAGCGTGTATTGAGTGGTGGAATTGGCAAAATTGCCTTTAATGCTGCTGTATACCGCCCTTCCGCCCAATATGCCAGGGCGCTCATACGTTATCACATGCGCGTTGGTGATAATATAGCCCTGCTCGTTAATAACAATAGCGGTAGCTCTGCCCGTCACGCCGCTGGAAGCGCAAATCAGCTCGAGTATGCTGTCTATTGCCAACTCGGAAACCATTAAGCCTATAGGCGTATAGCCGTCGGGCAGATAATATTCCCTGCGGTATTGCCTGAGGATATCCTCGGTCAACTCTTCCTTGACGGAAGCGGTCACTTCTTCGCGTATTTCATCGGAAAGAGTGGCTATCATATCCTGTCTTAATAAATATATGGCCAAAGCGTTGATAAGTACAGCGAGCAATACAAAGATAATCAAAGCCTTTTTTGCGTTTGATTTGAAGCTGTTAAATTCCTGACGGAAAAGCTCCGGGGATGCCGTGCGGGTATTTTCCTGGTAAAATCCTCTGTCATCCCTGAAATCATAGTATGGCATAGCTCACCTCCTGTAAAGACATTATATTCTTTCTATCCATATTTTTCAAGAAAATTCGCAATAAAAAAAAGGTGTCCGGTCACGAACACCTTTTCCTAGCTTATCTTGCCGTTTTATTGAAATTGCTCCACGGTGAGATTGAAATCGGAGAAAAATCCGGACGGGTCGCAATCTTCGGCGGCATAGCTGTAATAGCAGGGCGCCGTTGAACTGGTGGGGAGCCTCAAAGATGATACCAATTGAATAGGCAGGCTTCCGTTCCAGCTTTCCACTGTGTTGATGTATTTGAATACGCCTATATCCCAAACCTCAAAGGTAAGATCGTACTGATTGAAATTCATATTGTCAAAGCCCGCGCTCTTGGACAAACCGTCAATAGTTTTTTGGTCGGCGTTGGCTACGGGGATATTTACTACGATTTTGCATTCCCAATAGTTATTGCCGTTAAAACTTTTTTCCTCTACCGTGGCGCTTTCAACTATGTTGGGAGCAAGGAAATTGATATATGAACGCCATTCATATCTGTGGACAAATTCAATTTCCTCTTCTGTCATACCGGTGGTATCAATGTCTTCCCAATCCGAAACCTTGCCGTCATAATCACTTATTTTAAGAGAGGCAGGCTGCCATTTTACTCCTATTACGGGATGCATGGGGTCTGTCGCGTCTATGACGCTCATATCCTTACTGGCGGACAATACCGTATATTTTTTGTCACCCACATATAAACTGTGATCAGCCTTGCTTAAAAGCGCGGCAGCGGCAGCAGTAAGATTAAAGGTCTTAAAGAATAATTTATTGGCGTAATTAATCCCTCTGTGGTAAATTACTTCCTTGCCGTCTATCAGTGTATTGTTGACTATTCTGTACGATTGAACAAACAATTCGCCGCTTATGCCATATTCGTCATCTTGCACGTTGCCGCCGGCGTCAAGATAATATGCGTAACACGGAATATCCCTTTCGTTGTAACTTGCCAGCAAGAACAAATAGATAGCTTTTTCGATGTCGCTTGCGCCCGCGTCAATCCCTCCGGGTATAGCCCCCGGCCAGGAATGCGTATCCCCCGGCGCAAAGGTAACCTTATCCGCGCCGAATTCGGGATAGGAATTGACAAATTTAAGGGCACCAACCGGAGCTGCGCCCTCTCCGCCCTGGGAGCCGAAAAATATAAGGGTTCCCATAGCGCCTATCAGCAGAATGATTACAATGATTCTTAGTGCTTTCATCTTAAAAACGTTTTTCCTTTCTTTAGCAGTGATAACAAAATTATACATTATCGACACGACTATGTCAACATCAAAAATGTATTATAATTCAATAAACCGTTATTTAGGAAAAACTGCCGCCTATCCGCTGAAATATTGCAGAAAACGCTGAGCTTCCTGCGTTTGGGGACTGCTTAAAAATGCGCGCGCCTCCCCTCTTTCGCATACTTTGCCCTGATGCAAAAATATTATCTCGTCCGCAAGCCGTGCCGCCTGCTGCATGGAGTGTGTGGAAAAAACAAGCGTGGAATCCTTTCTTTTCGCTTTTTGCTCTATGACCTTTTCCGCTATCAGCGCGCTGTTGATGTCCATAGCGAAGGTAGGCTCGTCAAGCAGCATTATATTAAAAGGCATCATTAATAAACGCGCCAAAGCCAGCCGTTGGGTTTCCCCTCCGGACAATTTGCTACCCCGCCTTTTGGCAAGGCGAGCAAGCTCCAGACTTTTCAAAATGTCCAGAGCTTGGTTCTTGTCTTTTTTAACTAAGGTAAGATTGCCCAGCACGCTGATATCGAAGGCGAAATTCTTTTGCGGCATAAAAACGGCGCAAGCGTCTTTGTCAAAGGAAATTTCGCCTTTATCATACTCCAGCGCGCCTGCCAGAATCCTTATAAGCGTGGTTTTGCCGCTGCCGTTTGCGCCAACCAGCGCGTATGACGCTCCGCGCTCCAATTTCAGATTGCCGATATCGAGAACTGTTTTTTCTCCGTACTTTTTAATTAGCCCGTTTATCTCTATCATTTGAGTTTCTCTTGAATCAAGCTGGCGACGCAATTGACAATAAGTACCATAAAGAGCAATATCAGCCCTAAGGCTACCGCGTATTCAAACTTGCCTGTATTGTAATTTAACGCTATGGTGGTAGTCATTACCCTGGTCTTGTTTAAGATATTGCCGCCCACTATCTGTACCGCCCCCACTTCCGCCATTGCGCGCGCAAATGCAAATAAATAAATGGCTATCATCTGGAAGCGGCTCTCGTTTATAGCCAGAGCAAATACTTTGCCGCGGTTTAATCGCACGCCTTTTGCGCTGTCCAAAAACTGCTCGGAAATTTGAGACACGTACATTTCCGCCATGCCCGCGACAATGGGCGTAATAAGCACCACCTGCGCGATAATCATAAGTTCCACACTGTAAATCAGACCCAGCGACCCAAAGGGACCGGTGCCGGAAAACAGTATATAAATACCTATGCCTACCGCAACGGGCGGCAAGCCCATCAACGTACGCAGCAAGGTGGATACCGCTTTTTTGCCCGGAAAACGGGCGAGGGCAAGCGCTACCCCTAAGGGCATACCCAAAATAAGCGAAATGGCGGAGCTGGATAAGCTCATCCTGAGCGTGGTGGAAATTATGCCCATAAGGTAGGCGTCTCCGCTTAGGATCAGCGAAAACGCCTTTGCCAACGCCTTGCCCATATTAATCGGTTAAATTGTAAAACAGGGGTGCTCCGTATTCTTCTTGCCCGTATGCGGCAATAAGCTCGCGCGCTCTGTCGGACAGCATCCAGTCCGCAAAAGCCTTGGCGCCTTTGGCGTTTATCTTTACGGTGCCTTCCGCAAGAGGCTCGCCGGTTACGCTGTCCACAAAGGGTGCCGCGGGATCAACCGCTATTATGGTATAAGTGTTCTTAAGGTCGTTATCTTGCTCGTAAAGCAGATCCAGTCCGGGAAGCTGATCCCCGTCGGGGTTATTTTTGTAAGCCAAGTATGTCGCCTTGTCGGTAAGAACATAAGCGTTTTGGTTCTGAGCGGCGAGAAGACACGCGCCCATGCCTTGCCCCATGCTCTTATACCAGCCGTCCTCTCCGGCAATTGCCTCAGGCAAATTCTCCGTATCTCCGGTGATGTTCAATGCAGTGGGCCATAAGGTGACTTCCTTGTTATGAGTGCCGCTGGCATCCCCTCTGGATATAAATGTATGCCCGCCGTCCGCTATAGCCGCAAAAGCAGCTTTTATGTTTGCCGCGTCCTTGGCTTGGGCAGGATCGTCCTCAGGCCCTACCAACACAAAATAGTTGTACATAAAGGACAGTCTTTCTGCGTCCCTGCCTTCCAGCTTAAGGCCGAAGCCGGCGTTTACAAAGGTTTCCTCAGCTGATTTCGAATGCACCAAAATGACATCCGCGTTGCCGTATTTGGCGGCGTTGATTGCCGCGCCCGTGCCTGCCGAGGATATATCCACCTTATAGCCGGTATCCTCTTCAAAATACGGCATAAGGTAATCCATCAGCCCGGAGTCGTTGACCGAGGTTGTGGTGGACAGGCGGATGGTCATATTTTCTTCAGCGTCTTCGTCGGGTTTGTTGCAAGCCGCCAGAGTGACAAAAAGCGATAAAATTATCGCACAGACAAATAGGGTTACAAGTTTCTTTTTCATATTATCTCCTTTCCGCAATGGGAGGCACGGCCGTTTCCCGCCGTACCCTATCGTTATCCGAACCATAGCGCGCGCTTTAGGTAAGGATAATCGGATTTTTGTTAATCATAGTTTAGCAAATCAATTAAGTATTGTCAATAACGTGCGCATCTCTTGACATAAAAGAATTGCTTAGCTATAATTAACTGATTTTATTTTAAGGAAACAAGATAAAATTAATACTTTTTAAGGAGAACGGAAATATGAATTGGGTTTGCTCAATATGCGGTTATATTCACGAGGGGGACGAGCCTCCCAAGGCTTGCCCTATCTGCAGTGCGTGTCCGGAAGAATTTGACCCTATCGAGGAAGAATAATCAGCGGACTGATTTATTATTTATCCCTTAATTTGCGTTAATCCGCAGGCATGGTCCAAAAGCAGCCTCCTCCATTGACAATTTTGTTTAACTTATGATAATATAAATATTAAAGATATACCTTTTATTAAAGGCGCGTTATCTGGGAGGATGTTATGAAAAAATTTGTTTTTGTACTGATTATGCTTGCGGCTGTCGCTGTATTGTGTACCGCTTGCAATGCAACAAAAGATGCTTACGAGCGATACAGTTCCGGCTATTTATCATCGGACAGCCTTGAAGAAAGCGGCGCCAACACCCAAATCCCCGCGGGGCAGATAACCGCCGCGGAATGGAATGACAACAGGAATTTTGATAAATGGCTGCCGCTGCTAGAAGATGGACAGGAAGAGACGGCTCCGGGGGCGTTTAAGGAATTTTTGCAAAGGTGGCAGTTCAACACCAAAAACAGGATATCCGTCAACATTACCAAGGAGGATGCTCCGGTATGCGGGGCCGTTGTTAAGGTTTATTCGGGCGAGACGCTGCTCTATTCCGCCACGTCCAACGCCAACGGAAAGGCGTATTTATTTATAAAATCGGTTAATGAGGGAGACAGCCTCACAATCGAGGCGGTCTCGGGCGGCCAAACGGTAAGCCGCGAGGCGGAATACGAAAATAATATGGAAGTGGATATTGAGGTCGCCGCGGCCGGCGCAAAAGAGGACAAGCTGGAAATAATGTTTGTGGTGGACACCACCGGTTCCATGGGCGATGAACTCAGATACCTCAAGGCCGAAATAAAGGATGTCATCGGTCAAGTAAAACTTGCCAACCCCCAAACCGAAATTTCAATCGCGCTATTGTTTTACAGAGATATAGGAGACGATTACGTTACCAGATATTTTGATTTCAACAGCGATATAGATACGATTAAGGCTAACATCTCCGCCCAGGGACCTGCGGGCGGCGGCGATTATCCCGAAGCGGTGCATACAGCCCTCTCGGAAGCGGTGGCAAAGCAATGGTCAACCGGCAATTCCACCAAGCTGATTATACATGTTATGGACGCGCCTCCCCATGACAACGTCAATGATATGAGCGTATACGAAAACAGCATATATACCGCTGCCTCAAAAGGAATAAGAATGATACCGGTAGCGTCCAGCGGTATTGATAAAGGCACCGAATATCTGCTGCGCAACCAAGCCTTACTTACAAACGGCACCTACGTTTTTATTACCGACGATTCCGGCATCGGGGGAGACCATATAGAACCTACCATTGACGGCTACGTAGTGGAATATCTCAACGCCCTTTTGGCAAGGGTAATAAATGAGCAGCATACAGGGATAGTTGTTGCTCCCATACCGTATAATCAGTAAGCATCTGCGGCGTTATATATTACAATAGTATTGGAAATTTAAGAGCGGCGAAGAAAACTGAGTGTTCTCACTGCGCGCAACCCGTATACGCGCCGCATTTATACGAGCCGGTATTTAAAAAAATTCAGAGCGATGGAGAGTGGTGTGGAGACGGGCAACAGGCAGGGGAGCGGCGATGGGAGTGTATCAAGGAAATACATGACCGAGCCGCTCTCACTGCGCGTAGCCCGTATACGCGCCGCTATGCATCGCTCTTATATTATTATCTTATATGGAATACGCCCTTTATATATAGTCCAATGAGTAAATCCCAATCCCCTTGCCCGCTCGCAAATCAGGTCATAATTTTGAGCCAGTCGCTCCTGCTGGTGAGCGTCCGACCCGAAGGTAATATTATTGCCGCCCAGCTCTTTGTATCTTGCCAGGATATCCATATCGGGCAGGCATAACAAAGGCAGAGTTTTTACGGCGGAATTTATCTCCAGAGTTTTATCCGTTTCTATTATTTTCAGCAATATTTTGTCTATTATCTCGCGGTATTCCTCGTAAATCAGCCTTCTGTCCTCATACTGCGCGTTGCGCATGACATACCCCAGATGCCCTACTATGTCATAATCATAAGGCGCGCTCAAACTTTCGTATACCGCGTTGAGGTAAGACTCGTATGCATAACGCTTGGTTTTACCTTCAAAATATTGTTTGAGGTATATATCCTCCAAGCCTACCAGATGAACGGAATTGATAACGACGTCAAAATCGCAAAAGGATAAATCTTTAATGTAATGCCCGGAAGCCCTCCTGTCGTAGCCTACCTCCAGACCCAAGGCGATGTATATTTTGTCTTTGTATTTTTCCTTCAGGCGGCTGATATCCGTCACATATTGGGGCAGGTTGATTTGCGTCCAGTCTATGCCCGCGACAAGACAATCCCTGTCGCAATGGTCGGTGAAAGCCAGATATTCCAGTCCTTTGTCAATCGCCGCCCGCGCCATCGCTTCGGGCGATATGCGCGAATCATGAGAAAACATGCTGTGTGTATGAGAATCTATTACCATATCCTTCCCTTCTTACATTTTAGGTGGAATTTTTATGCCCAGCAGACGCAAGCCTTCGCATAACACATGCCTTACCGCGCATGTGAGCGCAAGTCTGCCGGCGCGCTCCCTTCCTTCCGAAAGTATCCTATGCTCATAATAGAATTTGTTGAAAGCCTGCGCAAGGTCTATCAGATGACGGGAAATAAGGCTGGGCTCGTATTTTTCCGCCGCTTCCCTTATTACGGCGGGGTAAGTGTCAAGCAGAGTGATTACCGCTTCCCCTTCCTTATTATCTACTCCAAAAAATTCGTCTTTATACTCAAAATCCTGGCTTAGCAGATGCTCGCATCCCCCTTTCTCCAATACGCTGGCGCAGCGCGCCGCCGTATATTGCAGATAAGGGCCGGTTTCGCCGTCAAAGTTCAACGCCTTGTCATAGCTGAATACTATATCCTTAATGCGGTTGTTATAAAGGGTGCCGAACACCACCGCGCCCGTGCCTACCATTTCCGCTATTTCCTCTTTGCCTTCCAATTCCGGATTTTTTTGCGCGATTACCTCCAACGCCTTCCCGCACGCCCTGTCCAGCACGTCCTGCAATAAGACCACCTTGCCCAGACGAGTGCTCATTGTGCCTTCCTCCAGGCTTACCATGCCGAATTGCACATGCACCATATCCCGCACCCAATCCTTGCCCAGCAACTCCAGCACCTTAAAAACCTGTCTGAAATGCAGATTTTGCTGATACGCCACCACATACAGGCATTTGTCAAAATTATATACCCGCTTCCGGTAATACGCGGCGGCTAAATCCCTGGTGGCGTAAAGGGATGCCCCGTCCGCTTTTTTAATCAGGCAGGGAGCCATCCCGTATTCTTCCAGATTGACGATTTTCGCGCCCTCGGAATCGGAAAGAAGCCCTTTCTCATTAAGCTCTTCTATCACTATATCCATTTTGTCGTTGTAAAACGCTTCGCCGTTATAGCTGTCAAAAACTACGCCCAGCCTGTCGTAAACTTTGTTGGCCTCGGCTAAAGTAATTTCCTTAAACAAATTAAACAACCCGGCAGCCTGCTTATCGCCCTCTTCCAGTTTCTTAAACCATTCGCGCGCTTTTTCGTCAAGGGCGGCATCCCGCTCCGCTTCTTTATGGAAACGCACATATAGCGAGGTAAGCTCGCTTATGCCTTTTTCCTTTAGCTTTTCCCTATTGCTCCATGCCAGAAAAGCGTAAATCAGTTTACCAAACTGCGTCCCCCAGTCACCCAAATGGTTGATTCCTACCACGTTGTAACCCAGCTTTTTGTATATCCTGTACAGCGCCGCGCCGATAACCGTGGTGCTGAGATGCCCGATGTGAAAAGGCTTGGCTATGTTAATGGAGCTGTAATCTATGCATATCGTTTTGCCTATTGCCTCTCCCGCTCCGTAATTCTCTTTTTGGTTCAATACCCGGGTAAATACTTTTTTTACCCTGTATTCCTTATCTATCCTGAAATTGACGTAACCGCCTATGGCCTCCGCGCCGATTAAGGGATAAGGGAGTTCTGTAAGTCCTGCCGCTATTTCCCCCGCTATCATTTGCGGGCTTTTTCTTAACTTCGCCGCAAACTTATGGCATACAAGCGCGTAATCTCCCATTTCCGGATTGGGCGGCGTTTCCAGGTTGGTCAGAATCTCATCGGAAGAAAATCCGGAGCCGATTGCTTGGGCAATAAGGTTTTTGATATCGTTATCCTGCATTGCTTATCCTCTTTTTACTTACGATATTGCTCTCTTCTATTTCAAAAAGCGTGTATTTATCCAGTCCGGATATCTCCGAAGAAGTAGTTGTGATAATAGTCTGCAACAACTTTACTTCCTTAAGCAAGGCGGCTTGCCTCGCGGGGTCCAATTCGCTCAGCACGTCGTCTAAAATCAGTACGGGCAAGTCCTTGCTGTTGAGCTCGAACATTTTTATTTCCGCTATTTTCATAGCCAGTACCGCCGAACGCTGCTGCCCTTGGGAGCCGAATTTCTTCAAGTCCACCTCGTTGCAAAAAATCATTAAATCGTCTCTGTGCGGACCTACCGAAGTGTACTCCAGACGGATATCCCTCTCCAACGTGTCCTTGTACAGCTTTTCCAAGCCTTTACTGATATCGCCAAAATCTATCTTTTCCGTCTGATACACTATTTCCAGCACTTCCGCGCCTCCCGTCAACGCCAGATTGTAGGAAAGGGCAATATCCTTAAAGGTATCCACAAATGCCTTGCGCTGTGAAATTATATAAGCGCCCAATTCTATCAAAGCCTTGTCGCATACCTTTATCATAGGCTTTAGGTAATCTTTGTCTTTATGGTTTTTTAACAGCTGATTGCGCTGTTTCAGCACCTTATTGTATTTTTGCAGATTGTAGAAATACAATTTGTTTTGCTGACAAAGGCTGATATCCAAAAACCTGCGCCTGTCGTGAGGGGAGTCTTTGACCAGCTTTAATTCGTCCGGGGAAAAATATACCACTTTCAGGGTGCCCACCAATTCCCCCAGTTTGCTGACCGCGCTATCGTCTATCAGCGCTCTTTTTTTACCCGCGGGGTCTATATAAATATCTATTGTTTGCTCGCGGTTTGCCTTTTCTATCGTGACGCTTACTCTCGCGCCCGCGCCGCTCTCCCAGTTGACAAGCTCCTTGTCTTTAAGGTTTTTGCTGGATTTGGCAAGGGAAGCAAAGTATACGCTTTCCGCAAGATTGGTTTTGCCTGCCGCGTTTTTTCCGTAAAAAACATTAATACCGCGCGAAAGCGCGACGTTTTGCCGCTTGTAGCTTAAAAAATTTTGCAGTTCAATGTTTTTTATTATCATACATGCTCTTTTATGTAAACTGGAAAGGCGTCACCTGGTATACATAGTAATTGAGCCAGTTGTAAAACAGCAGATTGGCGGTGCTTCTCCACGACATATTGATGTTGTCCGTTCCCTCGTCCGTAAAGTAATTGACCGGCCGCTCTATCGGCAAACCTTTTTTTACGTCGCGTAAATATTCGCCTTTTATCGTTTCTCTGTCATATTCCGAATGACCGAAAAAGAACAGCTTGCTGTTATCCTTGCTCTTGGCAATGGATATGCCGCACTCCGCTCCGCTTGCCATTACGCATAACTCGGGGTGCGCGTACACGGCCTGCTCGTCCACCGCCGTATGGCGGGAGTGAGGCACATAAAAATAATCGTCCAGTCCTTTAAGCAAAGGGTCGTACTGCAAAAGAGCGCGGTTGGGGAAAATGCCGAACATTTTTTTATCCAGATGGATTTTGCCTATGCCGTAATGATGATAAAGGGCGGCCTGCGCTCCCCAGCATATATAAATAGTGCTGGTCACGCGCTGCTCGGCGTAGTCCATTATCTTGCACAGTTCCTTCCAGTAAGCCACCTCGTCAAATTCCAGAGTTTCCACGGGCGCGCCCGTAATAATCATTCCGTCAAAGAAACTGTTCTTAATCTGGGAAAAGGTCTTGTAAAACTTGTTCATGTGCGATTCCTGCGTGTGCTTGGACGTGTAAGTGGAAGTTTTGACCAGAGTCAGATTAACCTGCAGGGGAGAATTGCTGAGCAGCCTTATAAGCTGGGTTTCCGTCTCGATTTTTGTGGGCATCAGGTTGACTATGGCTATCTCTATAGGTCTGATGTCCTGAGTCTGCGCTCTCAGCTCGCCCATGACAAATACGTTCTCTTTGGTTAAAATGTCAAACGCGGGTATATCCTGGGGTATAATTATCGGCATATCGTACTCCTTTTATTGCCGTAAAAACTCTTGACCGAGTAGATTAATAGCTTTCCTTAATCGCTCTTTCCATTTCTCGTTTTTGCTCTTTTTCTTTTATCGCGCGGCGTTTATCGTGCAGTTCCTTGCCTTTTGCCACGCCCAGTTCGATTTTGACAAGCGCGTCCTTCAGGTAAATCCTTGTCGGCACAAGCGTATAGCCTTTTTGCTCGGTTTTTGCTTTAAGTTTAAGTATTTCCGCTTTTTTTAACAATAGCCGCCTTTCCCTTTTGGGGTCGGGATTGAAGTAGCTCCCCTTTTCATACACGGAAATATGCATACCGATAAGAAATATCTGGTTATCTCTTACAAGCGCGAAGCTGTCCTTAAGATTGACCGTTCCCCTGCGCACGCTTTTGACCTCACTGCCCACAAGCTCGACGCCCGCTTCCAGCGTGTCTTCTATAAAATAATCGTGATAGGCTTTTTTATTGGTGGCTATATTTTTTATCGCCATTGTCCGCTCCCCGCTAAGTATATCATATTTGCGCCCGGCATGCAATTAATAACAACGCATAAAGCAAGCGCAAAATCTAATAAAAAAGCCCGTTTGGCAAGCAAACGGGCGGTAAATTTTACCTTATCTGCCTTACAATCTCGCCTTGAAGATCTGGATAATGAAGAACAAAACGCTGGTAACCAGAATTGCCGTCGCATTATATATTGTCAATCTCTTGAATTTGGCGTCCAAAGACTTGCTTTTGTTCTTGCCGAAAAAGGAATCCGCGCCGCCCGCTATCGCGCCCAGATTGGTGGTATTGCCCTTCTGCAGCATAACGATAAGTATCATTGTCAATGATAACAACACCATTAATACCATAAAAATGATAGACATCACATTGAAAAATGTATAATTGAAAAACATTAAACAGTTTTCTCCTCTTTTCTATTTGCTTTTGTATTCTATCACAATCAAAAACAAAAAACAAGCAAAAAAAGAATACAAACGCAAAAAATGAAGCTAAAATCCCTGCATAAAGACCCTGTTACACCAAGCGGAATATGTTAAGTCTGGCCATTTCTATCTTAATTAAACTGTCCGAAACGTTGCGCACCGATATTTTTTCCCTTTTTTCTACTTTTATAATAGTATTAATATAAAAAGCGTTGGAGCAGGAATCCAGAAATGCGTGTGCTTCCGGCAATCTGTCGTTGTTGCTGCATAAGGCAAGAGTGCCTCCGCATTTAGAGGAGTGTGAACCGAAAAGGTTGATATAATATACGCCTCTTGCCAACTCTATGCAGGCTGTCACGCAATGCCAGCCGCACCCGTCCGAGGAGAGGATTTTTCTGAAAGGCAGGGCGTCCCCGCATTTAAGTACGCATTTATCCTTATGAATAAAGGAAGCAAACTCCGTTTGGTTGTCCCGGCGGCAGAAACCGAATTTCTCGCAAGCGGTTTTGTGGAAGTCGCAATCACAATCGCCATCCCGCCTTTCTCTGTCGCAATCATGCCTTTCCCTGCGGTCTTGGTCAAAAGGCCTAGCGCAATGCGGGCAATGCCCGCAATCTGCGGCGCAAGGGGCAAAGCAATGGGGGCAGAACCTTTCCGGACAATTCCTGCAGTGTTGAAATCTGTTTGGACTGCACCGTTTGCAATAAAAATCCTGATATGGGACAAAATTTCTGTGTAACGCCATTTTCCCTCCGATTAACGCCAATCCGACCGCAATGCCGTCTTTGCCGTGTTGACTTTGGACGATAAATAACTTATAATACAGTATATTACATTCACTCTTTATATGGTGAATAGGAGAAATAAATGAACGATTTTCTGAACTTGCCCGTATTGTTTATTTTCGGCGGACTTATCGCGGCAAGCATTATCGCAATGAGCCTCTTTTTTATAGTTAAATCCTTCCGGCGCGCCAAAGAAATAGGCATGGCAAAAGAGAAACTTGTAAAAGCGGTAAAAACCGGCGCGGTATTCAGCATTGTGCCCTCCATACCCATCGTTATCGGCGTGGGAGTGATGATGAGCTATCTCGGGCTTGCCATACCCTGGATAAGGCTTACCGTAATAGGCGCGCTGCAATACGAAATTATCGCAATGGACCAGGCGGGAGTTACCGCCGCACCCGCGCTCACCCCTACTCTGGTAGGGACGGCGCTGTTGATAATGACGGTAAGCATAATATCGGGACCGCTGTTAAACGCGCTTTTTTATAAGAAATATCAGCTTAAACTGGCTGACCTTCAGCAAAAAAACCAAAGGCTGCTGGACACCGTTACGGGCGCGCTTTTGGGCGGCATTCTGGCGGGGCTTATCTCTTATATGGTGGCCGGAGGCATTTTTGCCTCTTCCGGAGAGTACGCCGCGGGAAGCCGCATAGAAGTCAAGGGCATAGTTACCCTGCTTACCTTGTTTTCCAGCGCGGCTATAATGGCGTTATGCGGAGTTATTCTTAAAGTGACCAAATGGAAATGGATAGAAAGCTACGCTCTGCCCTTTACGATATTAGGCTCGCTGGGTCTGGCGTTTTTGTTTATCAGGATATTTTAGGCGGTGAAAAATGAAAAGCAAAGAACAATATAATTTAGAAATACACAATTACGGCAAGCTGTTTACCTGGATAGCGTTGGCTCTCATGCTTATTATTCCCGTTGTATATTTTATAGCCACAAACAGCGTGCCCGAATGGGGAAAATTCGGCAAAGCGATTCCCTTTATATTAGGGTATCTTGTTATCGGATTTATAGAAGCGGTATCCTATGCGCCGCTTTTGGGTACCGGAGGACAGTATTTGAGCTTCATTACGGGCAATATCGCCAATCTTAAACTACCCTGCGCAATCAACAGCCAAGTGGCATGCAAGACCGCCCAAGGCAGCGAGGAGCAGGAGCTTGTTACCACGGTGTCAATAGCGATCTCCTCCATAGTTACCACGCTTATTATTATAATAGGTCTTATTCCGCTGTCTTTATACAAAGAGCAGATTATTCGCGCCCTTGCCCCTATTTCGCCTTATGTGCTGCCCGCGATATTCGGCGGGCTTACCGTGGTGCTTCTGGCGCGTTACTTAAAAATCGCGGGACTGCCATTTTTGATTATGCTTGCGTTAAGCCTGGTTATGTTTGGCTTAAAAATGGATTTGGGGCAATCCGCAATGATACCCTTAGGTATGGTTGTGGCAATGGTTTACGCCTACTTTTTATATAAGAAAAATAAAATTTGAGGCAAAAAGCTTAGCCTTTGGCAAGATTGAAAGAACTTGCCTTAGGCGGCGTGGTGCCTTTTTTGACAGTGCGGTAATAATTGTAAGTCATTACCTCATCGCCGGATAATACCCGGGCGTCCGCCACTTTCGCCAAAAAAACTATATGAGAACCCGCATCCAGCGTCCCGGTTACCTCGCAGGAAAATTGGGCGGCGACGCAATCGGTTACGTAAGGCATGCCCGCCTCATCCAGAGCGAAAGCGAAATTGGCGAATTTGTCAACGTCTTTGCTGGTTTTGAATCCGAATTCCGCAATCAAATCCATTTCCGCCTTCTCGGTCAGCACCACTGCAGCGAATTTATTTGTCTTTTGAATTTTTTCCGCCGTGTAGTTTTGCTTATTGACTGCGACGGTTACATTGACGGGGGAGGAAGTGACCTGCTGAAGGGTGTTGACAACGCAGCCGTATCTGCCTTCCTCGTCCGCGGTTGATATTAAAAACATTCCGTAACTTAACTTATAAAGCGCGCTTTTATCCATATTAACCTCCTGATTTGATGGAAAAATCCGATTACTTGCCATTTTTGCCTTCTCTTTGCAAAACAATTACGCTTACCGTAAAAAATACCGCCGCCATACCCAGCAATATCAGCAGGCTGCTTAATATATCCGCCGACTTGCCCAATATCGCTCCCCTCATGGCGCCCTGCATTGCCCAGCGCTGCGGCGTAAAGTTCGCCGCCATCAGCATTACGGGGGAATTTATTATGGACAGCGGCCACATGCACCCGCCTATCATACTTGTGGATACCGTAATAATAGGGGTAAGCGAATTCAGTTGGGCATAGTTTTTAAGTATGGCGCAAAGGAATAGCCCCAAACAGGTAGCGGTAAGCGAATAAACGGTAAAAACTAGCAGTACCGTGCTTAAACTCGCCAGCTTAATGCCCATCAAATATTGCCCCACAAAAAGCACTACCGCCATTTGCGCGACGCCCGCCGTAAAGGAGGGCAAAAAGTTGCCCAGCAGTATTTTGATTGAGCCGATGGGCGTAAGCCTCATCCTTTGCCATATCTTTAATTGCTTATCCTCAAGGATGCTGCCAATGGTAAAAATTATACTGAAGGTGACAAAAAAGATATTAAAGCCAATCAGAAAATGAAAATTGTTTTCAAGCAGAGCGTCATATTTGGGCGCGTTTTTAATATTCAATACCGTTCCCACCAGCTTATCTATGCTGTTTTGAGCCGCCTGCGTTTCGCCGATGCTCAAAGGCTCGCCGTTTTCGCTGATATATTCCTGCAGAAAATATAAATGCACCATGCTGTCATACGCTTGCTCCGCCGCGTTTTTAATCGCCGCCGCCTCGATGCTGTCCGAGCCGTAAATTATCTCGATTTTGGGAGAGTTCATAAGCCCTTTTTCTATAACTATCGCCGCCACGGCGCCGTTGCGTTGCACCTGTTTTATGGCATTGTTCTTGCTTGCCTTTTCAAAGGAGTACGGGCTTTGGTAAAGATAGTCCAAAAACATGCGGGAATATTCGGTGTCGTCAAGGTCGGTCACGTATACCCTTTTCGCGCCGCCGCCCGCCATGGCTTTGCTGAAAATAAAGGTCAGAAGCACAGCCATCAAAATCATTATTACGTAAAGGGAGATTTCCTGCAGCATCCGCTTGAATTTAAGAGTCAGAATCGCTTTCATACGTTTTCCCTCCCTCTTTTTTTGAACCATATTATACCTGCCGCCAAAGTAAGGATGCCTATAAGAATATTGCCCGCCATATATTGCGCCATTTCTCCCAAAGGCGCGCCCTGCACGTTGCCGGTAAAGGCAAGTATCGCAAGGCCGTTGGGGGTGAAAAGGGCGGCAACGGAAAAGAATTTAGGCAAGACGGATAATGGAATAAAGCTGCCGCCTATCAGCGCAAGCAGCTGCGCGCCGATAGCCATAAACATATCGCCGTAATTGCGGCTCCCCGTTTTGTACGAGAGAATCATAAGCGGCGCCCCGATGCCGGTAACCGAAAAAG
>JBMNTS010000024.1:0-17243 GCA_050945855.1 Christensenellales bacterium | reverse complement strand
AATGGATATACGCGCGCTTACCATCTCAGGCGGAGGCGCGGCAAGCGATATAGTGTGCCAGCTTACCGCGGATATGTTCGGGCTGCCCGTGGTCAGGGCGCAGACGTACGAGACCAGCGGGCTGGGCGCGGCAATCTGCGCTTTTGTGGGCATGGGCGAGTACTCCGGCTTTGATGAGGCTATAGCGTCTATGGTGCACCGCTCCAAGACCTTTGAGCCCAACCCCGAAATCACGGCGGTATATCGGAAAATATATCAAAATGTCTATAAAGGGCATTACAAAAAGCTGAGGAATATATACAAAACCATCAAAACTATAAGAACGGAGGGTAATAATGTCTAACTATAAAGGGTTCAGACCCAATTGGCAGGAAACGCGCGCGCCCAAGGGCAGCTACAGGGAATTATCAAAATGGGGAGACCCCGAGGCGTTTAAAGTTCCCAAGGAAACGCTTTACGGCGTGCTTAAGGAAGCCTTCGATATGAAGGACGAGGACTTTGTCACGCCCAAGGATACCGGTTACGACAAGGTGGAATACGACGCGCCCGTAAAACTTTCGGACGCGCAACTAAAAAAACTTACCGCAATCGTGGGCAAGGAGTACATCACCACGGATAAATATGACCGCCTGAGGGTGGCTTACGGCAAAAGCGGCTACGATATAATAAGGCTTACCAAAAAAATCGTGGAGAACGTGCCCGACGCCGTGCTTTATCCGGACAGCGAGGAGCAGATAGAAAAGCTGGTGCGGTTCGCGCATGAGGAAGAGGTGCCTTTGTATATCTACAGCGGCGGCTCCAGCGTCACCCGCGGCACCGAATGCGTAAAGGGCGGCATTTCCCTGGATTTGGGCAGGAGGTTTAATAAGGTTATAGAATTTAACGAAATCAATCAGACCATAACCGTTCAGCCCGGCATAAGCGGCCCCAGGCTGGAAGAACTGCTCAACAACGCCCAAAAAGAGTTCGGCGCAAAGCGGGCGTATACCTGCGGACATTTCCCCCAATCCTTTGAATATTCCTCGGTAGGCGGCTGGGTTGTCACGCGCGGCGCGGGACAGAACTCCACCTATTACGGCAAGATAGAACATATAGTTATGGGGCAGAAGTATATTACTCCCCTCAACGGCCCCATTGTGACGGACACCTATCCCGCCAAGGCGACGGGTCCGGACATCAATCAGATTATGATGGGCAGCGAAGGCACCTTCGGCGTATTGACTCAAGTGACCCTGAAAGTTTTCCGGCTTACCAAGCAAAACCGCAAAAAGTTCAGCTATATGTTCCGCACCTTTGAGGACGCGCAGGCGGCGGGCAGGGAAATTATGCAAAGCGAATTCGGTCACCCCTCCGTGTTCCGTATAAGCGACGGCAACGAAACCGAGGTTATGACCAAAATGTACAGCGTGGACGATATACCCGTATTGGGCAGTCTGCTAAAGGCGCTGGGATATATCACGGGCAAAAAGAGCATACTTATAGCCTGGTCCGAAGGGGAAAAAGGCTTTGCCAAAAATCAAAGGCGCAAAATCGGGAGAATATGCCGCAAGCACGGCGGTTTCCCGCTGACAGGCTACCCCGTATCCAAATGGGAGCACGGCAGATTTACCGACCCGTATCTGAGGGACGCGCTGATGGATTTCGGCATCACCACGGAGACTATGGAGTGTTCGGTAAGCTGGGACAATATGAGCAAGGTGCATAAGGAAGTTATGGATTATTGCCTGTCCCGTCCTCATACTATATGTATGACCCATCTTTCCCACGCTTATCCGCAGGGGGCAAACCTCTACTGGATATTCTTCACCAAGGACAAGGGGGTGCAGGACTTTCTGGATTACCAGAGAGGCATACTCTCCGCCATACAGAAATCGGGAGCGACCATGAGTCACCACCACGGTATAGGCAAGCTGTTTGCCCCTTATCTGGAAGGGCAGATAGGCTCCAACCAGCTGAAGCTGTTTAAGGCGCTCAAAAACCATTTCGACCCCAAGAACATAATGAACCCGGGCGGCACCCTTGCTTTGGACTTAAAGGATGAGGAAAAGGTGTTCGCGCGCGACAAATGGTGAAATAATAGGAGAATAATTTGGAACAGACAAGAGCTTTTTTCGGCGAAAAGGTGCTGGAAGCAAAAAATATCGGCAAAACGTATAAGACTTTGCAGATTAACGGTAAGTTCAGGTACGTTCACGCTTTAATCGACGCCTCCTTTTTTGTGCGGGAAGGCGAGATATTAGGATTCTTAGGGCCCAACGGAGCGGGCAAAAGCACGGCGATAAAAATTATCACATCGCTTGCCGCCCCTTCTTCGGGTGAGGTTTTTATTCAGGGTCACAGCGTGCAAAAGCAAAAAGAGCAGGCTATGCGCGAGGTGGGAGGCGTCATTGAGTCGCCCGACCTGTACGTGGATATGAGCGGAGAGCAAAACCTTAAATACTTCGGCGCGATTACCGGCGGGGTGGAAAACTTAAAAGAACGGATAGACGAGGTTTTAAAAACCGTAGGGCTTTACGAGCGCAGAAAGGACCTTGTAAAAAAATATTCGCTGGGCATGAAACAGCGTTTAGGGATAGCGCAAGCCATACTCAGGAAGCCCAAACTGCTGATTTTGGACGAGCCCGCCAACGGGCTGGACCCTGTGGGCATTAAAGAAATCAGGGACATGCTCAAAAAATTCGCCCATGAGGAAGGCATGGCGATTATGGTCAGCAGCCATCAGCTTGCGGAAATGGAGCTGATGTGCGACAGGGTAATTATCATTAACAAAGGCAGGATAGTGGGCGAGCGAAGCATAGAGGAATTGCGGGCCGGGAAAGGCGGCGCGAGCGTGATTATCTCCACGGACAACAAAGCGCTTGCCATATCCCTGCTTAAAGAAAAATTCGGGATAGACGCCGTGGAAGAAGGCGGGGATATAGTGGCGCGTACCGACGAGCCTGTAAGCAGCCTTACAAGGGAGCTGGTGCTGGGCGGAGTAAACGTTTACGCGGTAAAGAAAAAGGAAGTATCCCTGGAGGACGCGTTTTTTGAGCTGACCGGAGGGCAAAATGTTTAGCAAGCTGTATTTGTGGGAAATCAAAAAAATGATATCGACAAAAGGGCTTATTGTGCTTGCGATAATCGCGGTGCTTGCCATTTTGTTGATTAACGGTATGTTTAATATATCCACCGAAGTGACCCTGCCCGCGGAAAGACCCGGCGATGCTCCCGCGGGAGATGAAAGCATGCCGCTCCCGGAAGAGGAGGAAGAAGCGCCTTTTGCGGAGGAGGAAGTTATCCCCGGGCTTAGCTTTGATTACGAGCAGGGAGCGTATACGGTAACCGAGCAGGCCGCGCGGATGATGCTTGAGAGCGCGCGGCAGTATTATGAGCAGGTCAAGGCGGAAACGGTTAAAGACAAATATTTTTACAGGGGCAACGATACGCTTTATACCGCTAAGGCGGAACTTGCCATGTGGCAGTATGTAGTGGATAAAAAGCTGTACGATACTCCCTTCCGTCCCTATTCGGGCATGGCGGCGCTGGCTCTTAATTCCTTAAACCAAAAGACCGCGCAGGGCTTTATGTCCTTGTATCTGTCCGTTATGGGCAGCGCGATTATTATATACGGCATAGTTTGCGGCGCCAACGCGTACGGCAAGGAAATAAAAAAAGGCACGCTGAAAATGGTTATGATCAGACCGCTTTCCCGCGATAAGCTCACCGCCGCCAAGCTGCTTGCCGCGCTGAGCCTGGCCACCGCCTTTTTTATCACCGCGATAGTGATAGCTTACATTTTCGGCATTATCGCGTATAAGAATGTGGTGTTTGACAAAGTAATATATGTTTTCAACGCGTCCCGCGCCTTTGTCGCGAGCAGCAATTTTATCCTGTTTTTGGTAATAGGCAGCTTGCTGGTGCAGATTTGGGGATACGCCGTTTTCGCGATGTCTTTGTCCACCATTACCAAAAGCAACGTGATAGGGATAATTATACCCGTTTTGATTAATATGGGCATAACCAATCTTGTGCTTTCCTTTTTCGGACTCTCAAGGTTTTTATTCAGTTATTCCATAGGCATGCTTGCGGAATATTTTACTGTAAGCCCTATGGTTTTCGGGTTTTCCGCAGGCTCTCTTACGGGCGGGGCCGATTTCTGGCTGAGTCTGGGCATATTGTCCGCATACCTTGCGGTGTTTGTTGCCTCCACCTTTTTGGTGTTCAAAAAGAGGGACGTCGCTTGAGATGAAAAGCACGATAGCAATAGCGCGCGCCGCCGTAATCGCGGCGCTTTACTTTACTCTCACCTATTTTCTGCAACCTTTGAGTTTCGGGCCTCTGCAATTCAGAGCGGCGGAAATGCTCACCATCCTGCCCGTTTTTATGGCGGAGGCAATTCCGGGACTTGCCATAGGCTGCCTGCTTGCCAATATCCTAAGCCCCTTCGGCTGGTACGATATGACCTTCGGCACCCTTGCCACGCTGGCGGCCGCGGCGGCGACAAGGCTTATTTGGCGCAAACTAAAGGCGGGGGAAAGTGGCAGACTGGCGCTGGCGCTGCTGCCTCCCGTGCTCTTTAACGCTCTTGTTCTGCCCCTTATCTGGCTTATTTTCGCTTCCGACGCCGCTTTCTTTTATAATATGGGCGCGATTTTTCTTTCGCAGGCGGGCGCGGTGTATCTTTTGGGAATCCCCCTTTATTTTGCGGTTAAAAATACAAAAATTATATCAAAATAAATAAAACCTTAATATTATAGTTATTAAGAATATTCGCATCGCGGAGGGGATGTCTTTTCAACTTATTGACATTTGCTTCCATATGTGATATAGTCTATCGAAACAGAAAAGGCGTAATAATTCGGGAGGCGTTATGGAAAAGATTTCGCAAAAGAAATACGATGAATTGGTGGCAAGGTTGAATTACCTTGAAACCGTAGCCTCTGCGGAGGTTGCGGAAGCCATAAGGAAGGCAAAGGAGTTCGGGGATTTGTCCGAAAACGCGGAGTATGCCGCGGCAAAAGAGGCGCAAATTCAGATTTACAGGGAGATTTCCACTTTGGAAGCCAAACTGTCGGGCGTGGAAGTAATTGACGAAAGCACTATAAGCATTAAAAAAGTGGGGCTGGGCACCGTAGTCAAGGTACAGTACGCGGACAGCGGCGAGGAAGAGGAATACAAAATAGTCTCCAGCCTTGAGGCCAACAGCAGGGAAAACAAAATAAGCGAAAAAAGCCCTATCGGCAGCGCGCTTATGGGAGCGAAAAAAGGGGACGAGGTGGAAGTTTCCACCCCGCGGGGCGTCATAAGGCTTAAGGTATTGAAGATCAGCAAATAAGCAGGTAAAAAAATGCACGAAGAAAATTTAACCGAAGCGATACGGGACGAAAACGAGCAAAAAGCGATAAGACTGGAAAAACTTGCCGCGCTTAAGGCGCAGGGAAAAGACCCTTTTGAGGTTACCCTTTATGGTAAAACCGCGCTCAGCAAAGATATATTTGACAATTACGCCGCGCTGGAAGGCAAAAGCGTCAGGATAGCGGGCAGGCTGATGAGCAAGCGCGTTATGGGCAAGGCCGCTTTCGTTCACCTTATGGACGGCGCGGGCAAGATTCAGGCTTACGTGCGCGTGGACGAGTTGGGCGAACAGACTTACGAGGAGTTTCTTAAGCTGGATATCGGCGATATCGTGGGCGTGGAGGGCGAAGTATTTACCACAAAGCGGGGAGAGATTAGCGTAAAAGCGCACAACTATATTCTGCTCTCCAAGGCTTTGCTGCCCTTGCCCGAAAAGTATCACGGACTTAAAGACCCCGAACTGAGATACCGTCAGCGTTACGTGGATCTGATAGCCAATCCCGAAGTAAAAGAGACTTTTGAAAAGCGCAGTAAAATTATCAGCGCGATACGCGAATTTTTATCTGCCAAAGGCTTTATGGAAGTGGAAACCCCCATACTTAACGTGGTTGCGGGCGGAGCCAACGCCCGTCCTTTTATCACTCACCACAACACCCTTGATCTGGATATGTTCCTGAGAATCGCGCCGGAACTGTATCTTAAAAGATTGATTGTGGGCGGCTTCGAAAAGGTGTACGAGATAGGCAGGCTGTTCCGCAACGAGGGCATAAGCATAAAGCATAATCCGGAATTTACCACCATAGAGTTGTATGAGGCGTACAGCGATTACAACGATATGATGAATATCACAGAGGAGTTGTTTAACTATTGCGCCCAAAAGGTTTTGGGCACTTCCAAACTGACATATCAGGGCACAGATATAGATTTGGGTACCCCTTGGCGCAGAATCAGTATGCTAAACCTGGTATTAGAGGCCACAGGCATAGATTTTGAAAATATGGAATACAAAGAGGCGATTGCGCTTGCCCGCGCAAGGGGCGTGGATGTTACCGAGAGCACGCCGTGGGGCAACGCGCTTTACGAGGTATTTGACGCCTGCTGCGAAGCGACGCTGATTCAGCCCACCTTTGTAATAGATTATCCTATAGAAGTAAGTCCGCTTGCCAAGCGCAAGCCCTCGGACAAAAGGCTTACAGAAAGGTTTGAGGTGTTTATATACGGCAGGGAAATGGGCAACGCCTTCAGCGAATTAAACGACCCCATAGACCAGCGCGCCCGCTTTGAGGCGCAAGCCAGAGAAAGAGCCAAAGGGGATGAGGAAGCGCAGATGACGGATGAGGATTTTGTCACCGCGCTGGAATACGGTCTGCCCCCCACAGGCGGACTGGGGATAGGGATAGACAGAATGGTGATGCTGTTTACCGACCAGTATTCCATCAGGGACGTAATATTGTTCCCCACCTTAAAACCGAAAGCCGGCGCATAACGCCGCCTATGGGAAAAAGGTATCAGTAAATCGCAACGCGCCCCGTAGGGGCGCTTTATATTTTGGTGATATTTCCCGTCATGGCGTCCTGAAAAATGAGCCAGTACCCTCTTTTGGGATTGTCGCGGGTGGGAGTGGGCAGCCAGTCCGAAATTTCCAGCGTTTCCTTGGGCGGATAAATGCCGGCAATGCCCGGTACGCCGTATACTATATGCGTAACGGTGTTGTCCGTCTTTAACAGTCCCACCACGTAATAGTCCTCTCCGTCATAGTTCACGGTCACCCACCTGCTGTCCTCTATATGCTCCTCAAGCTCCTTGTTGGCGGGGTAAATGGTAAAGATTTCGTCAAATTTATTTTTTTGCTTAATATAAAAATTGGTTTCTTTGTAATTCTCCTGCGAATAATCAAAGATTTTGGATTTTTCTTCCTTTTCCTCTTTGAGGTAATCCTGTATTTCCGGGCGTTTGGGCTGTTCCTCCTTTAGGGGCGCGGGCTCTTCCTCGGGTTCAAAAGTGTCAATTTCTTCCTTAAAGGCGGTCTCCGCCTCTTCTGTGTCGATTTTTATGTTTTTATACGCGCCGCCCGCCGCGTACAGCTTGCCTTTGCATATTATTATTCCGCCAATCTCATCGTTTTGGTTGAGCAGCGAATTATTGAGCGCCAACTCCAGCCTTTTGCCTTTAATAATATGCTGCGTTACCGGATTGGAGCCTATTTTCAGGTAAAGAGTGCCGCTCTCGATTTCCTCTGTGAGTATTACCTTAGCCCCCACGCTGGAGCCTATGCGCACAACCGTTATATGACCTTTTACGCCCTTCTCGCTCAGCACAATTGTTTTTTTTACAAGCGACATAGCACCCTCCTTAATAAGAGACTGGTATATTTTATGGCAGAAAGTGTGTCAATATGCTCTCGCGTAAGAGGTTTAAATATACTAATGATGCAAATACTAAACGCGGAGGTGAACTTGTATGGATAAAAATAAAAAGAACAGAACCGAGAAAAAAGAAACAAACAAGAAAGAAAAGAAAAACAACTAAACAGTAACTGATTAATAAAAGCAGACCGCTTATCGCGGTCTGTTTTGTTTTTTGGGGATTAGTCTCTTTCCTTGGGCTTTTTGGGCGATTTTCGCCTGTACAGCCTTAAAGATAACTCCGCCTCGTCTTTAAGAGAGGATATCATAGTCCCTATAGTGCGCTCCCTTTTTCTGTTCCGCTTTTCGTATTCCATATTTGCCTCCTTAAATTATCTTGCGCAAAAAGCCGTATTTATTTGCCGCGCGACCCGTCCTTATTTATTCGGTTGCAAAAAGGGGCGTATTTTGCTATTATATTATAAGGCAAAAAGGAAAACAAATATGAAATACGTAATAATATTAAGCGACGGTATGGCGGACTATCCTATCGAAAAGCTGGGGGGCAAAACCCCTTTGGAAGCGGCGAACACGCCCAACTTTGACGCTCTTGCGGCATCAGGCGAGGTAGGACTGTGCCAAAGCGTGCCTAAGGATATGCAGCCGGGCAGCGATGTCGCCAACCTTTCCATGTTAGGCTACGACCCGCGCAAATACTATACGGGGCGCAGCCCTATCGAGGCGGTCAGCCTCGGCGTAAAATTGAATGATTCGGATACCGCGATGCGCTGCAATCTCGTTACCCTTAGCGGAGAGGCGGATTTTTCGGAAAAGCGGATGCTGGATTACAGCGCGGGCGAAATCTCCAGCGCGGAAGCCAAAGAGCTGATAACGGCGGTGGATAATGCGCTGGGCGGAGAGGGAGCCAAATTTTACAACGGAGTAAGCTACCGCCATTGTCTGGTGGTAAACGGAGAAACCGAGGTATCCTTTACCCCTCCGCATAACATATCAGGACAAAAAATAAGAGATTATCTCCCCCGCGGCAAAGACGGGCAAAGATATATTGATTTGATAAGGGCGTCCGAAGAAATCTTGGCGGCGCATCCGGTAAATACGGCGCGCGCCAAGGCGGGCAAGGCGCCCGCCACGCATATATGGCTGTGGGGACAGGGCAAAAGACCCTCCCTGCCCGGCTTTTATGAAAAGTTTAACATAAAAGGGGGCATAATAAGCGCGGTGGACTTGCTTAAAGGCATCGCCAAACTTTCGGGGATGCGCGCGATAAACGTGGAGGGGGCGACAGGCACCCTTTCCACCAATTTTGAAGGCAAGGCGCAGGCGTGTCTGGACGGACTGAAAGAGGGACTGGACTTTATCTATGTGCATTTAGAGGCGCCGGACGAATGCGGACACCAGAAAGACCTGGAAGGCAAAATCAAAGCGATAGAAAAGGCGGATATGGTAACGGGACTGGTATGGGAAGGCCTAAAAAGCATGGGGCAGGAGTATACGCTTTGCGTAACCGCCGACCACCCCACGCCGCTCTCTATAGGTTCCCACACCGGAGAGCCTGTTCCGTTCGTAATATACCGCAGCAACAATAAGCGGGATTTGGGCATCCGCTTTTCGGAAAAAGAAGCCCTAAACGGCATATTTATGCAATCGGGCATGGACTTGGTAAATTATTTATTAAAGGGCGAATAACTATATGAAAATTACTTCCGCGCAACTGAGAGAAAAATATCTGCGCTTTTTTGAGCAAAGGGGGCACGCGATTATTCCGGGCGCTTCGCTTATACCGGAAAACGACCCTACCGTGCTTTTTACCACAGCGGGCATGCACCCGCTGGTGCCTTATCTTATGGGACAGCCTCACCCCAAGGGCAGGCGGCTTGCGGACGTGCAGAAATGCGTGCGTACCGGAGACATCGAGCAGGTGGGGGACGCTACCCATTGCACCTTTTTTGAAATGCTGGGCAATTGGTCGCTGGGGGATTATTTCAAGCGGGAGAGCATAAGCTATTCTTTTGAGTTTTTGACCAAAGAGCTGGGCATAGACAAAAGCCTGCTTGCCGTCACCGTTTTTAAAGGGGACAGCGACGCGCCCAAGGATATTGAAAGCGCATCCATCTGGCAGGAGCTGAGCATACCTGCGGACAAAATTTTCTTTATGGGCAAAAAGGACAACTGGTGGGGACCCGCGGGCATTACCGGTCCCTGCGGTCCGGACACCGAGATTTTTTACGACACGGGCAAGCGCGGTTGCGATAAGGATTGCGGACCGGGCTGCGGTTGCGGCAGATACGTGGAAATCTGGAATAACGTATTTATGGAGTACGAGAAGCTGGAGGACGGCTCCTTTGCTCCATTAAAGCAAAAGAATGTGGATACGGGCATGGGACTGGAGCGTACCGTGGCGGTGCTGGGCGGGCACGAGTCCGTATACGACATTGATATTTTTACCGATGTTTTCGCGTATCTGGATAAGATAGCGCAAGGATTCGGCAGAGAGAAGCGCATTATCGCCGACCATATACGTACCGCCGTATTTATTCTGGGCGACCCCAGAGGGGTCACCCCCTCCAACGTGGACCAGGGATACGTATTAAGGCGGCTTATCAGGCGCGCGGTGCGTTTTTACCGCGCGATGGACGCGGATTTTTGCAAGCTTGCGGAAATAGCGCGCATTTATATAAACACTTATAAGGGCATTTATCCCGAGCTTGAGCAAAACGCGGATAAAATCCTTAACGAATTATCCCTGGAAATAGAAAAATTCAACAAAACGCTGGCGCAGGGCTTAAAGGAATTCGATAAGGTGGTATTTTATCTGAAAGACGGCGTATTAAGCGGCAAAACCGCTTTCAGGCTGTACGATACTTACGGTTTTCCCATAGAAATCACACAGGAATTGGCCACTGAGCGCGGCATAAGCGTGGATATGGAAGGCTACAAAAGCGCGATGGAGGCGCATCAGCTTAAATCGCAGGCGGGAGCGGAACAAAAGTTCAAAGGCGGGCTTCAGGACGATTCCGAGGCAACCACAAAATTGCATACAGCCACACACTTATTGCTTGCCGCCTTAAAAAAGGTGCTGGGCGATAATAGCATTTCCCAGCGCGGCTCCAATATAACCGCGGAAAGGCTGCGGCTGGACTTTAATTTCCCCCGTCCGCTGACAGCAGAAGAAATAGCGGCTGTGGAACAATACGTCAACAAGGCTATAGCGGACGGCGTGGACGTGGTATGCCGGCAAATGAGCCTTGAGCAGGCGCTGAAGGAAGGCGCGGTGGGCAGCTTTACGGACAGATACGCGGATATCGTCAACGTATACACCATAAAAGGATACAGCAAAGAGATTTGCGGCGGCCCTCACGCCGCCAACACCAGGGAACTGGGGAGTTTTTCCATTACCAAAGAGCAATCCAGCAGCAGCGGAGTAAGAAGGATAAGAGCGATATTGAACGGGCAAAACTAAAGAAGAGTATATCTGTAAATATGGAGGAATGTTATGAAATTTAGTTTTACCGACGCAATATGCGCGTTGCAGGATTTGCTCAAAATCAACAGCGTGGAGGCGGAGCCTCTTCCCGGCGCGCCATTCGGGGCGGGAGTGAGGCAGGCGCTGGATTATTCCATAGCGCTTATGCAAAAAATCGGATTGAAGGTAAAGGACACGGACGGTTACTGCGCCTGGGGAGAAATAGGGCAGGGCGAGCTTTTCGGCATACTCGCGCATCTGGACGTCGTGCCCGAAGGAGCGGGCTGGACGTATCCGCCTTACGGCGGCGAAATCCACAACGGCTCCATATACGGCAGGGGCGCGCTGGACGACAAAGGACCGGTAATAGCCGTATTGTACGCGCTCAATAAGCTGCTGGAAGAGGGGCTTGTCCCCAAAAGGCGCATAAGAATCATATTGGGCTGCGATGAAGAGAGCGGCTGGCTGTGTATGGACAGATACAAAAAGACGGAGGAAATGCCAGCGATGGGCTTCAGCCCGGACGCGGATTTTCCCGTTATCAACGCGGAAAAGGGCATTGTATACCACGATATAAAAATCAGGGTCAATGACGATATCCTTGACTTCGCGGGCGGGCACAGGGCGAATATAGTGCCGGATTACGCTTTGGTAAAGCTAAAGGAAGCTCCCCCCGCGCTGCTTGAAAAAGCGGTCAAGGCGGGCATGGTCATAGATAAAGAGGAAAGCGGAGTCACCGTTATCGCCAAAGGCAAAAGCGCGCACGGCGCGCATCCGGAATTGGGAGATAACGCCATTTGCAAGCTGTTTGCGCTTTTGGCAGACCAGTATGCGGAGTTTGGGCGCCTGTATTCGCAATTCAACGCGTATAACGGCGCGGGCTTAGGATTGGAAATGCGGGATAAAGAGAGCGGCGCGCTTACGCTTAATCCGGGCAAGGCGCGCTTCTTTGAAGGCGAAATTATACTAAGCGTTGATATCCGCCATCCTATAAGCTATAATAAGGACGACATTACCGCAATTCTAAAGGAGAAGATTGCGGGAGAAGTGGAGCAGGTCTTTTTTCACTTGCCCTTGTACGTGTCTTCCGACAATCCTTTGGTGGCAGGGCTGCTAAAGGCGTATAACGACGTTACCGGTCAGGACGCGCTGCCCGTTACCATAGGCGGCGGCACTTATGCCAGGGTATTGCCCTTGGGCGTGGCGTTCGGCCCCGGACTTCCCGGCGTGCCGGATACCGTCCATAAGGCGGACGAGCATATCGAAATAGAGCATTTCAGGCTGCTGACAAGGATTTACTACACCGCGATAAAAAACTTATGCTTTTAAAGGAGCAAAAAAATAAATGAAATTAAAACACAAACAAATCGCAAAAAAAATCATTGCCGGCGGGATTTTTCTGGCAATACTGCTCCTTTGCACACTGATTAAAAAGAAAGAATACATAGCCGAATATATCTTTTCCAGAGGAGTGGGAAGGGCGTGGGTGGCTTTTTCCGGCGCGCTGACCTCACTATTGCCGTTTTCCCTCTATGAATTGATGTTTTTTATAGTGGGGGCGGCGATTATCGCCGGGATTGTGATAATAATAAAGGCGGAAAGCGCGAAAAGCAGAATCAGGCTTGCCAATTACATGGCTTCGGTATGGCTTGCGGTAAGCATATTCTTAGCCGTTTACGCCGTAAGCGCGGCGCCCAATTATTACCGCGCGCCCGTACCTCTCTCATACGCCGACCGGCAGTTGGAGGCAAGCGTTATAGCGGACGCGGTTGAATATTATTTGCAGGATTTTAACGAGTTGGGGGAAAGGCTGCCCAGAGACGAAAAGGGCTTTGTAAAAAACCCTTACACCCGCAGAGAGCTTGCGGAAATAATGATAGAGGAAATGAAAAGGCTGGATGATCCCTATTATTCCCGCTTTACTCCCGCTTATAAAAATGTGGTTTTCAGCGATGTTATGGATGTGGCGGGCTTGGGCGGCGTATTCTTTTCGCCTACGGGAGAGGCCAACATTTCCACTTCCATGAAGGACTGCTATTCCCCCTGCACCATAGCCCACGAGCTTGCGCACGCCAAAGGGGTAATGCGCGAGAACGAGGCCAACCTTGTCGCCTACTATATCACCCTCACTTCCCAAAACGATTACGTGAGGTACGCCGGATATATGAACTTGTTTTTCGGCAGCATATTAAACAGCGTGACGGTATCCCGCTCTTATAATGATATGGTGGACGTATTCTATCGCATCAATCCTAAAATCAGACACGAATATTACACTCCCCGGGAGGAAAGCAATTTCCAAAAAATGCTGGGGGACTTTGCGGTAAAGATTGACGAGTTTTCCACAAAGGTAAACGATTTTTATCTTAAACTGTCCGGGCTGAAGGAAGGGGTGGACAGCTACAATCAAGGCAGGGCGAAACCGTTGCCCCCCGTAATCATAGACGAAACCGAGGTGCCCCAATATATACTTACCCCCGTTCAAAGATTGATTTTTCAAGTCTATCTGGATAAAACGGCGGAATAAAATATTGTAATTGCATCAAAAAAGCCCGCGTTCCGCGGGCTTTTTGCTTGATTGATAAGAAAATCGCTGTATTTTTGCCTACTCCGCTTTGTACGGAAGCAAGGCCATAAAACGCGCTCTCTTAATAGCCTTGGAAAGCATCGCCTGATGATTGCCGCATACGCCGCTCATACGGCGGGGCACTATCTTGCCCTTTTCGGTAATGCAGCGGAAACGCTTTTCGCCCGTCTTGTCATAAGAGCGGTCCATATTCTTTTCGTAATCTTTTACCAGGTCGATATAATTGATTTCCTTGGTTTTATTTACGCAATATACGCATATTTTTTTGCGCGGCACTCTTTTACGGTTTCCCGATAATACTTTTTTATCCATACTGATCTCCTATTTTCCGATAATTGTGATTGTTATTAAAAAGGCACGGAATCGTCCTCAATGGGTTTGAGGCTGTCAATAGTCTTTGCTCTTTTGACCTCGGGCAAGTCCTCGATGGTGTCATCAAAATCGCCCACCGTGGTATCGCTTCTGGAGGATAAGAACTGAACTTCGTCCGCGACAACCTCCGCATTGGTGCGCCTTACCCCGTCGCCGGAATCGTAACTGCTGATTTGCAGCGAGCCCGCAACGCCTACCTTGCTGCCCTTCCTTAAAAACTTGGCGCAGTTGTCCGCGGTGTTCCTGAAGCATACGATATTGATAAAGTCCACTCCGCGGCTGCCGTCGCTGCTGGTGTAGCGGCGATTGACGGCAATGGAAAAGCGGCAAACGGAAAGGTTGTTCGCGGTCACTTTGAGGTCGGGATCTCTGGTGAGATTGCCAATTAAAATAACTTTATTCATAATTTTTTAACCCTCTTTCGTTATTAACTGACGTATGATTTTGTCATCAATTCTCATCCTTCTGTCAATTTCCGCAGGCGCAGCCGTTGAGGCGGTGAAAGTGGTGAGTACGTAATAACCTTCGGTTTTGTAATCAATGGGATACGCGTATTTGCGGGTCCCCCATTTGTCTACCGAAACGACTTCGCCTTCCAACTCCTGAATGGTCGCGGAAATCTTTTCGACAATGGCGTCTTTGGCTTCCTGGTCCAGCTCATTGTCGATGATGTAGAGCATCTGATATTTAGTCATTTTTTACCTCCTTTTGGACTTTTGGCTCTCTTGCGAGAGCAAGGATTAGCTTATAAATCAAGCCCAATTATTATAGCTTAATAATAGGTATATGTAAAGTAAAATTGCCTTTTTTATTAAAAATAAACAGTATTTTACCTTTTAGAGCGCAATTATACACCGCAAAAAACACCGGCGAAAGGCAAAAATACGCCGTTGCGGACGCTCTGCGCGTATCCTCCGCCACGGGCATTACGCACCCTTACTGCTTTTGCGGGGCGCAATTTGAGCTAAGCTAATATTGCATTGTACTTGACTAAGGGGTATATCTAACTTATAATTGAATAATAAAATAGCCATAAATAGTAAGGAGAATGTAAGCTATGCTGGACTTAAGATGGGTTGTGGACAATCTGGAGCGCGTAAAGGAAAACCTTGCCGCAAGAAACATTGATTTTTCGCTGGAAGGACTGACGGATTTAGCGTATTCCCGCCGCAGGCTTATAGCCTCCTCCGAAGAAAAAAAGGCGCAGAAAAATGCCGCCAGCGCGCAGATAGCCGTGCTGAAGAGAGAAAAAAAGGACGCTTCCGAGCTTATCGCGCAAATGAAAGCGTTGGGCGAAGAGATTAAGGCGGAAGAAGAGGAACTGGCGGCGGTAATGGAAAAAATCACCGTAATAATAGAGGCTTTGCCCAATATGCTGAGTCCGGACGTGCCCGGGGGCAGTTCAGACGCGGACAACGTGGAAGTGCGCAGAACGGGCGCGCCCAGGGAGTTTTCTTTTGCTCCGCTTGCCCATTGGGATATAGGCGAAAACCTGAAGATATTGAATTTTGAGCAAGCCGCCAAAATCACGGGCGCGCGCTTTACCGTTTATCACGGTTTGGGCGCAAGGCTGGAGAGGGCGGTTATCAACTTAATGCTGGATACGCATGCGCAAAAAGGATACAAAGAGATTTTTCCGCCCTTTATGGTCAACCGCGACAGCGCTTTCGGTACAGGGCAGCTGCCCAAGTTCGCGGACACCATGTACGGAGTGGAAGGCACCGGGTATTACCTTATCCCTACCGCGGAGGTGCCCGTGACCAATCTGCACAGAGGGGATATTCTGGATATTACCGATTTGCCCATTAAATATTGCGCTTACTCCGCTTGCTTCCGCCAGGAGGCGGGCGCGGCGGGCAGAGATACCAGAGGGCTTATTCGCCAGCACCAATTCAATAAGGTGGAACTGGTAAAATTCGCCCATCCAGACACCAGCTATGAGGAACTGGAGAGTCTGACCGCGGACGCCGAGGATATCCTGAAAATATTGGGTCTGCCCTACCGCGTGGTGGTGCTATGCTCCGCGGACGTGGGGGCGAGCAGCGCAAAGACCTACGATATCGAGGTTTATATGCCTTCTTACGGCAGGTACGTGGAGATTTCCAGCTGTTCCAACTTTGAGGCTTATCAGGCAAGAAGAGCTAACATAAAATTCAGGGGAGAAGATAATAAGACCCGCTTTGTGCATACCTTAAACGGCAGCGGGCTTGCTGTGGGCAGGACGGTGGCGGCGATTCTGGAAAACTACCAAAACGAGGACGGCAGCGTAACCGTGCCGGACGCGCTGGTAAAATATATGGGCACAAAACTGATAAAGTAAGCGAATATCGGAGGAAGGCATGGTAAGGCTTATAGAGCTTATCATAAAAGGAATAACAAAATTGCTCGTTTTTTTCGGATTATGGGTGCCCCTTTGTTATATCGGCCTGGGTATATTTTTGACGGTAAAATACGATTTTGCCCTGCTAAGCTTGGATTTTTGGAGTACGCTGTATCTTGCGGGGCTGGCGGCAAGTCTGATTTGCGCGCTGATTATCACGCTGAGGAATATTTTTGTAAAGCCTTTTCACGAAAAGAGGGAGAAGAAAAAGCAGCTTAAGCAATTTAAGGAAATTATCAGAGAGGAAAACCTGAAGGAAAGGGAGTTTCACTTAAAGCGGCACCGTGAAGTGACGGAAAAAGAAGAAGAACTTGCGCGCAGAGAAAGGGAGCTTACTCTCTTGCACAAAAAACTGGCGCAAAAAAAGGAAAAGCAAGAGAAACGCTTTCGGCGGCAGACGGAAAACGAGATAGATTTCAGCTACCTGGATGCCAAAACCGCGGGCGCGCCCGCTTACCCCTCCCCTATGCCTTACCCGGATACGGGCGAAGGCGCGAGATATTTTGAGCAGCCCGCTATCTATAAATCGGCGATTGACCCTTCCCTGCTGATTCATGAGTACAACGACAGATTTGTGGTTTACCGCGAGGAAGGGGGCAGAATAAAATTGCAAAAGGTGGAATATAAATGAATACGCAGTCACTTTCAACTCCAAAGCCAAAAAAGAAAAGAGCGTGGGAACTGGATTTTTTGCGCGGAATCGCGATAATAATGGTTATCTATGACCACGTTATGCTT
>JBMNTS010000023.1:0-18169 GCA_050945855.1 Christensenellales bacterium | reverse complement strand
AGCGGGGCAATTATTCAACAGTCTGGGTTGCAAGGTTTTTATCATAAACGATGACACCTCCGGGCATAATATTAATAAGGACTGCGGCGCCATTTATCCCGAGGCGCTGGAGCGGTTCATGGACAGCATAAACGCGCAACTGGGCTTTTCCTTTGACGGCGACGGGGACAGAGTAGTATGCCGTATCGGCAAGGTTACGCTTAACGGCGATCATGTCCTGCAAATACTGGGGGAGGAATTGAACAGCGCGGGCATGCTCGCTAATAATGAGATTGTCGGCACGGTAATGAGCAATATGGGGCTGGAGCGGGCGCTTGCCGCAAAAGGGATAAACCTGCGCCGGGTCGCCGTGGGCGATAAGAACGTATTGGAGTATATGAAAAGTAAGGGGTGCGTGCTGGGCGGTGAGCAGTCCGGACACATTATCATTACTCTTTACGAAAATACGGGGGACGGACTGCTTACCGCGCTGATGATAACCAAGCTGTATTGCGAAGGCAAGATCAATTTTGATAATTTGTTTAAAGATTGCCCGCAGATACTGACTTCGGTAAGGTTGCCCGAAGGGTGCAAAGTCAAAATTGAGGCAAGCGATTTAATCAGCCCGGCGGAAGCGGCAAGACAAAAAGTAAACGTGGTAATAAGGAAAAGCGGCACCGAGCCTATAGTCAGGGTTATGGTGCAGGGAGAAAGCGAGGAGACGGTAGCGCGCCTCAGCGAAGAGCTTACGAAAAAAACTAAAGAATTGGTATGGAAAGAGAAGTAAAAATATATCTGATAAAAAGAAATTTCATAGGGCAGGATATCGAGGTAATGGGAAAAGCCGCGGGCTTGTACGCCCAGGACAATTTGCCCGAAGCCGCGCATATTTCTGACGAAAAGGAAGCGGACAGCGTTTATGATTTGATAGCGGTATTATACAACGATACTCCGCTGTGCGACAAAGCGTATATTGAGGAAAAATGCGAGCAAATGCAAAAAGGCAACATTGCCAAATGCTATATCGGCGACGGTTATATCGCGGACCGCAAAGCCTCTTCCATGAATACGATTACGGCGGAGGAGGAAAAAGCGCTTAAGATATCCTCCCTTGCGGATATCGCCAAAATGCATGCCATAATTAAGCGAGCAACCGCAAAAAAATGGCTGGACAACGGCGTGCTGATAATGGACGAGGTCACAACTTATATTGATCCCAGGGTAATCATAGGCAAGGGCAGCGTAATACACCCTATGAATTGCCTGCAAGGCACGACGGTAATCGGCGAAAACGCTACCGTTTACCCTTACAATACCCTAATCGATACGTTTATCAGCGATAATACCGACGTGCGCTCCTCCCTTTGCGTGCAGGCGTTTGTTGGCAAGAATTGCACACTGGGCCCCTTCGCTTGCCTCAGGAAAGGCGCGATTATCGGCGATAACTGCAGGGTGGGCGATTACGTGGAAATCAAAAATTCCACGCTTAAGGACAACGTAAAAGCGGCGCATCTGGCGTATATCGGCGACAGCTTTGTGGACAGCGGCACCAACGTGGGCTGCGGCACCGTTTTTGCCAATTTTGACGGCCGCCGCAAAAGAGGGGTGCGGGTGGGCAAAAACGTATTTATCGGAGCCAACGCCAATCTGGTGGCGCCGCTCACGATAGGTGACAACGCCTTTATCGCTGCGGGAAGCACGGTAACCAGAGACGTGCCCGGCAACAGCCTGTGCATAGCCCGCAGCTATCAGGTAAACAAAGAAGAATACCGCTCCAGGATGTTCGCGGAAACTTGACGCGCGCCATAGTTGAGTATCTTAAAGGCTGGCTGGGCAGCGACGCCCTTGTGGTGGGCATAGTTTCCGCAATCCCCGTAATAGAAGTAAGGGGGGCGGTGCCTCTTGCCTTCGCAGGCGGAATGCCGCCCGCTAAGGCTTTTTTCTATTCGCTTACGGGCTCCGTTGCAATCATTCCCTTTTTGCTGCTGTTCTTTTACCCTGTTTTAAGCGCTCTTAAGAAAATTAAATTCATAAAAAAATTTGCCCTTGCTCTGGAAGCCCTTTTTGCCCAAAAGGCGCACGCGGTGTATGAAAAATCCTTAAAGCGCGCGCAAAGAGGAGAAATAAATAAACTTATCGCTCTTGCGGCTTTTGTCGCCGTTCCCTTGCCTATGACCGGGGTTTGGTCGGGGTGCGCCGTAGCGGGACTGCTTAACATAAAATTCTTCCCCGCCCTTATCTCAATCCTGATAGGAGATATATGTTCCGCGCTGATTATGACTCTGCTTTCATGGCTGTTTTTTGATGCATTGGATTATATTTTATCCGCTTTTTTGGCGGCAGCGCTTTTGACGGCGCTGCATATTATAGTAAAGGCCGTAATTTCCGGTAACGCAAAAAAACGGGAAACTTGAAAATTACTTTTTTGTTTTGTTTTAAACGGTAGTTTAAGCGCAAAATATATGTATGAGCAAAAGAAAGTTGCTGCTTAGACTCATTGATTTTGCCATTATCATAGGTGTCTACACATTTATTACTATCCTTGCCGACAAGAGCGCGCTGATAAATATTGCTTTGGGCAAAGCGGTTATCGCGGCTGCTGTTTTGCTGCTTTGCTATTACGCCGTTTTTGAGGTTTTCAGGATATACAAGCCTATATGGAGATATGCGGTATACCACGATTATTTGCGCCTGCTGACCGCCTGCGCGCTGGCCGGGTTTATCGCTTCGCTTGCCGCCGTTACAATATTGGATTTGCGCAGGGAACTGCTGACCTTTGTTATGTCCGCCGCGCTTAGCGCGCTGCTCCTTATCAGTATTCGATTGGTTTACAACACCGGCGCGGGCTCCAGGCAAATGTATTATAAGCCTGACAACCCTACTCTTATTATCGGCGCGGGCTGGCCCGCTAAAAACATCCTTTCCGAATTAAAAGGCCCGCTCAGCCGTTATTCTCCCATAGGGCTGGTGGACGACCGCACGGAAATGCTCCACCGCACCATAGACGGCATCCCCGTGCTGGGCACAAGCGAGGACATACCCGATATTTGCGCTCATTACAAAGTCCGCACCATTATATTCGCTATCCCCGACTGCGACGATTACAATAAAAGACGGATACTTAATATTTGTTTTAAGTGCGGCTGCGACCTAAAAACCCTGCCCGATATTAACGACATACTAAGCGGCGCCAAAGATTTTAACAATATCGAAAAAGTAAAAATCGAGGATTTGCTGGGCAGAGAAAGCGCAAAATTCGACGATAAGGACATCAGGGCGCTGATTAAGGATAAAGTGTGCCTTGTGACGGGCGGCGGCGGCTCCATAGGCAGCGAGTTATGCAGACAAATCGCGGCGTTTTCGCCTAAAAAGCTGTTAATCATAGACAATTATGAAAATAACGCTTATGACATTCAGCAGGAGCTGATACATAAATACGGAGCCGCTCTTGACCTTGTGGTGGAGATTTTTTCCATTACGGACAAAAAACGCTTGGAAATTTTTTTTGATTTTTACAATCCCCAACTAGTCTTTCACGCGGCGGCGCACAAGCACGTCCCCCTGATGGAAACCACTCCGGAACAGGCGGTAAAGAACAATGTGGAAGGCACCCTCATAGTAGCCCAAACCGCGGCAAACCACGGCGCGCAAAAATTCATACTTATCTCAACGGACAAAGCGGTGCGCCCCACCAATATTATGGGGGCGACAAAAAGGGTAGCGGAAAAGGTGGTGCGGATGACGGGAGAAAGTTCCTCCACGGTTTTTGCTTCGGTAAGATTCGGCAATGTGCTGGGCAGCAACGGCTCTGTGATACCCCTGTTTAAAAAACAAATAGAGCAGGGCGGACCCATAACCGTGACGGATGAGAACGTGGTAAGATATTTTATGACAATCAAAGAGGCGGCATTGCTGGTACTGCAGGCGGGAGCGCAGGCATTGGGCGGAGAAGTGTTTGTGCTGGATATGGGAAAGCCAATAAAAATCCTGGATTTGGCTCAAAAAATGATCAAGCTGGCGGGGTATGAGCCGTATAAGGATATAGATATCAGGATAATAGGGTTAAGACCGGGGGAAAAACTGTTTGAGGAACTGCTGCTGGAAAGTGAGGGACTCAAAACCACTCCCAACAAAAAAATCTTTATCGGCACGCAAAAGAGTATTGATTTGACAAAGTTCAAAGAAAATCTGACCAATCTGATAGAAGCGGCGCATAACAACGATAAGGACGCGGTGGTGGAACGATTAAAGCATATTGTCACCTCTTTTGCGCACAAGGCTAACAATTAAAACGCCGCCCCGGAAAACGGGGCGGCGTTCGTCTTATTAAGGGAAAACGGTCAAACCGTAACCTGGACAAAATTAGCGTACAAGGTAATATCGCTTTGAGGATAATTGTTAAAAGGAATGGTGCAATGGCTATCCAGATACCATCCGTCAAAACTGTAGTAATTGCCGTCATTGCCGCCCACTACGCCGCTGGGGACCATAGAATTAAGACCGCTGATAAGTGTATTAAAATCAGCTTCCGTAGGGTCGTCTTTCTTTTCCACATTAATAAATTTGGGTAATAATGGGATTGTATATTTCGCGCTCTGCACAATGTAAATCGCGCGAGCTTGCCTATAAGAAGCGTAGACCCTTATAGATTCTTCACCCACCTTTAAAGGCTTCGGCCCAATCAATCCGGCATCCTCATGCCAATCCTCAAGGATATAGCCCGCTTTATCGGTGCTCGGGCTGCCGGGATAACTTATATTTTCATTGGGTATTCCCAAAAACGGCAGCAGCTTATGTCCCAAATCCTCAACGATAAATTCCACCTTTACCAACGGCACCCATTTGGCGTAAAGGGTAATAGGCTCGGTTATCGGATCGGAATCGGTAGGCATGGGCTGGTTAAGTCCTTCATCCAAATACCATCCCCGGAAACTGTAGCCTGTTTTGACCGGGTCTACCAGATCAGCATAATCTTCATAACATAAATAATCTTTTACAGGCAACGCATAGCCTCCGTCTAAATCAAGTGTAACCTCAGGGACTTTCCATTTGCATACGATAGTGAAATTTCCTTTATAACCTAATTTGACGGTATCCCCTATAGGGAATTTATAATCCCTGTCATAATAGAATCCTTCCAATTCCAAAGGAAGGTCGTCGGCAAATTCTACAATCGTATCCATGGAAACTTCTTCTCCGGGTTCAAAAACGCTGCCGGAAATGGGTTCAATCCAACTAAAGGAATTGCTGAAAGAGATATAGATTTGCGCCGACTCAGTATTGTTGCCTTCAAGAGCGGGTAAATCAAAGGATGCGTTGCCATAAGCTATTTGAATATTGTACTCCAATAAATGACCGAAAGACTGGTAATCCAAACTGGAAGGAAAGTATTCCTCAACCGGGGTCATTGTCATATTCGCATTTTTTATCCGTTCCTGAGAGTCAAACTCCATCTCAAAGTTAACAATATTCGGTAATTCTTTTATCGAATAGCATTCAGCCGATATTTCTATATTGACAGGTTCGCCATCGGCATCGGTATAGCGTATTCCTTCCAGGCTGAGGTCTTTAAAGGATTCGCTGTAGGACTTAGCCTCAATGGCAAGTTCTTTTAAATTGCCTACCAAATTTTCATTTAGTAAATAAGCTACAAGCACTT
Organism: Christensenellales bacterium; assembly: GCA_050945855.1. Taxonomy (GTDB): domain Bacteria; phylum Bacillota; class Clostridia; order Christensenellales; family DTU072; genus CAYSNP01. Next base: position 12,531 of record JBMNTS010000023.1, on the reverse strand, counting down.
CACCCAATAATTCTTGCGCTTTTATCTGCGCTTGAATATCGGTGAGCCGGTAATAGTAAGTTGCCGGCACATAATCAGGACCGGTTTTCTCTATTTCAATACAATAGTACTCACCTTGGATTTGACCGACATAAACTTCATCGATAACGTCAGTTTGCTCATTATGCGCTTGATAACGCGCTTTTATTTTGCCGTTCGCTACCGAGGATTTATATTCCATATTTCGTTTTTCCCCATACATATTTATGGAGGAAGTAACGGTAAGCCCTTCTTCCGCACTGACGGATTTGGCAAGAAGAGCATAAATTTCCTCTTCGGTAAGCGGTTGTTGAAGCTCGGGAGTTTCGTTTCCGTTGCCATCCTTGTCTTTCTTGAAAAGAAAGTAGTATCCGGCATAACCCGCCGCAAGAACAAATACTATAACCAATACTGAAATTAATATTTTTTTGCCTTTCATTTTCCAAACCTCCTTTAAGGTTTTATGTGATAAAATTATATGCCAGCCATATTGATTTGTCAATAATACAATATTTTACATAAAATCACTCGGTACGCAAGGCAAGCACGGGGTCTTTCTTGGCGGCGTTCTTAGCCGGGAGCAACCCTGAAAGTATGGTAAGACCTATGCTGATAAGCACTAATATTACGCTGTAAAGCGGACCCAGCACGGCAAGTCTTTCCACGTCCAGGTACGTCTTGGTCAGCATATTTATGGGTATGGAGACAAGCAGCGTAAAGCTTACGCCCACTATGCCGGAGGCAAGCCCTATTATAAAGGTCTCCGCGTTAAATACCCTGCTGACGTCAATTTTGCGCGCGCCGATAGCCCGCAGTATGCCAATCTCCTTTGTGCGCTCCAGTACGGACACATAAGTAATAATGCCTATCATTATGCTGGAAACAATGAGAGAGATTGCGGTAAAAGCTATAAGCACCCAGCTGATAATGTTTACAAAGGTGCTCATCATATCCCCCATAATTTCGGACATATCCGTATAAACGATTTTTCCGCCGTCCGGCGCGCTGTAAGCGTCCAGCGTATTCTTGATTATCTCTTTTGCGGCAAAATCCTTAGGGAAAATATTGATTTCATTAGGAATGTCAATGCCTCCCAAACTCCTCAGCAAAGACTCGTTGCTTGCGATTTTATCTCCCGTGTCAGGATGCTTATCCGGATTATCCCTCATCCATTGCACGATTTCCGAGGACATATTTTCGCTTTGCAGCCAGCCGTACAGTTCCTTGGTGTAGCCTATGCCGGGGACAAGCGAACCCGTTTGGGTAGCGCGGTTAATACGCAGAATACCCGAAATTTTAATGGTAAGGGCGGAGTCGAAATCCAGTTCGTTTATAGCGTGTTTGGTAAACTTTTGCCCCAAAAAAGTATAAAGCTCGTTATTGGTGATAACCTTATATTCTTTGCCCAAAATCTGCTCAAAAGGTATTTCCGCGCCCGCGTCTCTGCTCTCGGTAAGCCCCAAAGCATATAATGTATAATCAAAAAGGCGGTTGCCCTCGTTGACAATCAGCGCTATTTCGCTTTTATCTTTTGGCATATTGCCTGCCAGCACGTCGTATTGGGTAGCCAGAAAATCCTCTTCCAGCAGCATTTGCCAGGAAACGCCGCCGTCCGTGGGCACATAAGAGTTGCCCCCCGTGCTTATTTTGGTGTAAACTTCGCTCCCTTCTTTTATACCGTATATGTTTAAGTCCATTCCGGTTTTATAAATAATATCGTTGTAGGCTGCCGTATCCAGATTTTGCTTTAAGTATTGGATATAATCGTCGGTAATGTCGTTGCGCAAAAGCAGTTTTGTCAAATCTACGCTTTTTTCCGCAATTATTTTTTCGGCTAAAGGAAATTTCTCATAATCAGCCTGAACATTGCCCTGCTGGCGCATCAGCTTCATTACCTGCGCCACGTCTATGGAGGTGGTAGTGACCGTTATGGGGTATCCTGCCAAGGTATCCGTCTGCATTTTGCTTATATAAATGTTCATTCCGTTGGATAAGGACAGAATAAGCGCGATGCCTATGATGCCTATGGAGCCCGCCAGCGCGGTCATTACCGTTCTGCCTTTCTTTGTGAGCAGATTGGTGAGCGAAAGCCTCAGCGCGGTAAAAAAGGACATGGAGGTCTTTTTTGCCGACAGTTTGGCGCGGACTTTGGGCTGGGAGGGCTTTTCTATATCCGTAATTCTTACTTTCCTTGAATCAGCCTCAGAATCGCTGTTTAACAATCCGTCCCGCAAATGTATGATTCTGGTGCCGTATTTTTCCGCCAGTTCCGCGTTGTGGGTGACCATTATTACCAGCTTGTCCTTGGCTATCTCTTTTATGAGGTCTAATATCTGTATGCTTGTTTGGGTATCCAAAGCGCCCGTCGGTTCATCCAAAAGCAGCACTTCGGGCGAATTGATAATCGCCCTCGCGATAGCGACACGCTGCATTTGCCCGCCCGATAACTGATTGGGCTTTTTGTTGTACTCCTTTGAGAGTCCCACTTTGTCAAGCGCCTCTTTTGCTTTGGCGTGCCTTTCCTGAATGGATATGCCGGATAAGGTGAGCGCGAGTTCCACATTGGCTATTACGCTGATGTGAGGTATCAGGTTATAGCTTTGAAAAACAAATCCTATCTTTTTGTTCCTATAGTTGTCCCAGTCCGTATCTTTGAATTTTTCGGTGGGAATCTCATTAAAAAACAATTCTCCCGACGTAGCCCTGTCCAGGCCCCCGATAATATTCATAAGAGTGGTCTTTCCGCAGCCGGAGGGCCCCAGTATGCATACGAATTCGTTGGCAGAAAACTCCAGACTTATACCTTTTAAGGCGTTGATGGTCTGACCCGCCACATAATAATCTTTTTTGATGTTTTCCAGTCTGATCATTGCTTCACCTGAATAATTAAAATATATAAAATTATATCATAATTAATATAAGGTGTATAGCAATAAAAGAGAATTAAAAATACGCTTTATGGTAAAAATCGGATTAGATATTATTCCTTCCCCGCCTGTTTTTGGCGAATTCCCTAGCGTATTCGCGCAATTCTTGTTCAAGAGAGGAGGCTAACTCCGCCTCTGATTTAATAAGATTTGTCCTTTGGCTGTCCGCTGAATTGTACAATTCCGACTTGGATTTGGCGGAATAATATATTAGGTCGCGTTTGTTTCCCAATATGCCCTCCCGCTTAAGCAGGGCTTTGGGTGCGCCGTCCTCAAAAAAGTATATGGCATCATGAATTTTGCTGTCGCCGTAAATGTTGCCTTTAAGCAAGCTGTAAAGGCTGACGCCGTCTATAGTCCTGTCGTAAGGCTTGTCCAATCCCACGAAAGCCAACACGGTGGGGAAAATATCTATATCGGCTACGGGCGCGGTCAGCGCTTTGCCGTTAAAAGTGCCTGAATTAAGCAGACCGTCAGGATAGGTTACGATAAGCGGTGCTCTGCCAAAACGCTCGTTTGCCTCGCCCGAAAAAATAATAAGGGTATTATCGTAAACGTTCTCCGATTTTAACTGTTCTACAATGCTTCCCACTTGCCCGTCAAAATTGCCGTAAGACAGGGTATACTCAACAAAAAATCTGCCTTGCGCGTTTCGGGCGATATAACTATTCAATTGGGAAAGAATGCTGTCCGCGGTTTCACCCTTTTGCACTGCCGCATTCCCTTTTTCCTCTTTTACGATAATGGGTTTTTTCGATAAATAATAGCTTCCGTAAAAATAATCAAAGCCCTGACGGGTAGGCAAATATTGTCCGTAATCTCCCAGCCTCCACTCGCCGAAATAGCCGCAGGCGTACCCCGCCGCTCCAAGTGCCTCCGCAAGCGTAATCTCGTCTCCAAGTATGCCGTCCGCGTTTCTTGACGATGTGAAAATATTACCAAACCGCTTAAAAGAGGACATGCGGGTGGGGTAAAGCGGATTTTTGAGATAGCCTCTGGAGGGATACCTGCCGGTCAGCAAAGCAAATTCCCTGTTTTCCCCGGCATAATAGTTTTCAAAGACCATGCCCTCTTCCCCTAAAGCGGCCAGGTTGGGCGCGCCTTGCCCGCCGTAACAGGAAAGAGCGTCCACAGTAACATCGCAGTTGATAAGCAGGACATTGGGAGCGCTTGCTTTTGCGCTGAATCCCTCTTCCAGATATTCATTATGCCCTTTAAGCAAAGGCTCCGCTCTCGGCGTAAATTTCAGCGGCATCAGAAACACATAAGATAGGCAGGCGGCGGCTACCGCGCAAAGGGTGATAAGGGCGGCAGGCTTGTTGCCCTTAATAAAACGGCTGTGATTATACAACAGGTATCCGCCCGCGATGGGGATAATCAAAAAAAGCAGGTTATAAAACAGCCTTTTTGCAAAACTTTCCGCTCCCCAAAAAATATTGAGCAACAAAATGCCCGCGATTATTGCGGCAAAAGGCGCAAGCAAAAAGATATCGAACTTGTTTTTCCACGCTAAACGCGCAAGCATGTAAAGAGAAAGCAGGCTCAGCAGTACAGCCTGTACAAAAGCTAAAAAGCCAAAACCGAAAAACAGCATCAGTAAGGATACCGAAGCCGCGACAACCGTAAGCGCAATCCCTGTCTTTTTATTGCCCACAAAAAACTGAATATTGTTCATAGCCTGAATATATTGTATACCAATACGCAGATTTTTTCAATTGATATCAGGCTACCTTTTTTTAAGAGAAGGCAGTTTTATTACCACGATAACGACAGCCAGCGCCAGATTGATTAAAAGGGAAAGGTAGAGCATATACTGCCTGCTTTCGCTTTGAGGCTCTATCTTTATGATGTTTGGCACATAGGAATAAGTGCGGGTTTCCTCATCGTAAGAGCCCAGCGTCCAGCCTAAAAACACTTCGTCCTCTTTAAGATCAAGCTGCACCGAAGACAAAAATTCCTCAAGGTTGCAATCCTGCGGTTTAGTCAGCATCTGATTGGCGTTGTCCAAAATCACTATATTGTACAGCGGGGTATACAGTCCGATAAATTCCGTATCTTCCTTAATGTAATCAACATTTTTATCCCACCCCGTAAAGGTATAATACTCACACATCGTTTGCGTGGGATCCGGCGCGGGCATGGGGGAATAATATTCCACCTTTTTTTCAATCGTTCTGTTGCGGCAATGGAATTTTACGGTAAGCTCGATTATTTCAAATTTTCCGTACAAGGTAATATCCTCGATTACGGGCGCGGGCGTATACTCCTGTGATAACTGCTCGTCGACAAACCAGCCCGCGAAAGTATAGCCTTCCGCCTGAGGCAGGGGCAAATCGGCAGGGCTTTCCGTAAACCTTACCGAAATGCTTTGCGGGCACGCTACCGTGGAGATATAAGTGTTGCCGCCGCTTAAATTAAATTCAAAGAATGAAGGCGCGGAGAAATTAATATCAAAATACTCCCTTATTATTTTGTAATCTGCGGTAAGGGTGACGTTTCTCTCCAACAGATAAGCGGAGGGCTCCGCTATCCGGGCTTGTCCCTCCCGCCAGCCCAAAAACTCCATATTGTGCTTTTGAGGGACAAAGGGGCTTAAATCTATAACATCCTTGTATTCCCCTTGTATGGAGGCTATCCCTGGAGCGCCCGCGGTATCAAAGGTAACGGCGAAACGCTGCTTTGCCAGCTTGGCGAATATTGTTGTGCTTTTATCCGCTCTTGCCGAATAGGGCATTACGGTTATGTCCGCGGGCAGGGCAAAATTCTCGTCCCGATAATAGCCTAAAAAGTCATAGCCGTACACCTCAATGGCGGGCAGGGCAATCTGTTGCTCGTATAAAGCGGATATGCGCCCGGGCGCGGCCTCCGGGAGAAGCGGACAAAGAAAGTCAATGTAATATGTATCTCTTTGGTAAATATAGGTGACCTCGACGTCCTTCCAGCTTAGCGCGATTGACGTATTCTGGACGGCATATTCCTCACCTGAATTATCAAACGCCGCAATATCTACCTTATAACCTTGTAACGTCGGAGGAGACAGCTCCAAAAGAGAAAACGCGGGCACAATAATATCCTGATACTCTCCCTGCATATTATCGGATATACTGACGGTAACGTTATTCAGTTCATACTTGGCGTAAATGGCCGTATTTCCATTAATGGGATTGTCCTCGGTAAAGTAATATTCGCAGGTTAGCGCCTCATCCTCGCACCAGCGAATAAAGGTATATCCGTTTTTATCCGTATTATATGAGATAGGCGTCACGTTTCCGAATTGCACGCTGAACACTTCCACCACCCTGTCCCCGTCATAAAAAGTTACGGCATACGTGTTTTTTTCAAACATGGCAAACAAATCAAGATCATTTTCCACTAAGTAATTTTCATTATAAACGTTGCCTTGATCATCCTGCCAACCGACAAAGTAATGACCCACTTTTTCCGGCTCCAGCGAAACGTTAAGCGGCTGAAGATAATAATGAGGGGAAGAAAGCAGCAGATATCCTTCTTCCAGATAATACTTGACGGTATAAGTATTGATTTCGTAAGTCGCTCTTATATGCACTTCGCCCTGCGCGTCCGCTTTTTCCGCGGTAATCGCATCCGGGCTTATATTCCATCCCATAAATTCGTATCCCGTCTTAGTCACTTGCGAAGGCGGGTCGGCATTTTCGCCGTCCAGCACAAATTGCGTCAACTCCCCCGCCGCGCTGCCGCCGTCCAAATCAAAAACTACTTTGAAAACTCTTTTATAATCGGCGTAAACCTCCAGGTCTCCCTCTACACAATCAAAAGGCTTGTCCCAGCCCATAAACCTGTATCCGTCCACCGCAGGCGGCAAAGGAGCGGTTGCCCCTTGTCCCTGTTCCGCGGCAACGGTATCAATCACCACACCGCCGAAACCGTAAAAGGTCACCGTATAAATATCGTTATATAAAGCGTATATATCAATGTTTTCTTTGACCTCGCAAAATTCGGAGTCCCAGCATGCGAATACTTTTCCCTCAATGTCCGGGGGAGTCGGGGCAATTGCGCCCTCTCCGTATTCTATTGTTTGCGTGTCCAAAAGCCGGTCAAAGCAATAAAAGCGGACTGTAAACTTTATTATTTCATATTGCGCGGTTACTGTCAGGTCGGACAATACCTGGTCAAATTCCTTATCCCAGCCTACAAAGTCGTACCCTTCGGGAGGGGTGACTTGGGGAGCGGCGGCGGCGTTACCTTCTTCTATCTGCTGAACCAATAAATGCGTATCTTGGGTTGTGCCTCCCTCAAGAATAAAACTTACGCTATATACCTGCGCGGGCGGGTCTTCTTCCTGCTTAATACCCAGACTGATATTTATCACGTAGGAACCGGGACAGAAAAATTGTTGATTACCTTTAAATATGCTTAGCTGACCCGCGCCGAATCGGATTTGATAATCAACCTTTTTGTTGGAAGGATAAACCTGAAAGGTGACTTCCTCGCCCGGAGGAAATTGAATTACCACTGTCCTCGATTCCTCATCCGCGCTGATATTGCTTAATGATTCATAGTCGGAATTGTAATTTTCTCCGATAACATATATGTTTCCCGCAAATTGATTAAGTTCAAGAATGACCGTAAAATTAGCATACGCCTTAGCTGGCGGCATATCAACAAAACCGAACAACAAGAAAAAAACTATTAAAATTGCGCAAAAAAACGCTCCTTTGCAAAAATTGCGCGCCATAATCCTAAATTTCCTCCTTCGTATTCTAAAATAATGGTAATATATTTTTTTACTAAAATCAATATTGATAATGGAAAAAATTCATTAAAAAATCATTCCAAAAGATACGAATTGAAAATATGACGCTATGCCAAACAGTTATTCAGATGATTTTTTTACGCCTTTGCTGATTTTTTAAGGAAAAATCGCAGCGAACCGATGCCGATAAGCACTGAATATACCGCTCCTATGCCCATATAGGCGTAGTAATTTAGATCAGCTGCATTTTGGCTTTGCAACGCGGCGTTAAGCATTGCCTTAACCGGCCAGAAATTGGGCGCTATGCCGAGCACATACTGCAGGCGCCCCTGAAAAGCGTTGATAATGGCAAGCACCGGTATCATCAAGAGAATGCCGCCGCCTTTAACAAAGGCAAAACCTTCAATCTTGTTTTTCGCGAAAGCTGCGAGTATCAACGCAACAAAAGGCACCATCAGGCTGTTGACAACGGAAAAGATAAAGATTTGAAAGTAACTTATGTTATCCCAAAGCCTTATAATGCCCACCACATAGGCATCGCTTGCGAACAGCTTTAACCCGGCCGCCATTATCAAATTGCAAACGATAGCCATAACATAGGCGTATGCGATTTTGAATAAGGCGTATCCGCTCACCGTAATAGGCGTAACCGCGATGCTAAGCATCGTTTTTTCGTCTTTGTTTTCCAGCAGGGAAAATCCGAGCAGCGCCCCCATAATAAATCCGCCCGCGGAAAGCGCGAACGCAAAACCCGCAAGCAGCGCGTACATGGCGCCCGCTCCGCCCGTATTAGTACGCTCAAGGATTGCGGGCAACAAGAATCCGATTATCCCAAGCATCATAAACGGATATATAAGCATAAATATCCCCATGGGGTCTTTTACTATGGTCTTTAATTCATATCTCAACAAATTATAATATTTTTTCATAGGTCAGCCCTCAACCGCATACTGCTTAAACTTTTTATATACCACAAAGCGATACAATATTGCGGTCAAAATCAACAAATACGCAATGGCAACGGCGATTTGATATACTTTTACCTCCGCTACAACGCTGTTGATTAATACCTGCCCCGAATGAGATGGCGAAAAAAGCAGGATATCGTTAAACTTCCGGGGTATTACTCCCAAAGAAAGAAGAAAAGAGGGTATTATAGCCACCAAAGCAAACAGAGCGTAAAAAACTATGACGGAGCCGAAGTCTTTGCAAAAAAGGATAATCACAAAACCTATTGCAGAGTGGGCTGCCACCACTATCAGCAGGTAACAAAACAACAAAAGCAAATTGATTTGGATTTTATGAATAATCATTGCGGAAACGGCAACAATGACGCCGGATATCAGACCGTTAATCAAGGACGCGGCTACTTTGGCAATCAATATATCGCCCACACCCACAGTGGTAACCAGCAAGGTTTTAAGCGACCCTTCCTGCTTTTCCAGGTAGAAGGACGCGGCAAGCAACAGTATGCTCATTACCGAAGCGTCCATAAAAAGCAATATGGGCAGGAGCGACACCGCATTTTCCTTTGGAATCAGCCCTAAAATCAGAGCCCATAATAAGGATACGGCGCTCCCCACGACCAGAATCTTGTATTTATAAAGGCGAATTACTTCCCCTTTAATCAATTTGACTATATTATTCATTTTTGCTTGCTCCCGTTACAATCCTGAAAATATCTTCTAAAGAGGTTTCGCCGCTGTGGATAGTCTCTATGGGGTATTTTTTGATTGTATCCAAAAACGCCTGATTGGCGCCCAGCTCGGCCAAAGGAAAAGCCTTTTTTTCCATTACATCCTGTTTTACATATTCAAGATATACTTCTTTTTTTCCATACCGCAATTTTAGGTTGCGGGGAGACTCCGCCTCGCTGATTTTGCCGTCCGTCATAAAGACAACTCTGTCGCAAAGCTGCTCCACGTCTCCCATTAAATGCGTAGTGATAAACACGGTGCCGCCTTTTTGCTTGAAGTCCAGAATCAAGTCCTTAATGATTTTTGCGTTATTGGGGTCCAGCCCGTTGGTGGGCTCGTCCAAAAACAGCATTTTGGGTTGGTTTATCATTGCGCGGACAAAATTAAGCCGCACCTTCATTCCCTTGGAAAACTTGCCTACCTCCTGTTCTTTGGCATCTCCCAGTCCGACTTTTTCCAACAGAGCCGAATAATCGGCGTTGTTTTTGTAAAGGCTTGCGAAATACGCTAAGTTTTCCCGCGCCGTAAGCTTGTTAAAATGGACGGGCATTTCAAAGCCCACGCCGATTTCTTCATAAAATTCCTTGCCGTAGCTTTTCAGGTCTTTTCCGTTATACCTTATCTCTCCCCTGTATTCCCCAAGCAGCTTGATAAGGATTTTTTGAGTGGTGGATTTGCCCGCTCCGCTGGGGCCCAGCAGCCCGAATATTTTGCCCTCCTCTACCTCAAAAGATATGGATTTTATAGTATCCTCGTTTGCTTTGGGATATTTAAATGCCAGATTCCTTACTTCAAAAACGTTTTTCATTTTACTTCTCCATTCCTTTTAGCACAATTTCCATAAACCTCACAGCTTCCAGCTGCTTGCTCTTTAAGGCTTCCATACTGTTTACCTGCTCCTTTTGATAAATAGTTTGCAATCCGATTAAGGCGATCTCGATGTTTCTCAGCACATCGTCTTTAGTATATTCCTCTCGGAATTTACTCATATCTATTTCATTTTTTAAACTGTTTAAACTTAACTTTGTCAGATTATACAGATGATTCCCGATTTTTTCGCTTAATTCCTTGGGGGGATCAAGGATGCTGCGCGTTAAAAATTCCGCCTCCTGAGGGTGTCGCAAAGCGTATTCCATTTTCCATGAAATCAGTTTCAGCATCTTATCAAATACGTCTTTCTCCTCGCTTAATTCCGTTTTTTCCATTTCCCTTTGCATTGATGTTAAAGCTAAGGAAAAAACGCTGTAAAATAAAGCAAATTTAGTGGGAAAATACTTGAAAATCAGCCCTTTTGACACGCCCGCCTTACGGGATATCACATTAGTCGATGTTCTCTGATACCCTTTTAGGGCAAACTCAGACAAGGCCGCATCCAATATTTTCTTTTGCGTTTTGTCGGGGTGTTAATATTAAGTATTGAATCTGCTATGTTTTCGGTCATAGGATTTACCGCCGAATCCGGACATAGCAAAAAGAAGCGCTAATGAATAAAATAAAGACTTTTATTAAAGACATCAGAAACGACGGTACCGACCCGAGAAAAAACGACCTTTGGCGTATATTGCTGTTTGCGCTGAACAATTCTGCGGGGGTTTCTATTGTTCACGTTTTGGGGAAATGGTCGTATTATACGCAAAACGTATTGATGCTTGGCGCGTTTTTGGCGGCAGTGGTGCTTCCCATGCGCCTGCTGGATGCCGTAACCGACCCCATTATCGCCAATTGGTTTGACAAATTCGAGAGCAAATGGGGAAAATTCCGTCCCGCAATGCTGTTCGGCGCCCTGCTCTCCTTTTTCCCCGCTCTCGTCATTTTTTTGTATCCGGTCAACCCGGACATACCTGTCTGGGCGTCGTATGTCATTCTTATTTCGTGTTACGCGATAATTGTGATAGGCAATACCATACTGATGACGGCGACCCGCGCCGGTCAGGCGGTGATAACCCAAGCGCCCAAACAACGCCCGTTATACGCGCTGGGGCAAGCGGTATTCGACGGCATAATAATGGCGTTGGTTTCGCTGATAATAAGCGGCGATCTTATAGGAAAGATGCAGGATGCCAAGGTGTGGAGAATAGCGGTACTGGTATTATCCTCATTATCCATAGTTTTGGTATTTATCGCGATGAAAGCTATCGAGACCAGAGATAATCCCAAATATTACAAGGTAACCGATCACGATGTGAAACCTAGATTTAAGGATTTTTTCTCGCTGATTAAGACCAACAAACCGCTCAGGCGGCTGCTGTGGGCCTGCTCGTCCGCCAGCCTGGCAGCCAGCGTAAGGGCTACCATGTCCATATATTTATTCGCCAACATTATTATGCGCAGGTCGCTTGCGCCGGGATTTGAAATTGTGTCGGGAATTGTAATCGGAGTGCCTTTCATTGTTTTGGGAATATATTTTGCCAGCAAAAAAGGCTCTGCCTATGTATATACGACTGTTTCTAAATTCCAGACGGCAATATGCTTTTTGGGATTCGCGGCGGCTTTGATTTTGCTGCCCAAAGGCCCCGGCACCGCTTATCAAGGTCTTACATATAATGTAATTATCGTCTTGCTGCTGTTTGGCATATATATGTCCTCTCTAGGAATATCGACCAATCTTATAAACGCCATGACGGGTGATTTGTCCGACTACGAGCACAGCGTGAGCGGACGTTTTATACCCGGCACCATCGGAGCCACAATTACCTTTATCAACAAAGTTGTCTCCAGCACGGTAGGTCTGATTACAATGGGAATAATGCTTTTCAGCGGATTTAAGGGCATAGGAGAAAACGCCGTCGTCCCCGAAAATGTGTTCATCAATGACAGGTTTTATTATTCGGTACTTCTTACGGTGTTTATCCTGCCCGGCATAGGACATTTGATCACCTGGATTGCCATGCACAATTATCCGCTTACCGACAGCCGAATGAAAGAGATAACCTTGGAGATAGCCAAAAAGCGCGAAAGCAGCGGATACACGCCGTTATACCGTACCAAAAGATTTGAACATATAGAAAATTGGCGACCTAACTCGTAATTGAGCTAAGTCGCTTTTTGTTTCAGATTATATAGTTTTAAAATTCATCCTCGATTGGTTTCCAATGTGGATCAGACATGTTCATTACAAATTCAGTATTGTTTATGTAAAGAGCATTATCGACATCTC
>JBMNTS010000022.1:0-19771 GCA_050945855.1 Christensenellales bacterium | reverse complement strand
ACGATTTTGAAGCGGATATTATATGCTGCACTCCCTCCTACGCTACCTATCTTGCGGAAGAAATAGCGAAATCCGATTACAAAATAGAGGAGTTCAATATAAAGAACGGCATTTTCGGCGCGGAGCCATGGAGCAACGAAATGCGCATAGAGATTGAGCAAAAGCTAAAAGTAAACGCTTACGATATATACGGCCTGTCCGAAATAGTGGGTCCTGGCGTGGCGGTGGAATGCTCGGAGAAAGCGGGCTCTCATATTCAGGACGATTATTTCTATCCCGAAATAGTGGATGAGAATACCCTAGAGCCTTTGCCCTACGGCAAGAGAGGAGAGCTTGTGTTCACCACCCTGACCAAAGAAGGCATACCTCTTATCAGATACCGCACCAGAGATATTACCGCATTAAAGGCGGAGCCCTGCCCCTGCGGCAGAACGGGTGTGCGTATAGACAGGATAGCGGGCAGAAGCGACGATATGCTGATTATCAGAGGGGTAAACGTATTCCCGTCACAGATAGAAAGCGTGCTTATCAAGCAGGGCAATCAGGTTGAGCCTCATTACCATATTACCGTGGACAGGATAAACAATCAGGACGTTATGCTGATAGAAGTTGAGCTTAGCCGCGACATTGCCTTTGATGAGATAAAGACGGTAGAAAGATTAACCGAAAAACTTAAAAACGATATTAACAGCGCGATAGGCGTCAACGCAAAAGTAAAACTGGTAAGCTACGGCAGCATCGCCAGAAGCGAAGGCAAGGCGAAAAGAGTTACGGATAACAGGAGAATATAATGAGTAAGGAGAAAACAATGTTAGTAAATCAAATATCGGTTTTTTTAGAAAACAGAAGCGGCAGAATTAAGGAGTTTGCGGAAGCGCTCTACAAAGCGGGCATTAAAATCGTCGCTATGAATATTGCCGACACCACCGATTACGGCATACTCAGAGTGATTACGGACAACAACCCGCTTGCGGTGGAAGTGCTTAAAAAGAGCGGCTTTAACATCGCCTCCACGGATTTGATAGGTATAGAAGTAGACAACAGCAACGGCATTATGAAAGATGTTTTGCAGATATTGGACGAGGAAGACATCAATATCAATTACTTGTATACCTATATCAAAAGCGACAATCACTCCACAATAATACTCTTTAAGGTGGACGACGTGGAAAAGACGCTGGAGAAATTGAAGGAACGTAATATAAATCTGGCTAATATACTGTAATTAACAATACCAGCGGATACGCTTTTAAGGGGGAGCTTGAGCTTGGTCATACATACGGATTTGTGCGCGATTGCGCATAACATCGCGCAAGTCAGACAGCTTTTGGGCAAAGCGGGACTTGTTTTTATGGTTAAGGCGGACGCCTATAATCACGGTATGATACAAGTCGCGGCGCACACCGAGCCGCTTGCGGATAAATTCGGGGTGGCCTATGCCGCGGAAGCCGCGGCGCTGCGCAAGGCGGGCATAAAAAAGCCGATTATGGTAACAGCCTATTGTCCGGCGGAAGCGGAGGCGATAATAAGCTGCGACGCCCTTCCGCTGATAAACAGTATAGACGGCGCGCTGGCGCTGGAAAAGCAAGCCGCAATTGCGCAAAAAACAGTTTTGGCGGATGTTAAAATCGATTCCGGAATGAATCGTTACGGTATAAAAGAGGAAAGCGAAATCAAGGAATTGGTCCGCTTTTTTTCTTGCTCCGAACATGTGAAAATCAGGGCATTGTCAACGCATTTCTATTCTTGTTTGCCACAGAATGTCAGGGAACAACACAATCTTTTCTTAAAAAGGGCGCAGCCCTTTTTGGAGGTCTTCGGCTCTCTTCCCCTACATATGGCCTCCAGCGGAACGCTGGAGAGGTGTCCTATTTTTAATTACGACGAGGTAAGGCTGGGGATGATTCTGTACGGTTACGGAGTGGGGGAGGCAAAACTAAATCTTATCCCCGCTATGAGCATAAGCACGGAAATTGACCTTGTAAAAACATTGAAGAAAGGAGAGACAACGGGCTATTCGGCTGCCTTTAAGGCGGTTAAGGATACCCGAATCGCGATTATCCGCAGCGGATACTTTGAGGGAGTGGACAGGCGCTATTCCGGCGGCGAGGTAATAGTAAACGGAAAAAAGGCAAAACTTATTGGCAATATCAGTATGGATTCTGCTATAATAGATTTAGGCGACATAGAGGCGGAAGCGGGCGACAAGGTTATAATTCAAAATTCCGAATTAAACGCCGACTATTGGGCGAGGCTTTCCGGCACTATAAACTATGAGGCGCTGACGAGATTCAAAGGAAGATACAACAGGGTTTTTTATGAATAAACATTATACTTCCAAAGCGGCGATAAGAGCGGCCGCCTACAACGCTTTGGCGGAAATGAGCTTAAAAGAAAGGACGCAAAAAAGCAAAGTCATTTGCGATACCTTTCTTTCCTCAAATGAATACCGTTGCGCGCAAAGCATTTTTATTTATCTTTCCGCTTTTACCGAAGCTGATACCCGTGCCATTGTAGCGGACGCGCTTAAACAAAACAAGGCGGTGTACGTGCCCGTGCTTTACGAAAAAATGCGGCCCGTAAGAATAGACGGCAATACCAAGTTCACAAAAGGCAAATACGGCATAGACGAGCCGGAATATTTTAATTCGGAAGAAAATCCCGTAATAGATATTGCGGTTATCCCCCTTGTGGCTTTCGATAATCAAAAAAACAGGCTGGGGCGCGGGAAAGGGTATTATGACTATTTTTTACGGGATTTTAAGGGCAAAAAAATAGCTTTGGCGTTTGAGGCGCAGTGCTTTGAGGCATTAAGCGTGGAGGCGCACGATATCGTTATGGATAAGATAATCACGGAAAAAAGGGTGCTGGGCTAAACAGAGGAAGAAAAGATGAGGATAATCGGCGGCAGGTACAAAGGAAAAAAACTCTTATCGCCCAAAAACGATAAGACAAGACCCACTTCGGACAGAGTGAAAGAGGCTATTTTCAATATCATTTTTGATAAAGTCGAGGATGCCGTTGTGATAGACGCATTCAGCGGCAGCGGCGCGCTGGGCATAGAGGCGCTTTCCAGAGGCGCAAAAAAAGTATATTTTATTGATAAAGATTACCTTGCCGCGGAATTGATAAAAAGAAATTTGGAAGACTTAGAAGGAGACAGAAAGATAATACGCGCGGAAGCCAAAACCGCCTTTCGCTCCCTTGCGGGCGAGGGGGTTAAGGCGGACTTGATTTTTTTAGACCCTCCGTATTCCGCTGGGCTATACGAGGGGGCGGTTAAGGATATAGCGGACAATAATTTATTGGACACAGACGGGCTGGTGATTTTGGAAAAAGCAAGCACTGACAAAAAGGATTATTCCTATAAAAACCTCCGCCAATACCGTCAGAAAAAATACGGCGATACGCTGATCTGCTTACTTTCTTATGTAAAAAGGGCAGCTGTTACGGGCACATTCGACCCCATCACGCTGGGGCATATAAGGCTGATAGAGCAAGCCTTGCTTATCAGTCCCAATGTCAATGTCGCGCTGTTGAAAAACGAAAACAAAAAGGAGTTTTTTGATTCCGAATTCAGACTGGAGCTTATTAAAAAAGCCATAGCCCCTTACGGCGAAAGGGTGAAGGCGGACAAGTACGACGGGCTTGCTATTGACTATTGCAAACAAAATAATGTACAATTATTAATAAGAGGGATAAGAAACGAGGCGGACGCGCAATACGAGCAGGCGATGGCGGACTGGAACAAGGCGCACGGGGGGATAGACACCCTGTTTGTTCAGGCTGAGGATAAACAGCTGAGCAGCAGCGAAGTGCGCAAAAGACTTACGGAAGGGCTGTCCGTAAAAGGAATGGTGCCCGACCTGATTATCGATATGCTTGAGGATAAAATCAAAACCATAAAAGAAGCTGAGGAGAAAGATGATGTCAAAGATTAACGAATATATCGAAAGCGCGGAGCAGCTGGTGTATTCCGCAAAAAAGTCTATCCTTGGCAAAAGCGTGGCGCTGGACGGCGAGAGCCTGCTGGATTTACTGCAAAAAATACGCCAGACCATTCCCGAAGAGATAAAGGAAGCCAAACAAGTGATAGCTCTGCGCGACAAAAGGCTGAGGGACGCCAACGAGCAGGCGGAGCAGCTTATTTCGGAAGCGCGTAGGGAAGAAGAGGAGATTAGGACAAAGACGTTACGGGATACCGAGGACTTAGTCGAGCGGGCGCAGACGCAAGCGGACAGCATCATAAGCGAGGCGGAGCAGCAAAGGCAGCAGTTGCTGGACCAAAGCGATATAATCAATCAAGCCATAAGGGAAGCGGAAGCAATAAGAGCCTCCGCGGAGGAATACCGCAAAAAGATATTGCGGGAAGTGGGCATGGAGATTGACGCCATGCTGGAAAGGGTGGAAGAATTTCTT
Organism: Christensenellales bacterium; assembly: GCA_050945855.1. Lineage (GTDB taxonomy): Bacteria > Bacillota > Clostridia > Christensenellales > DTU072 > CAYSNP01. Next base: position 15,352 of record JBMNTS010000022.1, on the reverse strand, counting down.
TCGGAAAAGGTTGCCGCGATAAAAGAAGCGAGAATCAAAGCGCAAAACGATTTTGGCATATAGCCCTATTTAAAGCAAGATTAGCCCCAGCAGCAAAGCCACGATAATACCTATGACCGCCTGGCTTGCTTTGGCGGTAAAATATTTCAGCGGACTTACCCCGCATTTGGATAAAAACGCAAGCGATTGCAGCCCTACGCACATCCCTCCGAAGGATATTATTCCGGTCAATAATGCCGCCTTTGCCGCTCTTGACAGTTCAAGCGCAGCCAGCATAAAGCTGCCTTTGGTCATTTCAAAAAAAGCAGAAAAGAGAGCCTTAGCCATATTGGGAGCGACCCCCACCAGCCCGACCGCGCTCAAAAATGCCCGCTCCGCTTTTATATCTATTAAGATATCCGTAATCAAGCCGAAAAGCGCGATATACCCTCCCACAAGCAGCACGCCGAAAATGCTTTCGTATACGCATTCGTGCAAAAGATTATCGCTTTGAGGGGAGAGCTGAGCCCTTATAAGCGAACGATTTTTATTTGCCGTTTTTCTTCTGAAAACAAAACCGTTTAATAACGCCGCGGTATAATGAGAAAGCAGTATTACCGCCCCAATCATCTTATCCCCCAGCGCGACCGACCCTATAGTGCCCAAAATAAAAATAGGTCCTCCGGTGGAGCAATACGCCGCGGCGAATTGTACGTCATCAAGGTCAATCAAACCCGATTTGTAGCAATCGGATACCAGTTTTGCCCCTGTCGGGTACCCGCAAAGCATACTCATGACCATTATGTACCCGATAACGGGAGGGGCGTTATACAATTTTGCAAGCGATTTTTCTATTCCCGCTCCCAGCGTGTGCGCAACGCCCAGAGAGGTTAGAACTTTGGTAAAAAAGAAAAAGGGGAACAGCGCGGGCAGCACGGAAAAGGTAAAGATTTTCAAGCCCGACAATACGGAAGCCATATACCTGTCGGGACGGACGATAATCGCCGCCATAAAAATTGCGGCAAGCAGAATAACGGGGTATCTTGATTTTTTCACATAAATAATATATGCGCCGCTCTGCTTGCCTATTAGCGTTTACGCCCGCCTTTTGTCTATATCAGCAGCATGGATTGGTTATAATAGCCGCTTTTGTTGATAACGTTAAGCAGCCCGTCCGCGCGGAAAGTAAGCCTGACCAAAGGTTGCAGGGATTTATCCAGTTTTGCTCTTTCCCCGTATCTTTTCATAACGTTTGCCGCCGACTCGTCCAAGGCGGATAAAAGGTCTTTGCGCCCCTTGCTTACCGCCAATATGTTTATCAGCGGAGGCGCGGCAATAAGATTGTCGTACATTTCCTGCGTGATATCCAAAAAGGCATATAAGCATAGCCTTTTCAGCCTGGCAAGAGTATACTTTTTGGTTTTGGCAGCTTCCAGCAATTCCTCATAGGATTGAGCCTTTAAGGCGGCAAGTTTAAGGCGGTTGTGCAAGCCCTCGCTGATATCGTAATATTTTTCCAGTTCGTATCCGTCCATGGTTTTGATTTTATATAAAATCATATCGCCCAGCGAGGAAGGGCGGTTTTTGCGGGTGCTTAATAAATTATAGCTGAAAGGGGGTAGGGCGTCCTGAATCTTATGCAATTCGCCCTTGTAAAGGGCTTGTCTAATCGCGCTTGCGGAAGGATACTCTGTGTTTATTCCGGTGTCGTTGTAATCGCCGATTCTTTTTACCGTATGCAGTTTTACATCCAGATTCAGCTTTTTGACCGCGCTTACGTAGGCGATAGCCAGTACGTTGTTGGGAGCGTCGAGAATTCCTCGCAGGTCGGCGTAGACAGGGTTTTCTGTTGCGTAGGCGCCCAGCGCGCCGCTCAACGCGCGCGGATAGCTTTGTCCTTCCTTCAGGTTTTCCTGCAGAATATTTTTAAATTCCTCAGGTTCATTGGAAAGCAATTCCGCCGCTTTTTGTATCAGCGAGACATCTCCGCATTCGCTCCCGAAGCTGATACATTCCAGCCCGGGGATACAGGAAAGAATTCTTATCGCGCCGTAAGCAAAGTTTTCCGCGGGGCTTACGGCGTATATTACTGGCAGTTCCACAACCATATCCGCGCCCGAGCGCACGGCCACTTCCGCGCGCAGATATTTGTCCGCCACCGCGGCTTCCGCTCTTTGGGTAAAACTGCCGCTCATTACGCATACCACAGTATCCGCGCCCGTTTCTTCCCTTGCCTTTTGCAGATGGTACAGGTGCCCGTTTGTCAGCGGATTGTATTCGCAAACTATGCCCGTCGTTTTCATTTTTTTACCTCTCTTTTCGGTAAATATACTTGCAAAAAATTAAAAATTGCGTTATAGTCATTTGGGTGACTTTCTATAGTTATAATTATACCTAGGTTATATTAATTGTAATATAAAAAATAAATTTTTTAAAGCGTTTAGGAGGAGAAATGTCTCAATTAATGGACAACATAATGCATAAGGCAAAATCCCTCTACAAGCATATCGTGCTTGCGGAGGGCGAAGAAATGCGTATTATCATTGCGGCCGAGAACATTACCAAACTTAAGCTTGCCAAGATTACGCTTATCGGAGACGAGGAAAAGATCAGAGCCAAAAGCAAAGGTTTTGATTTGACCGGAGTAAATATCATCAATCCCCAGACTTCTCCCAAAAGGAAAGAATACGCGGATTTGTTATATTCCATCAGAAAGCAAAAGGGAGTAACCGAAGAAAAGGCCTACGAGCTTGCGGGCGACCCCTTGTATTTCGCCACCTTAATGGTAAAGAACAAGGAGGCGGATGGTATGGTGGCGGGCTGCATCAATGCTACTCCGGACACGCTGCGCCCCGCTTTGCAGATAATTAAGGCAAGACAGGGTATGCGTACCGTTTCCAGCTGCTTTGTAATGGATTTGCCTCCGGGATTCTATTCGGAAAGGGGCAAGTTGTTTATATTCAGCGATTGCGGCGTCATCCCCAACCCAACGGCGGAGGAGCTTGCCGAAATCGCTATCGCGGCGGCGCACAGCGCGATGAACATCATAGGCATAGAAAACCCCAGAGTGGCTATGCTGTCCTTCTCTACCAAAGGCAGCGCTACTCATCCATTGGTGGATAAGGTTATAGAAGCCACCAGAATTGTCAAAGAACGTGAGCCCAATCTGCTGATAGACGGCGAATTGCAGGGCGACGCCGCCCTGGTCCCCCGTGTCGCGGACCTTAAGGCTCCGGGAAGCCCCGTAGAGGGCAAAGCGGACGTTTTGGTGTTTCCCGACTTGCAGGCGGGCAACATCGCTTACAAACTGGTATCCAAGCTTGCGGGGGCGGACGCCATGGGACCTATATGCCAGGGTCTTGCGATGCCCGTCAACGACTTGTCCAGAGGCAGCAGCGTTGAGGAAATAGTTAAAGTAGTGGCGATAACCGCGCTACAGACGCTAAATAATTAAACAGGGGATAAAAGATGAAGGTTTTAATAGTCAATGCGGGCAGCAGTTCCTTAAAATATCAGGTAATTGATATGAGCGACGAGCAACTGCTCTGCAAAGGGCTGGTAGAGTGCATCGGTATGGAAGGCAGCAATCTGGTGCATAAGACGAACGGCAAAGAGCTAAAAATCACTCGTCAGATTGCCGACCACACCGACGCGCTGAGGGTAGTGTTGTCCGCTCTTACGGACAAGGAATACGGAGTGGTCAAGGATATCAAAGAGATATTTGCGGTAGGGCACCGCGTGGTGCACAGCGGCGAGGACTTTTCCGAGAGCGTAATCATTACTCCCGAAGTTCTTGCGCTTTGCAAGCAAAACGCTTATCTCGCGCCCTTGCACATGCCCGCCAACATCGCCTGTATCGAAAGCAGTATGCAGGTAATGAAGGACGTGCCAATGGTAGCGGTTTTCGATACCGCCTTTCATTCCACCCTGCCCCAAAAAGCCTTTATGTACGCCATAGATTACGACGATTACAAAAAATATAAGGCGCGCAAATACGGCTTTCACGGCACCAGCCATAAATATGTGTCCGAGATAGCGGCGAAAAAACTTGGCAAGCCTCACACTAAAATAATCACCTGTCACCTTGGCAACGGCAGCTCAATCAGCGCGGTTGTGGACGGCAAATGCGTGGATACTTCCATGGGGCTAACCCCGCTAAGCGGAGTTATTATGGGTTCAAGGTGCGGAGACGTCGACCCCGCGCTGGTTTCCTTTTTAAGCGAACTAAAGGGTGTAAGCGCGGAGCAGATTACCCAATACCTTAACAAAAAATGCGGCTTTTTGGGCATTGTGGGCGTAAGCGATTTCAGGCGGATTACCGAGCTGGCCCAAAAGGGCTTTGAAAGAGCGCGTCTTGCCATAGATATGTTCCAGTACAGCATAAAAAAATATATCGGGATGTTTTCCGCCGTCATGAACGGTCTGGACGCCATAGTGTTTACGGGCGGCATAGGAGAAAACGCGGCGAACGCGCGCGAGGGCATTATCCGGGATCTGGATTATCTGGGCATAGATTTTGATTTTGAAAAAAACAGCAGCGCGAGAGGGGAGTTTTTGGAGTTAACCAAGCCTGAAAGTAAGGTAAAAGTGTACGTTATAGCCACAAATGAGGAGTTGGTCATAGCGCGCGAGGCAAAAGCATTGCTTTCCGGATAGCCTGTTTTTGTTTGACAGGTCTATCGTATTTTTGTATAATGAATTAGACTTTGCTGATAATTAGCATATTATCAGGCAAAATTACCAAGAAAAATCACAACGGCTGCGGATGCGGATGATAAAAAAAGTAGTCGTTTTCAATAGTGGAGGATATCAATGGCAGTACCTAAAAGTAAAGTTTCTAAGCAACGCAGTAACAAGAGAGCAGCCAACTGGAAGCTTACAGCACCCAATCTCAGCGAGTGTCCGCAATGCCACGCGCTTAAAGCAAGCCACACCGTATGCGGGGAATGCGGTTACTATAAGGGTAAATTAGTGGTGGAGCCTAAGAAAGAATCAGGCGAAAAATAATCGAAATGTCTGTCTTGATGGCAGGCTTTTTATTGGGGATAATATGAAGATAGTTATTGACGCTTTCGGCGGAGACAATTCTCCCGGCGAGATAATCAAAGGGTGTATCAGGGCATTGGACGAAGAGCAGTGTTTTTCCGTTGTTTTTTGCGGGTGCCGTGAAAAAATAGAAGATCAATTGTCAAAATACGAATACGATTACGCCAGAGTGGATATCTTAGACGCTCCCGAAATTATTTCCAATGAAGAAAGTCCTACCCATGCTATACGTTCCAAGCCTAACTCATCTATAGCGGCCGGTTTAAATTATCTGGCCGATAATGATGAAGCCTGCGCCTTTGTATCGGCGGGCTCTACCGGCGCGGTGCTTACCGGCGCCGTTTTGTTGCTTAAAAGGATAAGAGGCATCAAGCGACCGGGGCTTGCCCCGCTGCTGCCCACAATAGACGGCGGGCAGGTGCTTTTGATTGACTGCGGCGCGAATACCAATCCCAGCCCCGAGCAGCTGTGCGAATTTGCCTTAATGGGAGACGCGTATATGAAAGTTGCTTTCGGCATTGAGGAGCCCAGAATCGCTCTGCTCAGCAACGGGGCGGAGGACGCTAAAGGGCACGAACTTAATAAGCAGGCTTTCCCCTTGCTCAAGAATATGAAGCTCAATTTTATAGGCAATCTGGAAGCGAGGGATATGTTAAGCGGAAGAGCGGACGTGGTGGTGGCTGACGGATTTTCCGGCAATATCGCCATGAAGAGCGCGGAAGGCGCGGTGGAAGCCATATTCGCTACTATGAAGCAGGCTATACTGAAAGGCGGTCTTAGGGCAAAGCTCGGATATGTATTATTGCGCAATGCGTTAAAAGAGGTCAAAAAACGGCTGGATTACAACGAAAAAGGGGGAGCGGTGCTGCTCGGACTGGACAAGGTTGTAGTCAAGGCGCACGGAGCCAGCAAGGCAAAATCAATCAAAGCGGCGGTGTTGCAGGCTGTGGATCTGGTCAATAAAGGGATTACGGCAAAAATAAAAATCGGGGTTAGCGAATATGAAAAAATTTAAAGATGATATAGTACAGGAAATCATCGGTTACGAATTCAATAATCCGGCCTTATTGGAGACGGCGTTTACGCATGCCTCTTATGCTAATGAAAACTTTGTCGAATCGTATCAAAGGTTAGAGTTTTTGGGCGACGCGGTGCTTAATTTTGTTATCGCCCGCCTTTTGTTTAAAAAGTTTCCGGACGAAAAAGAGGGTTTTTTAAGCAAAGCGCGCGCAAAAATCGTTTCAAAAGAGACGCTTGCCAGCGCGATTACCCAGTCCGGCTTGATAAAATACGTGCTGGTCGGCGCGGGCGAGGCAAAAAAGGACGTAATAGAAAGCGATTCGGTCAAATGCGATTTGTTTGAGGCTATTGTGGGCGCAATCTGCAGAGACACCAAAGGCTTAAAGGAAGTGTCCGCTTTTATTTGCAGATTCCTCAGCCCTTACATAAAATCCGCCTTGGGCACGGAGGGGCGCAGAGATTACAAATCCGAACTGCTGGAAAAAATTGCCTCCGAAAACAAACATCTGGAAAAAAAGAAAAAGATTGTGTTTAAGCAAATAGGCAAGGTGGGCTTGGACCATTCGCCTATGTTTTCCGTTTTTGTCACGATAGACGGGCGTGAGTACGGCCTGGGAGTCGCGGGCTCTATCAAAAACGCGGAGCAGAACGCCGCCAAAGAGACTTTGGAAATGTTGTCTAACGGCGCCCAAAAAGAAAACTTATAAAAAATTTTCATTTGTATTCCCAATAGTTTTAAGCGTTTGTTTACGCCCTTGCGGGCTTTTTTGCTGTTGACAAAAGCCCGCTTATTAGGTATTATTATAGATAGGTTTTTGAGGTGAGCTTTGAGTTTAAAAAAGATAGAATTATTCGGTTTTAAATCTTTCGCGGACAGATTAGAAATTAATTTCGAACAAGGAATTACTTGTATTGTCGGGCCTAACGGTTGCGGAAAATCCAACATCACAGACGCAATAAGATGGGTGCTGGGAGAGCAAAGCCCCAGCGTGCTTCGCGGCAAAAGCATGTCCGAAGTCATTTTCGCGGGCACTGCGGCTATCCAATCCGCCTCGGGCACTATCCGCAAAGCCATGAGCTACAGCGAGGTAAGCCTCTATTTTAACAATGAGGACAAGGGACTGGATATCGACTTTAACGAAGTTGTTATTACCCGTAAGATATACAAAAGCGGGGAAAGCGAATATTTTATCAACGGCAATAAGTGTCTGCTGAGGAATATATCCGACCTCTTCCGCGACACCGGCGTGGGCAGGGAAGGCTATTCCATTATAGGACAAGGTCAGATAGATAAAATTCTGAAGGACAGGCCGGACGACAGGCGGGAAATTTTTGAGGAAGCCGCCGGAATCAACAAATACCGCAAAAGGAAAAAAGACTCGGAGGCAAAGCTGCAAAAGACTCAGGATAATATGAACAGGCTTGCCGACCTGCTTTCCATGCAGGAGGAGCAGCTTGAGCCTATGGAAAAAAGCGCCCAAACCACACGCAAAGTCAGGGAAATGCAAGAGCGCTTGCGTATATTGGATATCAACTCATTCCTTTTCCAAAGCGGACAATCCAGAGAGCAGGAAGAAGCGCTTCGGAGTGAAATCGAAAGCTTAACAGCGGAATGCGCCGGCAAAAAGGCGGAGCAGGAAGAGATACGCAAAAAATTCAACGTCAACAATATTGACCTTATCAATTCGGACACTCTCTATACCAAGCTCTATGAGGAAAGAGTAAATTTGCTCCTGAAGGGGGAGCAGCTTTCAAGCGAAAACAGGGTTTGGAAGGAAAGGCTTAACCGCGCAAACGAGACGACGGAGAAAGCGAAGGCGGAGTACGCAAAATCCTCTCAATTACTTAAAGAAAAGCAAGCTTTACTGGAAGAGTATAAGAAAAACTTTGAAGAAAAAAACCGCATGTTCATCGAAAGCGGCCTGGAACTTATCAAAAAAGAAAAGCAATATAAAATCAGCGAAGAAGAAGTAATCAAAGAGGAGCAGGAGGTGGAAAAAAGCGCCGCCGTGCTCAATCGCATGATAGAATCGCACGCGGATATCAAATCCAGCGTGGTTACCCTAACGGGCAAAAGAGATATGCTGCTGGAGGCATTCGGGGAAGACAGGCAAGCCATTTCCCAGTACGGGCAGGAATATGACAATAAGCAAAAATTAATAGCGGAACTGGAAAACAATCTCAACCTTTTAAAAGAGGAGAGGGCGGGAAAACTGGCTCAGCTCACCCGCTCGCAAAAGAATCTGGAGCAGACAAAGCAGGATTACGCCTCCTTGGAAGCCAAAGCCAATCAGGACGCGAGAAAAGAGGCGGAGTTGGGCTCGGTTATCGAGATGCTGACAGAGCAGAAAAAGCAAATGCAAGGCTATCAGCCCCCTGTCAGGAGACTGCTTTCGCCTTCTGCGCCCGAGGGCTGCAAAAGCCGCATTGCAGGGGTTATCGGCGAGATTATCAAAGTCGGCTCCGACTATCAGCTTGCCATAGAGGTAGCCTTGGGAGCGGCGGTAAACAACATTGTGACCAACACTTCGGATGACGCCTCTTTCCTTATTGACGTGCTGAGGCGGGAGCGGTACGGCAGGGCTACGTTTTTGCCTCTTGATAATATCCGCCCCAGAACGCTTGCCCACGAAGCAGAGCGCGCGTTGAGCGAAGAGGGGGTAATAGGGCTTGCCAATGAGCTGATTGACTACGAAAGCAAATTTTCCAACGTAATTGGCAACCTATTGGGCAACGTCGTTATTGTCGAGGATAAAAAACACGGCATAAAAATCGCGAAAAAATATAAAAATCTGTTCAGAATCGTGACTTTGGAAGGCGACCATTTTGCGACCAGCGGCGCGATTACCGGCGGCAGCGCACCTCCGCAGGACAGTCAGGTATTATCTCAGGAGAGCAGAATAAAGGACCTGCAGGAAAGGCGCAAAACCTTTGAGGCTGCTTCGGTAAAGTACAAGGCGGCGTTAGAGGAAATAAAAGGGGAAATCCGGGAGCTTGAAAAGGCGATTAAGGTAATTGAGGCGCAGCTTCACAAACAGGATATAGATATTGCAGCGGCAGAACAGAACATGGATTTTGAAAAGCAAAAGCTGGAACAGATAAACGAAGCGCGTAACAAGCTTATCTCCAAAAATCAGGCGCTTGCAGGTCAGCTTTCCCAACTGGAAGCGGCGATAAAAGCGGCGGGGGCAAAGGCGGGCGAAAGCATAAGCGAAAAGCAGGACATCGACTTGTATATGCAGCAGGCAAGAGACTCCCTTATCAAAAAGAAGAGAGAGTTGGCTTCTCTGCGCGGCGAATATGAGGAATTGAAGATTGTCAACGGAACTCTTAAAGCGGAGCTCAATAATCTTGAAGATTCCATACGGCGCTTTTCCGCCGACGCGTCCGCGCTGGAAAAAAGAATAGCGGATTGCGAGATAGAAATAAACATGTCCGAAAGAGCGGCGAAGGAAGCACTAAACGCGATAGACAAGGCGGTGTTTTCCGAGCAGGACAGGGAAAAACTAAAAGAGCTGGAGAAGCAGACCAATTCGCTTACCCTGCACAAGGATAAGCTGCAAAAGGAAAACGAGCGATTGGACAACGAGAGAAACGCGCTGGGCGAGATAATAAACGAGCTTTCCGTAAAGATTGCGCAAAAAGAGGGCGCGCTGGAAAGGCTGATTTCGGAATTTGCGATTCTTTCGGAAAGGATAACCGAAGAGTACGGTTTAGATTACCAAACTGCGGAAAAATATAAAGACGAAAAGCTGTTGTCCAAACAATCCGTCGCGGAAGCGGCTAAGCTGAGGCGCGCTATAGAAAGGTGCGGTCCCATCAACGCCCGCGCGCCCGAAGAGTACGAACAGGCGCTGGCTAAATATACCGAGGACAAAAAGCAGTTTGACGATATGGAGAAGGCGCGGCAGGACACGCTGACGTTTTTGGCGGAGCTTACCAAGGAAATGGAGGAAAAATTCTTGGAAAGCTTTGAAAAAATCAACGTTAATTTTGACCAGACTTTCAAGGAATTATTCGGCGGCGGTCAGGCGCGCTTATCCTTAAACCGCGCTGGCGGCGTAAGCGTGCTGGACGCGGGCATAGATATAGACGTAGCCCCTCCCGGCAAAAGGCTGCAAGGCTTGTCCCTGCTTTCCGGCGGCGAGAAAGCGCTTGTGGCAATAGCGATTTTATTTGCTATTATCAAGCTTAAACCCGCTCCGTTCTGCGTGCTGGACGAGATAGATACCGCTCTTGACGAAGCCAACGCGGAGCTTTTCGGCAGGTATCTCCGCAAATTCAGCGAAAAAACGCAATTCATAGTAGTCACGCACAAAAAGCCCGCCATGCAGTACGCGGACAGGCTGTACGGCGTCACGATGCAGGAAGCGGGCGTAAGCAAGATAGTGGGCGTTAAGTTGGAAGAGGCGGTAAAGGGAATAAATAAACACAGGGTATCGGCATGAGCGTAATTTCAAGGATAATCGAAGGATTAAGAAAGACCAAAGAGGCTTTAGGAAAGAAGTTTTTCGAGATTTTCAAAGCCAAGGCACTGGACGCGGATTTTTACGAAAGTCTGGAACTGGCTATGATAAGCGCGGATATGGGCGTTGCTGCGACCGGGCAAATTATCGAGCGCCTTAAAGAAGAAGTGTATCGGCGCAAACTGACCAAACCCGAGGAAACCCGCAACCTGCTTAAAGCTATAATAATGGAACTGATAGATTTTGAAGTGCCCGAATACGAGTATCCCCTTGTATTGCTTATCGTAGGGGTAAACGGAGTGGGCAAGACCACGGCGGTAGGCAAACTTGCCAACATCTTTTCCTCCCGGGGCAAGTCGGTGATAATAGCGGCGGCGGACACTTTCCGGGCGGCGGCAAGCGAGCAGCTGGAGATTTGGGCAAAGCGCGCGGGCGTTAAAATTATCAAACAAGCGGAAGGCAGCGACCCCGCGGCAGTGGTTTTTGACGCTTTAAGTTCCGCTAAAGCAAAGGGAGCGGACGTGGTAATCGTGGATACGGCGGGCAGGCTGCACAATAAAAAGAATCTTATGAACGAGCTTGCGAAAATCAACAGGGTAATAGAGCGCGAAATGCCGCAAGCCGACAGGCGCAACCTGCTTGTGCTGGACGCCACGACGGGGCAGAACGCCATCGCTCAGGCGGACATTTTCAATGAGGCAATAGACCTGGACGGCATAATCCTGACCAAACTTGACGGCACGGCTAAAGGGGGAGTGGTTGTGGCTATTTGCACAGAGTTGGAAATACCCGTGGTATATACGGGAGTGGGGGAAACGATTAACGATTTGTTGGATTTTTCCGCAAAAGACTTTGTAGATGGCATTTTTTAAGGCTTGTCTTTTTGCTTATGATATGTTATACTAATTTTTGTTAATATTAAGTAGGGATTTTCAAGATTTTTTATTTTAACGGAGGCAAAAGTGCTTTATAAAATAGCGAAAAACAATAGTCTGAAACCTACGGTTTTTCAAGATAATAAACTGAAGCCCAGAAGTTATTTTATTCCTTTTCCCTCACAAAAAGCCGCAAAAGAAACGAGTATCAGCGCCCAAAGGCGAGAGAGCGGGAAAATTGTTTTGCTTAACGGCGAATGGGATTTCGCGTATTTTGCGCAGTCCTCAAAATTAAATGAGATTGATACCGAAAAAGATATTTTTGATAAAGTTATTGTGCCTTCCTGCTGGCAAACTCAGGATTACGAGCCTCATTGCTACCTCAAAAACGCTTATGAGTTCGCGAACAGGCATCCCAAAGTCCCCCGCATTTTTCCCGCGGGCGAATATGCCAAGGAAGGTCAAAAGCCTTTTAAGCAATACAATTCCGCGGGAGTATACCGTAAAAAGTTTACTCTTAACAAGTCAGAAAAGCGTGTTCTCATAACTTTTTTGGGAGTGGCGGGCAGCCTGGAAATATACGTCAACGGCAAATATGCCGGCTACAGCGAGGGCGGACGCGCCCCCGCGGAATTTGATATTACGGATACCCTAGTCGGCGGAGAAAACGAGCTTGTCGCCGTAGTGCGCAAATGGAGCGCCGGGACGTATCTTGAGAGCTTTGACACCTTCCGCATGAACGGTATTTTCAGAGACGTGTATCTTACCCTGTGCCATAACGAGCATATTTTCGACGTTACCGTAAATACGGTTAAAATCGAGGGCAAATACAACGCTTACGTCAATGTCAAAGTGCACAACAACGAAAAGAGCAATTTGCAGATAGTTTTGGAAGACAACGGCAGCGTTATTGCCAAAGGCTCTTATTACAGCGCGGAAGAGGTTGCGGCGGAGTTTACCGGTCTGCAGGTTGAGGAGTGGAGCGCGGAGCGGCCGTATCTGTATTCGCTGTATATCACCCTTGTCCGTGACGGCGCGGTAAAGGAGTGCATAAGGAAAGATATAGGCTTTAAGCATATAGAAATCGCGGACGGACGCCTTCGCTTCAACGATGCCCTAATAAAATTAAAGGGTGTTAATTATTATGAGTTTGACCAACTGGCGGGATACTGCGTAAGCGCGGATGACCTGGAGCGGGATTTATCCCTGATGAAAGCGTATAACGTCAACGCGGTATATTGCCCTTATCCCTTAGACCCGTTGTTTTACGAACTTGCGGACAAGCTGGGCTTGTACGTAGTCGCGCAGGCCGAAATCAGGGCAAGCGGCAGTTTTGCCGGGCTGATAAGGCTGAAATCCAGAGGTCTAGCCTCATATTCCGGATATATCGAACATTTTAAGGACAGAGTTTTGCGCCTATACCACACCTGCAAAAACAATGCCTGCGTGCTGCTCTATTCCATAGGCGACGACGCGGGCGGCGGCAAATGCGTGGAAGAGGCATTCGGCGCGCTTAAAGCCATCAATTACAATATCCCCATTTTTTATGCGGGCAACGCCGTAGTTGCCACTAAAGCCGACTCGGTGGCATGCGTAAAGAGCGCGGACGGGCAGCTGATAAAAAGGCTGGCGGAGCGCACCGTTCCCGGCAACAGGCTGCTTACCGAATTGATTAGAAAAAGTCCGGTAATTCTTGCGAATATGGCGTCAGGCAAGGGAGTAGGCACGGGCGGACTGGAAGAATTGATGGATACCGTATACGCCAACGATAATATCATCGGCGGCTTTGTAGCGGATTTTGCCGACCAGAATATTTATAGCCTGGATAACAATGCCAAATACAGGCATATTTACGGGGGGGACAGCGGAGAGTACAAGCACAACGGGACGGAATGCTTAAGGGGTATGTTTTATGCGGACAGAAAGCCCAAGCCCTTTGCGTATTACTGCCGCAAAGTTTTCAGCCCGGTCAAGACAAAATATTCGGGCAACGAGATTATTGTGCGCAACACCGATTTCTTTTCGGACACTTCGCAATGGCAGCTTTCCCTGCAACCCGTAATCAATTCCCATCCCAATAAAGAAACAGCGCTGCCGCAGGCTATCTCTCCGCAGACAAGCCTGCCCGTAAAGATTGATTTGCCCGACGACGCCTTTGACGTGTTTGTCAATCTCAAATGCGTCAATCCTTTCGGGGGCGAGTATATCTATCAGCAAGCTGTTAAGGAAATGATGCTCCAGCTTGATATTACCGGCGGCGACGAAATTTCCCTTATCGACTTCCCCAATCAGGCGAAAATATATTTTAAAGGCGGTTTTGTGGAATTTGATAAGCGTTTCGGGGCGGTAATAAAATACAACGTAAACGGTTATGATTATATCAAGACAGAGCCATTGAAAAAGAAAGGCACGGGCAGTATTTCCGCGGAAATTTACCGCGCTCCCCTGGCAAACGATTATTACATCAAACACGACTGGCTGCGGGCGGGATACCGCGACTTTACCATAAACACCCGCTACTTTGATATTCAGATACAAGAGGGCCAGGCAAAGGTTGAGGCGGAAATAGACTTTATTGTTGACAATAAGGAAAAACTGTGCGGAATAAAGAGCGTTTATACCGTCCATTCCAGCGGACGGATAGATGTGGACTGCTCTATGGAGCCGGGGCGCAATATGCCGCCGCTGCCCCGTTTCGGCAACAAGCTTCAGTTGCAATACGAATTGCAGAAGGTGGAATACTACGGGCGCGGACCGGTAGAAAACTTTGCGGATATGAAATCTCATTGCCCTATGGGCGTGTACAACTGTGAAGTCAACGATTTTTACGAGCCTTACATCAAGCCCCAGGATTCCGGATACAGAGAGGACACCAGATACGCCATATTCCGCAATCCCAGAGGCGCGGGGCTGATGTTTCTGGCGCAAAACAAGCCCTTTGTATTGAATGCCCAATATACCGAGAGTGCCAAGATAGAGGGCTTTACGCACAGAGAGGACGTTGTTACCGAAAGCACGGTTTACGTGAGCATAGATTCCTTTGTACGCGGCACCGGCGCGGCAGGCGCATCCAATCAGCGCACGTCCCTGCAATACTCGATTATACCTCTCTCCGTAGGCATTTTTAACGCGAGAGAGTACGCTAAAATCAAAAGCATTATTCCGGTTCAGACTCAGGAGGAAAAATGAAAATATATCAGCTTAATAAAAAGGTTAAGGATTTGAGGATTACTTCCGCTCATTTGGATAAGTTGGAGCAAATAAACACTCTTAAACTTAAAGGTTCCCGTTATGAGTATCTTCAAACAGGTATAGTTATATTTACCGAAGTAAAACTTGCGGGGCTTATCGTAAAGGTCGCCCCCTTGCAAGCCGCCGACGGCGTAATCAGCGACAACAGGACGATATGCTATTCCACAGGGGGGAGGGATAAGTTCGGCGTTGACTATGAGCACCCAATAGATGTTGAGGAAAATTCGGCAAAAGAGATTTTGTTGGGCTTTGATTTGCGGGGGCTGGATATCGGCAGATACACAAGCAAGCTGATTTTTAAGGATAAGTACGGCTCTTTTGAAATGGATGTCATTGTAGACGTAAACAATGACGAGGTAAAAGACGATTTGGACAACTTCGATTACCGCCTGGAATGGCTGGACTCCACGATGGGGATAGACGATAGTATACCCGCGCCTTACACGCCGTTAAAAATTGAGGAAAGGACGATAGAATTACTGGGCAAAAAGGTGCTTGTGGGCACAAACGGCCTTATCCAACAGGTGGTAGGTTACTGGGATGACAGCCTGAGTGTGAAAGACACTCCCCAAAGCGCGTTGTTTACCGCGCCTATGGAGTTTGCCGTAGCCAGGGAAGAGTTTAAGGAAACGGATTTTTCGCTTACCGGCACCGAGAGTGTCGCTCAAATTGTGTCCGTGAGCGAAAACGCAAGATTGCTGATGGAAACTACCG
>JBMNTS010000021.1:0-21384 GCA_050945855.1 Christensenellales bacterium | reverse complement strand
GCTGCCGTTTTTGCGGGCGATAACCGTGCCCTCAAACGCCTGCAAACGTTCCCTGGTGCCTTCCACAACCTTAACGAATACCTTTACGGTATCACCGATTTTGAATTCGGGCACATTTTCTTTCATTCCTTCTTTTTCCACAATGTCAATAATGTTCATGACTTACCTCCGATTATACGACAACGTTCATACAAGCCTGAATTTTGCGCAGTTATCTGATACGCATACTTGAATAGGACCGTTGCGAAGCCTTTAACATAATATCAAATAAGGTATAATTATTCAAGCATTTTACACAACATAGCATATTTTATATAATTAAAAAATGCGTTGGACGGCTTAATTGCAAATGCAACAGGCTCAAAACGCCTCTTTGTAATGCTCCACACTGTCATTGAATACGATAATTACATCGAATCTGACATTCTGGAAGCTGATGTCGCGCTCGCTTATATACCTCTCCGCACAGCGTTGTATGCACCGCTGTTTATGTAGGGTAACGCTCTCCAGCGGCTCCCCAAACTCATAATTTACCCTTGTTTTAACTTCTACAAATACTAAATCCGCTCCTTCCATCGCGACAAGGTCTATTTCTCCCGTCCCTTTATAACGCAGGTTTTCTTCCAGTATTTTATAACCCGCGTCATATAAGTAATTCTTGGCGATAACTTCGCCCTTCTCCCCCGTTCCGTACCTGTTCACATTACGCCCTCCAGAATTTTTTTGATAAAGGTTTTTCTGTGAACGGGCGCCGGTCCCAAGCGGTTAAGCGCGCTTATATGTTCGGGCGTGCCGTAGCCCTTGTTGCGGCAAAAACCGTAGGATGGGTATTTGTTATGAATATCGTCCATCAGCGCGTCCCTGTGAACTTTGGCAAGAATGGACGCTGCGGCTATACTGTAGCTGAGGTCGTCGCCCCCTATTATGCCCAAAGACTCCATCTCTAAGTCCAGCTTCAGGGCGTCCGCAAGCACAATATCCGGTTTTACCCGCAAGCCTTCCACCGCTTTTACCGCTCCGCGTATAACGGCGTTGAGTATATTGATTTCGTCAATGGTACTCTCTTCTATATCCACAATGCAATAATCTATACAATTTTGCATTAACAGTTCGCTTAACTCCTCGCGCTTTGCCGCGGTCAGCTTTTTGCTGTCGCGCACCCCCATTACGGGCTTGTCCAAATCCATAATGCAGGCGCATACGCTTACAGGACCCGCAAGCGGTCCTCTTCCCACCTCGTCCACGCCGCAAATATACCTTTTGCCTTGTTCAAGGTATAATTTTTCGTATGATAAGTATTTTTCGATGTCGTATATGTATTTCATATTTCTTTACGGCTTTTCCAGCATTATTTTGCCGAATTTAAGCTTCCGCATATCCGCCACAACCGCCTTTGCCGCCCGCTCAACGTCCGGCTCCGCGCCCCGCAGCAAAAAGCCTCTTGCCAAAGCTATTTTATTGAGAATATCCGTTGCGCTGTCCTCGGCGTTAATATCGGGATAAACTTTGACAAAGGACTGCGGATAATTTTCAATCAAAAACTTTACAGCTTCTATACCCAAACCCGTTGTGTCCGTTATCTCTTCCCTTACGCTGCCTATCAGCGCCAGCCTTACCGCCTTTTCCTGGTCGGAAAAATCCGGGTACAGGCTTCCCGGCGTATCCATTACGTCGATATACGGGTCTATGCTAATCCACTGCTTGCCGCGGGTGACGCCGGGTCTGTTGCCCGTCAGCGCCTTTCTTTGTCCCGCCAGGCTGTTGATAAGTGTGGATTTACCCGTATTAGGTATGCCGATAACCATTATGCGCAAAGTTTTCCTTATCCCTTTTTCAAGATATTTTTCGATTTGGGACCGGCATATTTCCTTTATGGCTTTTGCTATTTCACCCTTTACTTTAAGGCTTGTCCCCGTAACGCTTAAGGCTTGTCTGCCTTGTGCCCGGAAATATGCTTTCCATATTAAAATGTCGTTTTGGGTGACCAAATCGCTCTTATTAAGTATATAAAGCACTGGTTTTGAGCCGATTATTTTGTCGAAAGCGGGATTGATGCAGGAGTAAGGCGCGCGCGCGTCCAGCATATAAATTACGGCGTCTATTACCGCCGTCTCTTTTTCCATCATCCTTAGGGCTTTGGTCATGTGCCCGGGAAACCAATGGATATGCATTACTCCTCCAATAAATCAGGGCGTTTTTTTTGCGTCAGTTTTTTGCTCTCCGCCGCTCTCCACTCCGCTATCTGCTTATGGTTGCCGGACAGAAGCACTTCGGGGACTGCCATACCCCTAAAAACCTCGGGACGGGTGTATTGCGGATACTCCAGCATGCCCTGTGAAAAACTTTCCTCCAGCACGGACTCGCTGCTGCCCAGCACCCCCTCGATATAGCGTGAAATGGTGTTGATTACCACCATGGAGGCTAAATCTCCGGAGGTAAGTATATAATCGCCTATGGACAATTCCATATCAATACTGCTGTCTGTTACTCTTTGGTCTACTCCCTCGTATGCTCCGTTGACAAGCATAATATAAGGCACTTGTGATAGTTTTCTTACCAGCTTCTGATTTAATGCCTCGCCCTTGGGGGACATCAGTATGCGCAGCGCCTTGTGTTCGGGGTCGCAAGCTGCGATTGCGTCGCAAAGCGGCTGCGGCGTCATTACCATGCCCGCTCCGCCGCCGTAGGGGTAGTCGTCTACCTTTTTATGCTTATTATCCGCGTAATCTCTGATATCGTAAACGTTGAGAGTAATAAGCCCCTTCTCCAAAGCCTTGCCCACTATGCTGCAGTTGAGTCCCTGATAGCAGGAAGTGAAAATTGTAAGTACGTCAATCCTCATATACCGCGACCTTTGAAAATTCCTCGGGGTCAAGCACTATTTTCTTGTTCTTTTCGTCCACTTCCACAATTAATGCTTTAAGAAAAGGAAAAAGTATCTTTCCCCGCGCCCCTTCCGCTTCGTATACGTCCGCGCTGCCGTATTGGGATATTGCCGTAAGCTTGCCTATCCTTTCCTCTCCCGCCCATACCTCAGAGCCTAACAAGCTATCAATATAATACTTGCCTTGGGGCAGCTTGGGGGCGTCCTCTTTTCTGACAAAAATATCCTGCCCGCGCAGCGCCTCCGCCATATTCCTGTCCTTAATGCCGGACAGTTTGGCAAATACGTATTCGCCAGAAACACGGAGGGATAAGGGAGCGTACTCCCTGTTTTGTATTATCAGCTTCTTAACTTTGCAAAACTCCGGGGGCGCATCAAGAAAAGGGAGAATTTTAATCTCCCCCGTGATGCCTTGCGGTTTAAGAATTTTTCCGATTAAAAGCATTAACGTTCCTCTATATAGAGGGAGTACCTTGAATCGCTCTTGTTGGAAGCAGCTCTTACTATTGTCCTGATTGCCCTGGCTATTCTGCCCGACTTGCCTATTATTTTGCTTACCTGCTCCTTATCGACGATAATTTTTATGTCAACCTGGTCTTCCTCTTCCATAATTATTATATCGTAAGTGCCTTCATCTATAATGTTTTTAACTATATAGTCTACTAAATCTCGCATAGAAGCACCCCGAATTAAAGAATGCCTTCTTTCTTCAATAAAGCGCGAACGGTATCGGTAGGAATGGCTCCGTTATCCAGCCACTTTTTCGCGATTTCATGGTCAATCTTGATTTCCGCGGGGTCGGACACCGGGTTGTAATAACCTATCTGCTCTATATAGCGGCTGTCACGCGCTTTGCGAGAGTCGGACGCTATAATGCGATAAAACGGCGCTTTTTTCGCTCCCATTCTTGTCAATCTCAATTTTACTGCCATATTGTATATCCTCCATTAGATAAAATTTTTATTAAAACGGTAATTTGCCCTTGCCGGACGCAAACCTTTTCATCATTTGTTTGCTCTGCTCAAACTGATTCATAAGTTTGTTTACTTCCTGAACGGTGCTCCCGCTGCCTTTCGCGATGCGCTTGCGCCGCGAGCCGTTTAAGATAGAGGGATTTCTCCTTTCTTTAGGCGTCATGGAAAGAATAATCGCCTTGGTCTTTTCTATCTGCTTTTCGTCTATATCCAGACTCGCGCCCTTCAGCTTGCCGGACAGACCCGGAATCATCCCCAGCATACTTTTTAGCCCGCCCATTTTTTTGACGCTGCTTATCTGCGCAAGATAATCTTCCAGGTCAAAAGTGTTTTCCTTCATTTTTTTGGCAAGCCGTTTGGCGTCCTCTTCGGTTACAGCTACGGTCGCCTTTTCGATAAGAGTGAGCACGTCGCCCATGCCCAGCAGCCTGGAAGCCATTCTGTCCGGATAAAAAGGCTCGATATCCTCCAGCTTTTCCCCGGTGCCGCAAAACTTAATGGGCTTGCCGCTGACCGCTTTTACGGATAAGGCGGCGCCGCCTCTGGTGTCTCCGTCCAGCTTGGTGAGAATAACGCCGGTAATATCCAGTTTGGCGTTGAATTCCGCGGCTACGTTGACGCTGTCCTGACCCAGCATAGCATCTACCACCAAAAGTATTTCGGTAGGTTCGGTCTCTTTCTTTAATTCGGCAAGTTCGCGCATCAGCTTTTCGTCAATATGCAGTCTGCCCGCCGTATCGATTATTACCGTATCCAGCCCGTTTTTAAGCGCGTACTTTACCGCGTGCCTGCCTATCTTTACAGGGTCGGCCTGCCCTTCCTCATATACTTCCACCCCCGCCTTTTCGCCTACTATCTGCAACTGCTTTATTGCGGCGGGGCGGTAAATGTCCGCCGCTGCCAACAGCGGCTTTTTGCCTTGCTTTTTGAGGTAAGCGGCAAGCTTTCCGCACATTGTGGTTTTGCCCGAACCCTGAAGCCCGCACATCATTATTATCGTGGGGGGCTTGGAAGCGACTTCCAGCTTTTGATGGGTGCTGCCCATTAAGGCTATAAGCTCATCATTAACTACCTTAATTACCTGCTTGTGCGCGTCCAGACCGGATATGATATTCTCGCCCAGCGCCTTTTGGGTAACGCTGTTGATAAACTCCTTTACTACCACAAAGTTTACGTCAGCCTCAAGCAGGGCAACCCTTACTTCGCGCATTGCAGTCTTGATTTCCAACTCGGTAAGCGCGCCCTTGTTTTTCAGCTTGGAAAAGGCATGATTTATCTTATCGCTTAAATTTTCAAAAAAAGCCATTAAATTTCCTCCGCCTCAGCTTTTATATTGATTAATTCCCGCATTATTTCATCTTTATTGAGGTCGTTCAGCTTTCGCATAAGCTCGTCCAGCATGGTTATCAGCAAGCCTCTTTTTTTTGCCAGCCCCAGCTTTGCCTCGTACTGCTCCAGTTTTTTGTTCGCCCGCATTATGACGTCGCGCGCGCCTTGTCTGGTTATGCTCATATCCTCGGCGATTTCCGCAAGCGAATTGTCAAGGTCATAATAAAGGTGAAGCATTTCGGACTGATACGGAGTAAGCAAGTCCCCGTAAAAATCGTTTAGTATGCCGTAATGAATATTTTTTGACAACTCCATTCTGACCTTACCTGTAAAGTAGAAATAATTTACACCTTGATTATTACATAAAGTATTACCGTATGTCAAATTAAAAACGCCTGTTTTCTTAATTTTGCCAAAAACTCCGCAAAATACGGGGGCAAATCGGAGGTAAAGCTCATACGCTCCCCCGTTGCGGGATGAGTAAACTCAATCTTTCCCGCATGCAGCAGTTGCCCTCTAAGATTGTAATGCTCTCTGGGACCGTACGCGCGGTCGCCCGCCACGGGATGTCCGATATATTTTGCGTGCACCCTTATCTGATGCGTTCTGCCCGTTTGCAGTTTGAATTCCGCCAAAGTAAACTT
Source organism: Christensenellales bacterium (assembly GCA_050945855.1). Classification (GTDB taxonomy): domain Bacteria; phylum Bacillota; class Clostridia; order Christensenellales; family DTU072; genus CAYSNP01. Next base: position 15,553 of record JBMNTS010000021.1, on the reverse strand, counting down.
ATCAAACCGCTGCAATACCTTAAAGGAAGTCACAGCTTCTCTGCCTTCCTCGACCACCGCCATTTTTTTGCGGTCTTTGGGACTGCGCCCTATCTCCGTTTTTATCTCACCCTCGTCTTCCTTAAGCCTGCCATGCAATAGCGCGGTGTAGTAACGCCCCGCGCTGCGCGCTTTGATTTGCGCGGCAAGTCTGATATGCGCGGTATTGTTTTTGGCGATAATCAAAAGACCGGAAGTGTCTTTGTCCAGCCTGTGCACAATGCCCGGTCTAAGTTCCCCGTTGAGAGAGGACAACTCTTTGATATGATATAACAGCGCGTTTACCAGAGTGTTTTGATAATTGCCCGCCGCGGGGTGGGTAACCATACCCTGTGCCTTATTGATAACAGCCAAATCTTCATCCTGATAAATTATCTCTATGGGAATGTTCTGAGGCAATACTTTTCTTGGCTCCTGCTCGGGAAGTAAAACGCTGACCGTATCCCCTGCCTTAAGCTGCGCTCCCGCCTTTTTGACAGCTTTGCCGTTGAGCAAAACCTGCCCCTTTTCAATTAAATTTTTTATCCCGCTCCGGGTTAAGCCTAATGACTGTTCCGACAAAAAAGTATCTATACGGGCTCCCGAATACTTTTCTTCGGGATACAGTATCCGCTCATTCATTATTATCGGATTGGGAAATATCGTCCGAAATCGGCGCCGTCACTTCAGGCTCTTGAAAAGGCGCGCTCTCTTGAGCTTGTTCTGTGTTTTGCTCCGGCACCTGCTCCGATATTTCCGCCGCTGGGGCTGACTTTTTAACGGGCTTGTTTGAGGCAAAGCCCGTTTTTTCGTTATAAAAAAACAATACATAAATCAAAAAGATAATACAGCCTATCGTCAACGCGCTGTCCGCAAGGTTAAACACAGCGTAATTTATAAGTTCAAAGTACACGAAATCGCGCACGTACCCATAGGTAAATCTATCGTACAGATTGCCCGCCGCGCCCCCTATTATCAAAATCAGCGCGGAGCGCAGCAGCTTGTGACGGTTGTTGATTGTATATATGAGAAAACCGACCAGCGCAAGCGTGCTGATTGCGGAAAATATCCTCAGCATGCCTGTCATTCCTTTGAGCATACCGAAGGATGCGCCCGTATTTTCTTCGGCGACAAACCTTATTACGCCTTTGATAATAATTATGTCGCCGTTTGCATTCGCGCCGCCGTAAATATATACCTTGGTGAGCAAATCCGCCGCAATAAGCAAAGCGATAATCAGAAGTTCTATGGCAATAAGCTTAATTTGCTTTTTGTGTTCTGTTGCTTTTTTTGTTATCGTCTTTATCAACTTTGTCATCGGTCATTAATTTAACTCCTTTTGGCATAATGATGTACAGTCGCTTTTCTATTCTGTGAATATTGCCGCCCAGCGCATAGATTGCGCCGCTAAAAAAATCCAGCATACGCTGGCTGAGCATACCTTCCCCCGACAAGTCCACGACTATACCTTTTTTTTCCTTAAGCATATCTATAAGGCGTTCTATATCCGAAAGCGAATGCGGTCTCAGGATGCCTTCTTTTTGCGCGCCCGCTCTTTTCCCTTGCGAATACCCGGTTTCTCTGAATTTATCGTAATTGGTTTTGGTATCCGGCGTTTCCTTTCGGTTGCAATCCCGCCCTTTTAGATAATCCAAATACCCTTTCACAAGGCTTCCTCAAACAGAATTCTGCCCAATCTGACCATATTTGAGCCGCACTCCACCGCAATCGGGAAATCCTCGCTCATGCCCATGGACAAGTAATCAATATCGGGATAATTTTTTTGAAGAACGCAATATGCTTTGTATACGTCATTAAAACAGCGGCGCAGCGTGTCCGCGTCCGCGATAGGCGCGACAGCCATAATGCCGCGCAGCCTTACTCCCTTGTATTCCTGAATTGTTTTGGCAAAATCAAGGGTATCCTCTGCGGCTATCCCCCCCTTTGCTTCTTCCATACCCGAATTGACCTCAATAAGGATATCCGAAACAATTCCCCGCGCCAATGCCTGCTTGTTAATCTCAATAAGCAGACTCTCCCTGTCTACCGACTGAATAAGCCGCACCTTATCTATAATATATTTTACCTTGTTGGTTTGCAGTCTGCCGATAAAATCAAAGGTAATATCCGGGGAGTATTTGCCCAAAAATTCCTGAACCCGATTTTCGCCCGCGGCAACAATACCTCCGGTTTTATACAAGGCTCGTATTTGCTCGACGCTGCGTGATTTGGAAGCGGCTACAATCTGCACCATATCGGGGTCGAAGCCCCCTTTTTCTGCGGCAGCCGCTATCCTTTCTCTGATTGAAACCAGTCTAAGGGAAAAATCCTGCATAAGCGTATTATAGCATAGACAAGTCTAAAAATCAATTAAGCAGTTTATCCTAGCTGTATCTTTCCTCCTCGTCCTCTATGGCGACCTCACCGGAAAGAGTGATGCGGTTGATTGAGATTTCGTAAGCGACTTTTTCCTCATATTCGCCGCTTTCCAGCAATTTTTGGTAGGTGCGGCTTTGAATACGCCCGTTTAAGGCGATTTTATCCCCGATATCCAGATTCTTTACATAACGCGCGTTACGTCCCCACGCTATGCAAGGTATGTAATCGGATTTGTTATACGCTCTGTTTACCGCAAGTAAAATGTCGCAAATCTCTCTTTTAAAAGGAGTGATACGGTAAATGGGCTCTTTGCAAATATAGCCTACAAGCTCTATCGTATTGGGGTTTTGAGTGGGGTCAACTTCTTCAATGTCCCGCACAAATACCGTCAGCATAAGGCGGCTTTTGCCGTCAATCAGCTTATTATAGCTTCTGAACTGCCCCGATACGCAAATTGTGCTGCCTTTTTTAATCAGGTTTTCGTCAATAAGGCGTTCGCTTATGGTAATTGGTATCATATCGCATTGGTCGGAAAGCCTTTTTATTTCCAAAAACGTTTCATAAAACCCTTCTCCGAACACCTGATGCGAATATACCGGCGTTTGGGCTACCTGCCCTGTAAGGCAAACAATGTTGTTGTTCATTTGCTCATAATTCATATTTTTCTCTCCTTATTGTAAATTATGCGGCTTTTTTTGCTTTATGCTGCACTCCGTTTACGTCAATATAATAATTATCCTTATATATAAGCTCGTCTACACGCGCGAAAGAAAAACCTTTATTTTGCAAGCCTAAAATAACCAAAGGCAACGCTTCTAGAATATGGTCGCTGTTGTTATGGAATAAAATAATAGAGCCGGATTTGGCCCGCGCAAGCACTCTGTCCGCAATTTGGGCTGTAGATCTTTTTTGCCAATCCAGACTGTCCACATCCCACTGGATGGTATAAATGCCCAAAGCCTCCGCCTGATTGAGCAAAGTATCGGAATAATCCCCGAAAGGCGGGCGAAAGTAATAAGGCAATTCTCCCGTAATCGCCTTAATCTTTTCTCCCGTGGTTGCCAGTTCGGTTGTTATCTCTGCTTTACTAAGCTTACTCATCTTAAAGTGATTATTGCTGTGGTTGCCTACAAGATGCCCTCTGTCGAAAATTTCCCTGGTCATTTCCGGATATTTGTCCACCCAGAAACCGACCAAAAAAAACGTGCCTTTGCAACCATATTTGTCAAGTATGTCCAATATGCCTTTTGTCTTATCCGCTCCCCACGCCGCATCAAAGGTCAGCGCGACCTTTTTTTCTTCGCAATCCACCGAGTAAATCGGAATTTTTTTCTGCTGCCCGAAGGTATACTCCGTTTGGCAAAATCCATTTATCGCAACCGCGGAAAGTATACATACACAAATTATCGCAAACATTATAATAAGTTTAGCTTTTTTAACTACTATAATCAAGGCGCGGCTCACCTCCCATAAAAAGTTCTCATGAATAATAAGACGAATTTTGTCGAATCCGCTTGTTTACCCGGCACTATAATTTATGGAGATAACGAGAAATATAGAACAACGGCGCAAAAAAGAGGGGCTGGCTCAAATAAGTCGGCTGCTCACAAAGTTTAAGGGGTATTTGATTAGTTTATATTAATATGCTTTTTCAGCAAGTATTCCAGTTTGGACAAATGCTCTTCGGGAAAGCGCAATTTTGGGGTAACCGCGGAAAGGGCGTCAAAGCCCTTTTCGTCTCTGAAAAAGAAAATCGTGTTATCCTCAATCCGGTAATCGTACAAATGCATATAATCAATAAAACGAAAAGGCACTATAATGCCGCAGTCCAGCACCGCAAACCTGCTGGCTAATATTATGCTGACCAAAGCGACCAGACAAAGGCAAATAAGAGCGGCGCAGCCGAATAAAATATACCGATCGGAGGCGATAGCGGTCACTATGGAGGCGGCGGTAAAAAACAATAATATGGTATTAAGCGCAATAAAGCCCGTTTTTTTAAGGTAAAGCGGAATCAGCACCATTCCGTTGTTAAACAGGGAATTCAGCTTAATCATTCTTTTTATGTGCGAGCCTACCCAGAATACTGTCATTCCCGCAAGGGCAAGGGCGATGGCGTCGAAAATCTGCTCTTTCATATTATTAATATATAATACTTTTTTCTTTTTTTCAAGGCATTAATACGAGTGAGAGAGTTTATTTGAAGTATTTTACGCCGCTTTCAAGTATCCTCATATCAAATTTGCCCTGCACGTTTTTATATAAATCCTTACCAATCCGTTCAATATGCCCCATTTTGCCGTAAATGCGACCATCGGGGGAAATCAGCCCTTCTATGGCCAGCGTAGAGCCGTTGGGATTGTAGGGCGGTTGCATTGTGGCGTTGCCTTGCAGATCAACATATTGAGCGGCAATCTGACCGTTGTCAATCAATTCCTGCAGCAGCTTCTCCTCGCATACAAAGCGCCCCTCGGCATGGCTGACGGGAGCCTTATAGATGTCGCCCACGTTAAGCCCGTTAAGCCACGCGCCTTTATTGGACGCGACGCGCAAAGATACTACAGAGCTTATATGACGTCCGATAGTATTGGGCGCAAGCGTAGGCGAGGCAGGAGTTTGCTCTCTCATCTCCCCGAAAGGAAGAAGTCCCAGCTTCAACAGAGCCTTAAAGCCCTCTCCTATTCCCAGCGCAAGGCCGTCACGTTTGAACAGCAAATCCAGCACCGCCTCTTTAAGTTCCGCGTGATTAAACAGCGTCGCGATAAATTTAGCGGTGCCGTCAGGCTCTCCTCCTCCCGAAAGCCCTCCCGCAAAGGCAAGCATTTCGCTTTCCGCTATACCTTTCTTCAAGGCGGCAAGGGAGGCGGCAATGTCTAAAGCGGAACGGGTTTTGAGTACCAGACTTCTTACTTCCGCCCCCGCGCGGCTAAACGCGCGCTCCATATCGTATTCGCCGTTTGTACCCGGGAATAAGGGTATAAACACGCGCGGCTTGGCTATCAGATTGCGCGATTTGTACGTTTCCTTTACAATATAGTTAAGGTTGGGCGTTTCAATTTCGGGATTTTGCGCCTTTGAGGGGAATATCTCCTCCAAAGTGGAGGTGTAGGCGGATACCATCTCCGAGAAGGAAATCTCAAAGTTGCCGCCGGACAGCACGCCGGTATCGTTGGCCACTCCCAGATATTCGGTATTGATAAGGTTGAATTTTTCAATATCTTCGATTGCTAAAATAAAATCCCCGTAGAAAGGCTTAAGCAAGTCCTCGTTCACCTTAGCAAAAGCAAAACCCGCTCCCTCGCCCAGCAGGCCGGTTGCAAGCGTTATGACGGGGCTGTTTTCCACAACGGCTGCCGCAGTTACGTTGCCCATTTCTATATTGGCGTTTATCAGCGCGTAAAGTTTTTTAAGGTGCTTGAAATCGGGAATAAAATCCTTATCCCGTTCCAAAGGTATGCGATATATTTTTTGACCCGCCTTAAAGACGTTGGAAATAACCTTTTCGCTGTTTGCGATGCCCATGGCAAAGGAGATGAGCGAGGGCGGAACATCCAGTTCGTTAAAGCTGCCGCTCATGGAGTCCTTGCCGCCGATAGACGCCACGTTAAGATTGATTTGGGTGTATAGGGCTCCCAAAAGGGCGGCTAAGGGCTGCCCCCAGCGCAGTTTGTCCTCTCCCAACTTCATAAAGTATTCCTGGAAAGTAAGCCTTATGGTGTTAAGAGGCACGCCCGCGGCTATCAGTTTGTTAATGGAAAGGATAACCGAATATACGGAGCCGCAAAAAGGAGATTTTTCCAACAGGCTGACAGGATATCCGTAAGAGGAAACGGTAACGGTATTGGTTTCGCCGTCAACAGGAGGCTTTGCCGCCATCACCATAGCGGGGGTCAGCTGATGCACGCCGCCGTAAGGCACCAGCACGCAGGAAGCCCCTATCGTTGAGTCAAACATTTCCGCAAGCCCTTTCTGACTGCAACAAGAAAGTGAGGACAAGCCCTGCAATATTGCCTGCTTGGGGTCTTTATGCGCTACTTTAAGGATTTCCTCGTACTCGGGGGTCATGTAGCTGTCTACATGTTCGGAGATTTTTGCCTCCACCTCCTGCCGCACGCCGTTGGTGTTAAGAAAATCCCTTTTTAAGTCCACTATTATCTCATCATTCCATTGCATGCGCATTCTGCCGCTTCTGGTTACCTTTGCGACTTCCACAGCGTTAAGATTTTCCTCTGCGGCAAGCGCGATAAACTCTTCGGCGTCGTCTTTGTTTACCACAACCGCCATACGCTCCTGCGATTCGCTTATTGCAAGCTCTGTGCCGTCCAGCCCCTCGTACTTTACGGGTACGGCGTTTAAGTTGATATCCAGAGAATCCGCAAGCTCACCTATGGCTACGCTCACGCCGCCCGCGCCGAAATCGTTGCACTTGATTATCAGGCGCGCCGCCTTTTTGTTGCGGAAAAGGCGGAGAATATTACGCTCTAACAGGGGATTGCCCTTTTGGACTTCGGCTCCGCATTTTTCCATTGACATATCGTCATGCGCTTTGCTGCTGCTTGTCGCGCCGCCGCAGCCGTCCCTGCCCGTGTCGCCGCCTAGCAGTATTACCACATCGCCCGCCTTGGGTTTCTCGCGCCTGACATTTTCCTTTGGCGCGCCCCCTATGACATAGCCGGCTTCCATTCTTTTTGCCTTGAATCTGTTGTTGTATATTTCGCGCACCTGCCCGGAAGCAACTCCTATCTGATTGCCGTAGGAAGAATATCCCTCCGCCGCCTTAGTGGTAATAACCCTTTGAGGGAGCTTGCCCGCAAGGGTATCCTCAAGGCTTTCACGCGGGTCCGCGCACCCGGTAAGGCGCATAGCCTGATATACGTACACTCTGCCCGAAAGGGGGTCGCGGATTGCGCCGCCCAGACAGGTTGAGGCTCCCCCGAAAGGTTCGATTTCGGTAGGATGATTGTGAGTTTCATTTTTAAACATTATCAGCCATTTTTCGATTCTGCCGTTTACGTCGACATCTACTTCCACGCTGCAGGCGTTGATTTCGTCGCTTACGTCAAGATTATCCAAAAAACCTTGGGAGGAAAGCTCTTTAATGCTTATTGTGGCTATATCCATAAGGCTTGCGTACTTATCCTTTCTCTTGGAATTGTGCTTCTCATACAATTCCCGATACAGGTCGTATGCTTTTTGGATATGCTCATTGTCGCTGTCTATCTCTATTTTGGTAAGTTTGGCGTTGAAAGTGGTATGCCTGCAATGGTCGGACCAGTAAGTGTCTATAACTTTAAGCTCGGTCACAGTCGGGTTGCGTTTTTCCTCCTTGAAATAGCTTTGCACAAATTTCAAGTCCGCAAAAGACATTGCAAAGCCTTCCCGCGCAAAATACTCTTTAAGTCCCTCTTCCGTAAGGTCAATAAAACCGGATATTGTCTTTACCGGCTCCGCCGCGGGGAAGTTGCTGGCAAGAGATTCGGGTTTCTTTTCCTCGGAGGGTCTGCTTTCCACGGGATTAATCAGATATCCTTTGATCTTATTTAATTCTTCATCGTTTATCCCGGAAATGGCGTAAACGGTCGCGCACCTTACCTTAGCGGGCTCGCCTTTGGTCAAAAGTTGAAGGCACGCCCGCGCGGAATCCGCCCTTTGGTCGTATTGACCCGGCAGAATCTCAATCGCAATCAGTTTGTAGCCAGGCAAATCAGGCAATGTCTCATCATAAACGCAATCAAGAGGCGCCTCGGAAAATATCAGCGATTTTGCCTTCTCGTAATATTCCTCTGATAAACCTTGGATATCGTAGCGGATAAAGATTTTCAGGTCTGTCGCGCTTACTCCGACAAAGCTGTTTATCTGTCTTAACAGCTTGTCCGCCTGAACGGCATATTCCCCTCTTTTTGCCGAATAAATTCTTTTAATCATGATCAACACCTATATCTTTTCTGTAAAATGAATTGTCAAATCGGATTTTATCTATATTATTATAAACTCTGCGCCTGCATTCCGCAAGCGTTGACCCTTTGGCACCTACGCCTATTACTCTGCCCCCCGAAGTAACCAGCCTGCCCTTATCCGATTTTGTGCCCGCATGAAATAGTGTAATACCCTCCTCAAAAGGCGCGATGGAAATCTCCATTCCCCTCCGGAAATCGCCGGGATAGCCCCCGCTCGCCACGATAACGCATAAGCAAGCCTCATTTGACCATTTTATATCAATCTCCGATAGCCTTTGGTCTACCACGGCATTCATTATTTCCAGCAAATCGGTTTGCAGCAAGGGCAGAATTGCCTGTGTCTCGGGGTCTCCGAAACGCGCGTTGTATTCCAGCACCTTAACGCCGCTCGCGGTCACCATCAGCCCGAAATATAATACTCCTTTAAAAGGGCAGCCTTCCGCTACCAAAGCGCTTACTGTGGGCAGGATAATATTTGTATAAGTATAATCGGCAACCTTTTCATTATAAATTAAACTGGGACAAAAGGCACCCATTCCGCCGGTATTGGGACCCAAATCATTGTCAAACGCCCTTTTGTGATCCTGGCTGGCAGGCATGGGAACAATCGTGACGCCGTCGCAAAAGGTCAGGACGCTTACTTCCTTTCCTTCCAAAAACTCCTCAATCACCACGCTTGAACCGGAGGCGCCGAACTTTTTGTCCTGCATAATTTCTTGCAGCGCCTCGGCTGCTTCGGAAAGGTTTTTGCATATTATCACGCCTTTGCCGTAAGCCAATCCGTCCGCCTTTACTACCAAAGGATATTTTGCGCCTTTAATATATTCCGCCGCCTTTTGATAATCGTCAAATACTTCATATTCCGCGGAGGGGATATTATATTTTTTCATTAAGTGTTTTGCAAAGACTTTGCTTGACTCTATCCTTGCCGCCGCTTTGCGGGGGCCGAATGCCCTATGTCCATGCTGCTCCAGCTTGTCCACAAGCCCTTCCGCCAGCGGATTGTCCGGTGCTACTACCGTCAGTCCGATATTGGGGTGGCTGTCCAAAAATTCAAGAATCGCGTCAAAATCCATTACGGAAATATCCACGCATTCTGCCAGCTCGGCAATACCGCCGTTGCCCGGAGCGCAATATAATTTGCCCAAATTTTTGCTTTTTTTGAGTTGTAAGGCGATGGCGTGCTCTCTGCCGCCGCCGCCGATAATCAATACATCCATTGCCGTTTCCTAGTGTTTAAAGTGTCTTATACCGCTAAACAGCATCGCGATGTTATGCTTATTGCACATCTCAATGCTTTCATTGTCGCGTATGCTTCCGCCCGGTTGAATTATCGCCTCAATACCCGCCCGGGCGCAGACCTCAACGCAATCGGGGAAAGGGAAAAACGCGTCGGACGCCATAACCGCTCCCTTAACCTCCGCCCCGGAGCGTTCCACAGCGGCGGAAGCCGCCCAAATACGATTGGTTTGCCCCGGCCCTATGCCCAGCGTTACCTCGTCTTTAGCAATAACTATAGCGTTGGATTTTACGTGTTTGACCACTTTCATGGCAAAGAGCAAATCCCTGATCTGCTTTTCGCCGGCTTCCCTTACCGTCACGGTTTTTAACTCGTCCGCAAGGTTATCATCGTAACTCTGCATGAGCATTCCGCCCAGCACCTTTTTGGCGTTGAGCTCGCCTTTTGCGGGAGGCGCGCCTATGTCTGCGAGCTCCAGCACTCTTAAATTTGGTTTGCTCTTCAGTATTTCTTTAGCCTCATCGGTGTAGCCGGGAGCCACCACTATTTCAAAAAAGATTTTCGCGATCAATGCTGCCGTGTCTTTATCAATAACGCCGTTTACGGCTACTATTCCGCCATAAGCGGATACCGAATCCGCCGCAAACGCCTTTTGATACGCTTCCATAACAGTGTCGGCTGACGCCACTCCGCAAGGGTTGGCGTGCTTGACAATTACTGTCGTGGGACGGTCGAATTCTTTTACCAGTTCAATCGCGCCGTTGGTGTCGTTGATATTATTAAAGGACAACTCTTTTCCCTGAAGCTGGCGCGCCTGGGTCAGCGCGCCTTTGGAGGGCAATATATCCTTATAAAAGGCGGCATTCTGATGCGGGTTTTCCCCGTAACGCAAATCCTGCGCCTTTTCGTATGCCAAGGTAATAAAATCGGGATAAACGATGCCTTGCTCTTTAGCCATATAATTGGCTATAAGGGTATCGTACACCGCGGTATGCTGAAACACTTTATACATCAGATAAAACTTAGTGGATAAAGTAACGCCTCCCGAATTGAGCTCATTCAATACCGGCTCGTAATCCTTAGGGTCGCATACCACGCATACATCTTTATAGTTTTTGGCGGCGGAGCGCAGCATAGTAGGTCCGCCGATATCAATATTCTCAATGGCTTCTTCCCTAGTCACGCCGATTTTTTGTATTGTCTGCTTAAAAGGATACAAGTTTACCGCAACTATATCAATGGTATTAATCCCTAATTCCTTAAGCGTCCGGATATGCTCGGGATTATCCCGTCTTGCAAGCAGGCCCGCGTGCACGTTGGGGTGCAAAGTCTTAACCCTGCCGTCCAGGCATTCGGGAAAGCCTGTGATTTCAGATATGCCTATTACCTTTATTCCCTTTTCTTCCAGCATTTTTTTGGTGCCGCCGGTGGAAATAATCTCATAGCCGCAATTTGTCAATCCCTGCGCGAATTCCAAAACTCCGGTTTTGTCCGAAACGCTAATTAACGCTCTTTTTATCATCATTTTCTCCTGTTATAATTTTTTGCACTGCCATAGGCAGAAGCTTATGCTCCACAGCCAAAACCCGTTTTTGCAAAGACTCCGGCGTGTCGTCCTCCAACACGGGGACAATTTTTTGCAAAATCACCTGACCGGTATCCGTGCCTTCGTCCACATAATGCACAGTGGCTCCGCTGATCTTTTCCCTTGCAGCGATAACCGCCTCGTGCACACGAATCCCGTAATAACCGTCTCCGCAAAAATTGGGTATCAAAGATGGGTGAATATTAATAATTTTATTTCTGAACGCATTTATGATATTTGGTGTAAGTATGGTAAGATAGCCCGCAAGCACTATTAAATCTATATTATTCTCCTTTAAAACGCGGATAATTTCCTCAAACATATCAGAAAGGGAAGGATAAGCGGATTTTTCAAACACCATAGCGCTTATGCCCGCCTGCTTTGCCCGCTCCAGCGCGTATATGCCGGGCTTGCCGGCGATAACCAGCCGTATAAGCCCGCCCTTTAGCCTGCCGTCTTTGCAGGCGTCAATAAGCGATTGGAGATTGGAGCCGCTGCCGGATACAAAAACCGCTATGTTTTTTAACATAGTCTGACACCTTCGCCTTGCTCTATCCTTCCTATAATATACGCTTTTTCCTTTTGTTCCTCAAGCAAAGCGCAAGCTTTTTGGGCATCTTGGGGGGGAACTGCTACTACCATGCCTATCCCCATATTAAAAGTATTAAACATTTGCTCTTTCCCTAAACCCGAAAGTTTTTGGACAAGCCCGAACAGCGTGGGCACCGGGAAAGAGGATGTATCAATATTGGCGCACAACCCTTTAGGCAGCATTCTGGGTATATTTTCAATGAATCCGCCTCCGGTGATGTGACTAAGCCCTTTGACATTTATTTTTTCGATAAGAGCAAGTATGCCTTTTACATAAATTTGGGTAGGCGTAAGCAAGATATTGCCTAAGGTGTCGCCTAACTCGCCGTTATACTGCAATAACGTCTCTTTTTTTACGCCGAACAGCTTTCTCAACAAGGAGTATCCGTTGCTGTGCGCCCCGGAAGAGGCAAGCCCTATCAGTATATCGCCCTGATTAATACCTTTGCCGTTTATAATCCTGTCGCGTTTAACGATGCCGCAGGAAAATCCGGCTATATCGTATTCGCCCTCGGCATAAAAGCCCGGCATTTCCGCCGTTTCGCCTCCGATAAGCGCGCAGCCCGCTTGAATACACCCTTGCGCCACCCCTTTTACAATCTGCTCCACCTTTTCCGGGATAAGTTTGGGGATGGCGATATAATCCAAAAAGAATAACGGTCGCGCGCCCTGGCAAACCACGTCGTTTACGCACATTGCCACGGCGTCGATGCCTATTGTGTCGTGACGGCCAAGCTCAAAAGCGTATTTTAACTTAGTGCCTACGCCGTCCGTACCCGCAACCAGCACGTCTCCGTCCGGCTTGTCGTCCAATGCGTAAAACCCGCCGAAGGAGCCTAAATCTCCCAGCACCCTGTTGTCAAAAGTCGCTTTAACGTGTTTCTTCATTAAATCGACAGCCTTGTAGCCTGCCTCGACGTCTACTCCCGCGCTTTTATAGTCTATAGCCATGATATTTCCTCAAGCGCCCATAAGGCGGTTAAGAATTTCCTGATACGCTTCTTCCACCTTGCCTAAATCTCTGCGGAATCTGTCTTTATCCAGCTTTTCATTGGTGCGCGAATCCCAGAACCTACAGGTATCGGGTGAAATCTCGTCCGCAAGTATAATTTCGTTATGGAATCTGCCGAACTCCAGCTTGAAATCCACAAGTTTGATATTCAGGTCGGCAAGATAATCCGAAAGATACTGATTGATTTTTAAAGACATATCCTTAATTTGTTCCAGCTCCTTTTCCGTGGCAAGATTTAGCGCGAAAATATGATAATCATTTATCATAGGGTCGCCCAAAGCGTCGTCCTTATAACAAAATTCCAATACCGTACTCTTAAGAGGAGTGCCTTCCGCAAGCCCTAACCTTTTGGCAAGAGAGCCTGCCGCGATATTGCGTACGATAACCTCCAAAGGCACTATCTGAACCTTTTTTACTATGGTATTGCGCTCGTCAATCTGCTCTGCAAAGTGCGTCTTTATCCCTTTGCCCTCAAGCAGCCTGAACAAATGATTGCTGCATAAATTGTTTACAACGCCTTTATTGACTATCGTCCCTTTCTTCAGTCCGTTAAAAGCGGTGGCGTCGTCCTTGTAAGACACAACCACATAATCGGGATTGTCGGTAGCGAATACTTTTTTCGCCTTGCCTTCATATAGCTGGTGCAAAATCTTCATACGGATTTAATCTCCTCTTGAATAAGTCTGTCGTCTTCCAGAATTTTGAGTCTCATTTTTTCTTTATACGCAATCAGTTTTTCTTTCAGCCCGTCCGCGCCCGCGCTTAAAATCTGCACGGCGAGCAGGGCGGCGTTGACCGCGCCGTTTATGGCCACGCAAGCCACGGGTATGCCCGCGGGCATCTGTACCGTGCTTAGCAGGCTGTCCATGCCGTCTAAGGTAGAACTTAATATAGGCAATCCGATAACGGGCAGAATAGTATGGGCGGCCAGTCCCCCAGCAAGATGCGCGGCCTTTCCCGCGCAGCCGATAATGACGCCGTAGCCCTCTTTATCCGCGTTTGCGGCGATTTGAGACGCCTCAACGGGCGTACGGTGCGCGCTTGCCACTCTTAGCGAAAATTCCACTCCGAATTCACGCAAAGTCTCACAGGCAGGCTTAACCGCGGCGTAATCGTTTTTACTGCCCATTACGATAAGAACTTTTTTCATAATATCCTTAAAATAATAAGGGGGCAAGCGGTTTTGCGGCTTACCCCCCGATTCTATTGTTTTGATTAACCTACTACAAAGAACTTAAGCAAGAATATTGCGGCAATGATATAAGTGAACAGCTTAACGTCTTTGATCTTTCCGGTGACGGCTTTAACTACAACGTAGGTTATAATACCTAAGCCGATACCGTTGGAAATGGAATAGGTAAGGGGCATACCCAAAACCGTCATTAAGCAGCATGCTCCCACAGCGGGATCGTGCCAGTCTATTTCTTTTACGGAAGACATCATCAATACGCCGACATAAATCAAAGCAGCAGCAGCCGCAGGGCCGGGTATGAGCGAAGCGATGGGCGATAAGAACATAGCGATAAAGAAGAGGGCTGCTACAACAACCGAGGTAAAGCCGGTTCTGCCTCCGGCGGATACGCCTGCTGCGCTTTCCACATAAGTGGTAACGGTGGAAGTACCGAGAACGGCGCCTACCATAGTTGCGGCGGAGTCGCTTATCAAGGCTTTGCGCATATTGGGCACATTGCCGTCCTTGTCCATCATACCCGCTCTTGTGCAGGTACCTACCAGCGTGCCTATGGTATCAAACATATCCACGATTGCGAAAGCAATAACCAGAGAAACGAAGTTCATAAATGCTTTAAAGTTCGTGAACAAGCCTTTTACTTCAAACTTAAAGAAGGCTTTGGAGCCGAACGCGCCGAACGCCGCGAAAGGAGAAGCAAGGCTTAAGTCTTCGCTTATTTTCTTGAATACTATAAGCTGCAGCAGATAGTAAAGAACGGAGCCGCCCAAAAGACCTAAGATTATGGAAGCTTTGATGTTCTTTTTGGACATAACCACAATACCCAAGAAAGTAGCTACGCATACTATAGCATTCAGCGCCACGCCCTGACCCGCTCCGGTCTTGAACAACTGGGTAAAGTCTACAAGCTTTACTAAAGTCGCAGGGTCATCGACTATGATTTTGGCATTCTGGAATCCGATAAACGCGATAAAAGCACCGATACCGGCGGATATCGCGAGTTTAATGCAGCCGGGCAGACCTTCCACTATTTTTTCCCTTATACCGCCTATCGACAACGCAAAGAACAGCGCGCCCGAAATCAACACGATAAACAATGCCGTTCCATAGCTTACGCCCAACCCGAGACAAACCGAGAAAGTAAAGAAAGCGTTGAGTCCCATGCCCGGAGCTTGTGCAAAGGGCAATTTTGCGAAAAGACCTAACATAAGCGTGCCGAATATCGCGCTCAGCGCGGTGGCGATGTAGATAGCGCCGAAACCGCCGTCGCCCAGCAGTGTGCCGCCTATCATACCCGCGTTAACCACCAAAATGTAACACATCGTCATAAATGTGGCGGCGCCGGCGATAAGCTCGGTCTTAAGTGACGAGCCGCTTGCGGTGATGCCGAAATAAGCGTCCAGCTTTTTTGCAAAGCTACCTAATGCGGCGTTTGTTTTACCTTTTTCCATTTACAGTACCTCCAAATTTTTTCCTATTTTATTGGCTTTTCGCCATATAAAAAGCGAGTATGATTCTACCCGCCTGAAAAACTGATTAACAAAATGTTAAACTGATTTATCAATAGTCAGACCATTTACGG
>JBMNTS010000020.1:0-21609 GCA_050945855.1 Christensenellales bacterium | reverse complement strand
CAAATTCCACCAATTCCAGATACTTCAGATTGCTGACCATTTTGGATGCGGAGGAGGGTTTTACGTTAAGTTTGTCCGCCAGTTCGTTTATCCTCACCACATCTTGCTTTTTCAGCATTCTGCATATCATTTCCAGATAATCCTCCATTGAGGAGGTTATTTGGCTTTTGTCGTTTAACTGGTATCCTTTGAAGGTGTAAAATCCGCAGTTATTATCCATATCATTTTTACCTGTCACACTTTTTTTGCTCCCTCTCATATTATTATAGCAATGGGAAACAAAGTTTCCTTATCCTAAATGTATTAGAAGGCCGGACAAATTATGAATAATGCGCACTCGTTAAACGAATTAAAGCCGGGTCAGCGGGCAAAAGTAAAAGCTTTGCTGTCTACCGGAAGCATAAGAAGAAGACTGCAGGATATAGGTCTTATCGAAGGCACAGAAGTGGAATGCGTGCAAAAAAGCCCCGGGGGGGACCCCGTCGCCTATCTTATCAGAGGGGCGGTAATCGCGCTAAGGTCGGAAGACTCCTCAAATATCCTAATACATGAAACCTGAAAAAAGAGGCCGCGATAATGAGGCAGGGTGAGCGCGCGAAAAACAAGGCAGGCAAAGAAAGGAAAAGAGAGCAAGTGTGCGCGGATAAGGCTATCGCGCTGGCAGGCAATCCCAATGTGGGAAAAAGCACCCTTTTTAACAATTTAACCGGGCTTAAACAGCATACGGGCAACTGGGCGGGAAAGACGGTCGCCAATGCCCGCGGTTATTGCCGCTTTGATGGCAAGACTTACCTTTTGACGGATATTCCCGGCACCTATTCGCTTATGGCGCATTCCGCGGAGGAAGAGGCGGCGCGCAATTATATTTGCTTTGCTAACCCCGACGCCGTAGTGATAGTGTGCGACGCCACTTGCCTGGAGCGCAATTTCAATCTGGTATTACAGATTTTGGAAACGGGCAAAAAAGCGGTCATTTGCGTAAATTTAATGGATGAAGCCCAAAAGAAGGGCATACGCATTGATTTGCGCGCATTATCCAAAAGAACGGGAGCGCCCGTAATAGGCACAATCGCCAGAGAAAAAAGGAGCGCGCAGAGATTAATGCAGGCGGTAGCGGAGCTGTTTGCCCAAACCTCGGAAAAGCCGCCCTTTAAGATAAGCTATCCGCAGTCTATAGAAAACGCTGTCGCGCACCTGCAGCCTTTTATCGAGAAAAAGGAAATAAAAGACCTGAACGCGCGCTGGCTGGCTCTTAAGCTGCTGGACTATGACGAGGCTTTGATTACCGCTCTTAACGGATATCTGGGTTATGAATTGCTTGACCGGGACCTGAAGAAAGAATTGGATTATGCTGGGCAGATTGCCACAAACGGCGCGGGCGCATATGCCTTGCGGGATAAAATCGCCGCAAGCGTGGTAAGCACGGCGGAGCTGATATGCTGGGGCGCAATCTCCTTTGACAAACCGGATTATAACGCGCGGGACAGAAAAATTGACAGGATACTCACAAACAAATGGACGGGCTTTCCCATAATGATTGCCTTGCTTTTGGGCATTTTCTGGCTGACGGTTACGGGGGCAAATTACCCCTCACAATTACTGTCGCGGGGATTTCTGTTTTTGCAGGAGCAGCTTACTCGTGCTTTTGAACATATGGGCGCGCCCGCATGGCTGCACGGGGCGCTGGTGCTTGGCGTGTATCGGGTTTTGGCGTGGGTAGTTTCGGTTATGCTGCCCCCTATGGCGATATTCTTCCCCCTGTTTACTTTGCTGGAGGATCTGGGATATTTGCCGCGCGTAGCGTTTAATCTGGACAAATATTTCAAAAAGTGCGACGCGTGCGGAAAGCAGGCATTGACCATGTGTATGGGGCTGGGCTGCAACGCCGCCGGCGTTACCGGATGCAGGATAATCGACTCGCCGCGGGAGAGGCTTATCGCCATAATCACCAATAATTTTGTGCCTTGCAACGGCAGATTCCCCACTATTATCGCTATATTGACTATGTTTTTTCTGGGAGCGGCGGGGCCTTTTTCCTCCCTGCTCGGCGCGCTGATGCTTACGGGAGTAATTATTTTGGGTGTGTTTATGACTTTGGCGGTATCCAAAATATTGTCAAGAACGATTCTCAAAGGCGTTCCTTCTTCGTTTACGCTGGAACTGCCGCCATACCGAAAACCGCAGGCAGGCAAAATATTGGTCCGCTCCGTTTTTGACAGAACGCTGTTTGTGCTGGGCAGAGCGGTCGCGGTTGCAGCGCCCGCGGGGCTGATTATTTGGATTATGGCAAACACTACGGCGGGAGGAGTAACCCTGCTTTCCCGTTGCGGCGGCTTTCTGGATCCCTTCGCAAGATTGCTGGGGCTGGACGGCATTATCCTTATCGCTTTTATTCTGGGCTTCCCCGCCAATGAAATTGTAGTCCCCATTATCATTATGGCCTATATGTCCTCCGGCAATATTATGGAATGGGGCAGCTTATGGGAATTAAAGCAACTGCTGGTTGGTAACGGCTGGACCTGGATTACCGCTGTAAGCACTATACTGTTTTCACTGATGCACTGGCCCTGCTCCACCGCCTGTCTTACGATAAAAAAAGAAACACGCAGCCTTAAATGGACGGCGGTATCCATTTTTGTTCCTACGTTGACCGGTTTTATAGTATGCTTTGTTTTTGCGAATACCGCAAGGCTATTTATATAAATAATATGCTCTGAGTCAATCATCGGCTCCGCATCTCTCTGCGAACGGATGGGATTATTACAAATTGCACATTTTGTTGTGATAAACATTGATATTTGGCAAAAGATGTGATAGCCTGTATATATCATTGCGCGAACATACAGGAGAAATCTATGACTATTACCCTACCTTCGGATGTTTTGATGTACGGCGTACCCCTTACCGCCATCGTGCCTTTCGCGGGACTGATTGTATCCTTTTTCAAATCCAATAAGAAGACCAAAATCATCTCGCTGATACTGGTTGCCATCTTTATTCTTTCGGGCATCGGCATAAACGCCATGGGGATAAAAATAGCGCTGCCGGTAACGCCAATAATTACCGAGATGATGAGCGCCCTCAATTTAGAGGCAAGCGCTTTAGAGTCCTTTTATTTCACATTGATTTTTATGGCTTTGTCCGGCGTTGTATGCATGGTGCTGATGCTAATCCTGACCAGAAAGGCAGCCTCCGCCGTTGTGTCCGGTTTCAGCGTGTTTCTATCTTCTCTGCCCTTGGCCGTTTTATTCTCTTTCCTTAATTTGGGTCCGCTGCCAAGCGCGCTTATCAGTTCCGTCTTTACCGTCGGATTTATAATTACCGTATCACTTTTGTTTGAAAACTCCATAAAGATAGGCAATATTTACGGTTTTATAATGCTTGCCGCGGATGCCCTGTTTGTCATCATTCAGCTTATCAACAACAATTTTGGCTCTCTCTTTACTTCGGCTTTCTGGTCGGCGCCCTTGAGCAGGGAGACGGTAGGGGCTTTTGAATTCTGCCTGCACCAATTCGGCCTTGCCTTATTCGGAGGCGCGCTGGTCTCCATTGTTTATCTTCCGGTAATGTATAAATTTACGGGAGTAAAAATCAGGGCGATAAAAAGAAAACCGCTCCCGGCGGCATTCGATTTTGTCAAAACGTTTTTTTCCGCCTTTTTGTTCAGCGGCATTATAGGGTCGCTGTTGATGTTAATCCCTGTTGAAATACAGAATTATACCGTCACTTCCCTGATATGCTATGCGCTGGGCCTTGCGGTCACCATCGTTCTTAACATAGCCGTTATGCGCGAAATGCGGGCCATTATGAGAGATACGTAAAGCGCTCAGCCCACGGGGGATTGGGAGGGTTTGCGGCGCATCAATATGTATTTATTTATGGGGAAGGATAACAAGAAACTTGAAATCTGACAACTTATTTTCGCTATCGCCCCGGCAATCGCAGGATTGGGAATTGCTTTGCATAAAGCGGTATTGAGGACGCCGCCTAAATACGTATGAATGCCGATAATCGTCAATAACGCCAAAATAACAAAGCCTACAGCGCTCAGCCATACATTATTGGTGGATTGGAAAGTGTTTTTGAAATTGGTGATAAACGCCAATGTTTGTCCCGCCACCGAAGAGCAGACAAAAGCGATAAGCGCGCCCACCCCGCCCGCTTCGGAGGGGTAAGAAAAGATAAACCATTCAAAGGAAGCGTTTACTCCGTTTGCGGGGAGCAGATAATTAAGCAACACAAATAAAACGGTCTCGGTAATGCCCGCAAGTCCGCAGAAAAAAGAATATTTTATAAATTGCCATGCGGCAGGGTTGTTTTGTGATAATTGTTTAATTTTTTCGCGCATAAAAAACCTTCCTCGCTTAATTATACCCGATATGCGCCTAAAGTCAATATCGGAGATTTGCCAAAAAGAACGGGGCTTGCGTTAAGCAAGCCCCGAAACCGCTTGTTTTTTAGCTATATAGGTTATTCCGTCGCGTCCAAATCGGTGTAATCGGACGGTATAACAAAATCCGCATCGACCAGTGAAGCGGAAGGATTTTCGACATAGATTACTATGGGGTCTTCGCCTTCCTCGCGGTATTCGATTTTCCTGATTATCGCCAACAGACCCAAGAAACTCTTTTTGTCAAAACTGACATACAAGACCGTATTGTCGTCCTCGCCCGCCGCGTTATATGTGTATTGTACGACCGCAAGTTCCCCGCCGTTGAAATCTATACCGACATTATCGTTCTTTTCCGCAAATTCCCAATTGGGATTGCCCTCTTCGTCCGCCATCTCGATAACGGCATACTTCATAAACTGGCCGAAGATAAGGCCTACAGATATGTTCGGTTCGGTGGTAAAGGTCTTTTCCTTTTCGTCAATATAAATCCAATCGTCTTCCTCGTCCAGCCTAAGCATGCGGTAATCGATGTCGTCGTTCTTGAGTTTAAAGGCGTACATCGTTTTCTCCTCCGCTTCGTTCTGCTTCCTGCTGCAGGTGAACGTCATCTCTTTTTCCTCGCCATCATCAAGGTATACCGATTTGAATATTATCGAATAATTGCCTTCCTTGCTTTTGATGGCCTCAAAGAATTTAGTTACCTCCTCTTTCCCGTCGGCAGTAAACTCGTGGTCTACAATTGCTCCTTTGAAAATGTTCCCGATAATTTCCTGCATGTTACAGGCTGTCAGGGCAAAAACAGACAGGATGAGCAGAGCCGCGATTGCTATAAGTTTTGCTTTTTTCATACTAATTCTCCTTATATTAATATTTCGTTTATTATATATATGTAAACAAAGGATACAATGGAATCCTTTGTAATTTTTATTAATATCCGCTATCGAATACCATGCCTTTTAAGGTGCATTACTTACCAAAATAACGTCAGGATGTCAGATTATGAAACAAGAAACACCCACCTTAGTCAATTCAATTATAACATATAGTAATTTTTTTACAAGATATCGGCAAAAAAAGTTCAACAAATCGGGCACGCGCATTTGAATAATCTTTCTTGAGCAAAAATGTTTTAATTTTTAAATAGCACATATACTATAAAAAAAGGAGGTATACAGTATGGCGAACAATCAAACTTACAAGCCCGGCGAACAAGCTGACCATGACTTAACATTGTATGTTAAGGATGCTAACGGCAACACACTGAGCGAAATTAAGGTGCCTGCCGGTCACAGAATCCCGCCCACCAGAATAGAAGAAGCCGAATCCTATTCAACTAAGAAGTAATTTTCAGTATAGGCAATGGCAAAACCCGGGGCAAAACCCGGGTTTGTCATACATATTATATAGGATAATTTAACCGATTATATTTGCGCCAAAAGGTCTTCCATACTGTAGACCCCGGGGGATTGCCGGACAATAAACTGCGCCGCTTTTATGGCTCCCTGCGCAAAGATTTCCTTGCTTTCCGCTTCATGCTTCAGCGTAATAACTTCTTTGTTTAGGTAAAATATTACCTCATGTTTCCCGACTACGCTGCCTCCCCTGAGGGCGTGGATGCCTATTTCCTCTTTGCTCCTCTGCCCGCAATAGCCTTCTCTGCCGTAAACATATTTACTGTTCGGCAGCTCCTTCTTTATCCCGTCCGCGAGCATCAGGGCTGTGCCGCTGGGAGCGTCTACCTTTTGGTTGTGGTGATGTTCTATTATCTCTATATCCGCCTTGCCTTCCAAAGCTTTGGCGGTCTCCCGCGCAAGTTTGAGCAGTACGCTGATGCCCAAAGACATATTGCCCGTATTAAATACGGCTATCTGCTCTCCCGCTTTTTTTATCCTTTCTCTTTCCTCTTCGCTGTAGCCCGTGGTGGCTATTACGCAAGGTATTTTTTTGGCAACGGCATAAGGCAGGTAGTCGGATAACGCCTGCGTGACGGAAAAATCTATTATTACGTCCACGTCCACATCCACTTCCTTGCATTCGTAATAGGTGGGGATATCGAACTCCAGCGGATTGAGATACTTGCTTACCCCGCAAGTCGCTTCCGCCTCGTTGGACTCCTTTAAGCAATTATAAAGCACCTTGCCCATTTTGCCGCTGATGCCATAAATCAATACTCTCATCACACTCTCCTAAAAGGTTATCCCGAAATCCTTCATCGCCTTTTCCATAAGCGCCTTGTTTGCCATAGGCGTAAGGGGCAGGCGCATTTCATTTTCGCACAATCCCATAAGCGACGCCGCGTATTTTACGGGAATGGGATTGACTTCCGCAAACAGGGCGGAAACCAAAGGCAGCATTTTATACTGCATTTGCCTGCTCTTTGCGATATTGCCCGCAAAATATTCGGTGCAAATTTCTGCCACAAAACCCGGCACGATATTACTTGCTACGGAAATCACGCCGTCCCCCCCGCATGCCAAAAGCGGATAAATCAAGGCATCCTCGCCGCTTATCAGAGCAAAGTCCGCGGGCATCCCCGCCGCAATCTCCATAACCTGTCCGATATTGCCGCTGGCTTCTTTTATTCCTGCGATATTGGGCACTTTGGCAAGTTCCAATACCGTGGAAGACAGCATATTAAGACCGGTACGCGAGGGAACGTTGTACATAATAATGGGGATATCCACCGCTTCCGCTATTGCCGTGTAATGAGCGATAAGTCCCGCCTGTGTGCATTTGTTGTAATAAGGCGTGACAATAAGCACAGCGTCCGCGCCCAATTCCTTGGCTTCTTCCGTGTACATAATCGCGGTATGCGTGTTGTTGCTGCCCGTACCCGCGATAACGGGTACCTTGCCCTTTGCCAGCCTTAAGGCTGTCTTTAAAGTCAGCGTGCGCTCCGCGTGCGACATCGTCGTGGGCTCTCCGGTAGTGCCGTTCACCACAAGCCCGTCTATGCCGTCCTGCAGTTGAAACTCAATCAGCTTTTCAAAAGCGTTGATATCTACAATGCCATCCTTAAAGGGCGTTATCAGCGCCGTTGCCGCTCCCGTGAAAATTTTCATGATTTACCTCCCATTATATGGCGTTTTTTGATATGAGATACTGGGCAATCTGCACCGCGTTGGTCGCCGCGCCTTTGCGGATGTTGTCCGCGACTACCCAGAGATTGCATCCCGATTCCACCGATTCGTCCAGCCTGATTCTGCCTACCATCACTTCGTCTTTTTCCTCCGCCTGAATGGGCATGGGATAAACGGCTTCTTCCGGCTTATCCATTACGATAATGCCCTCCTGCGCCCTTAAAGCTTCCCTGATACCCTCCAGGGTGCAAGGCGACTTGAACTCGATATTTATGCTCTCGCTATGACCGTGAAATACGGGCACTCTGACCGTGGTCGCGGTAATTTTGAGGGCAAAATCGTTTAAAATCTTTTTGGTTTCAAATATCATTTTTTGCTCTTCTTTGGTGTAACCGTTGGGCAAAAATACGTCTATATGCGGAATGACGTTGGCAAAAATAGGAGCGGGAAATTTCTTGGGCGGCAAACCTTTTATGCCGTTTTCCAAATCCTGATAGCCCGCCATGCCCGCGCCCGATACCGCCTGATATGTGGAATATACTATTCTTTTAATGCCGTATTTGTCGTAAAGAGGCTTGAGCGCCACCACCGCCTGAATTGTGGAGCAATTGGGATTGGCGATAATGCCTTTGTGCGCAAGCGCCGCTTCCCCGTTGACCTCGGGCACCACCAGGGGTATGTCCTCGTGCGTGCGCCATTGGCTGGAATTGTCGATTACCACCGCGCCTTCCGCGGCAAAGAGGGGCGCGAATTTCGCGCTGGTGCCTGCCCCCGCCGAGAAAAACGCGATATCTATATTTTTGTTTTTCAGGCTTTCTTCGGTAAGTTCTATAAGCGTGTGTTTTTTGCCCATAAACTCAATTTCGCTGCCCGCGGAACGCTCGGAAGAAAATAAATAATATTTTTTTGCGGGCAAATTGCGCTCCTGTAAAACCTGCAGGAATTTTCTGCCCACCATTCCCGACGCTCCTACTATCGCTATTGTGTACTGCTTTGCCATAAGGTGCCTCCTTTTATAAAAACAGCGGTGTAACAATACACCGCCAATACTTGTCCTGTTTTAAGGTGGGTCTAATAGCTCTCCATCTTATTTAAGATGACAGTCGTGTAGTTGTTCACCAGCACAACCAGCGAAAGCCCTTGCAAGCGGTCCTTCACTTCGGCGGTATGCCCTTTTAATGAGCCCAAGGACTTGCATCTAACGCACATCTACTATTGCTTACCGCGCCTCTATTAGCATGTGTGTACATATTCTAACAAATAAGCCTTTCATTTGTCAAGCATTTGGGAAGGCGGTAATTTTGTGCCCTTTGCGCAATCCGTCTGCAGGTTTTTCAGCACCGAAGTGCGAAATTGTTTTAGCGAACATTCCCTTTCGCCATAGGTTTTGATGGCGGAATCTATAAGAGAGGATATCAGCGCGGAATGGGAAATGTCTTTGCCCGAAAAAAGATAATAAGCTAAGGAGCCGGGTATGGAATTCACCTCGTTAAGATATATTTTTCCCTCCTTTACCAAATAATCAATCCTGATTACCCCTTTGCATTCAAGGGCATCGTAAAGCAGCCTGCTATACTCTTCTATCTTCTTTTTCAAGCCTTTGGAGATTTTCGCGGGCAATTCCCGCCTGCTGCCCGCCATACCCTTGCCCCCGCCCATATATTTGTCGTCAAAGCTTAAAAAATTCTGACCCGCAATCGGTTCTTCCGGCTCGCTTAAGATAATTTCGTTATCTTCCCCCCTGAAAACCGCGATATTTATTTCCCTGAAGTCCTTCAGCGCGGGCTCTATTATTACCTTTTCCCCAAACATAAACGCCAACTCCAGCGCGGAGAGCAGCTCTTGCTCGTCCTCCGCTCTGCCAATGCCTATGCTGGAACCAAGCAGGCAGGGCTTGACGATAACGGGAAAGTAAAATTCGCTCAGCAAGTCCTTGATTTCCTTTTGCGCGTCGCCTGCAAAGTCCCTCTTATACATAACGCGCCAGGGCAGACAGGCTATATCCATACTCTTTGCCATTTGTTTTGTGTGCGCCTTATCCATAAACAAAGAGCATTGAAAAATGTCCGGAGAAGTAAAGGGTATGCGGCAGTATGCCAGATACCCCTGAAGCGCCCCGTTTTCCCCCTCTCCTCCGTGCGTGCAAAGCAAGGCGCAATCTATTTTGGCGTAAGGAAAGCTTAATCCTATAATTGACCTGTATAGCTTTCCCAATCTGAAATATCCCTTTTTATGCTTGTGCTCCCTGAAATTTATAAATGCCTGAATATGCCCCAGGCTTTCCCCGAAATAAATCGCGCCGTCTTTTAAGTAAACGGGTATGGCTTCATACTTTTTATCATCTATGGCGCTTATGGTCTGCAGGCCTGTTATAATGGAAATATCGTGTTCTACGCTGTCCCCTCCGAAAATTACGGCTATTGTTTTTTTCATACTCCCATCCTTTTATGAAATATCGATTAAATCGTTTTGCAGCAAGAATATGTCTCCTTTTTGCAGCACCCTCTCAAAATCGCTTTGGGCGGCGGCTAAGGAAGCGTAATGCTTGATTGCCGTTTTGTCAAAACCCGAATTTAACAGTCCTTTTTCTATATGCGGAGCGTTTACGCCGGTAAGCAGCACCAAATCCGCGACTTGGGCGAGCAAGCGCCCCGTCTGATAATTCAGCTCCGCGCTCTTCTTGCCCAGTTCCGCAATGCCCTGCGTAAGCACTACCTTTCTGCCGGAAAAGCCCTGCAATACTTTATACGCGCTCTTTACTCCCTCAAAATTGGCGTTGTAGGTGTCGTCAATTATCGTAATGCCTCTGGTGTTTTGCACCAATTCCAGACGGTGGGGCATAGGGGTAAGACTGGCTATCGCTTCCCGTATTTCGCCTGCCTTCACGCCCAAAAATAAGGCCATCGCCGCCGCCAGCAGAATATTGGTTATATTGTGCGCGCCCAGCAATACGGTTGCGCAATCTTTGAGCGTGACGCCGTCAATAAATACTATGTCAAATCGGGTCAGATTATTATCGAAACTTATATTTTCCGCGTATACCTGCGCCTTGTTGTTTTGTGAGGCGCAAACGGCAATTTTAGAACAGGCGGTCTTAGAGTATATCTCCTGTCCGTACGGGTTGGAGATGTCAATAACGCAATATTCCTTGGTTTTTTCCGCCAGCCTGCCTTTTTCTCTCACTATATTCTTCACGCTTTTGAAAGTAGCCAGATGTTGAGGTCCTACGCCGGTAATTACGGACGCCGCGGGCCGCACCATATCCGCAAGCTGTTTTATGTCCCCCTTATGTCTTGCGCCCATCTCCGCAACAAACACATCGTAGGCGTTCAAATCCTTGTCTTTCAGGGTAAGGGATATCCCCAGCGGCGTATTATAATTCTCCGGAGTGCAAAGCACCTTGTATTTTCGCGCAAGCATCTTCGCAAGTATATTTTTGGTGCTTGTTTTTCCATAGCTTCCCGTAATGCCTATCTTGTACACAGAGGATGAGGCAAGGCGTTTTTTTGCGGCGTTGATATATCTGCGGTTATTTAAGTTTTCAAAAACGCTTACGACCGCGTTTAGCCCGTCCAGAAAAACGGCGTTAAGCGCGACAAGCAAAAACGCCGCGAAAATCAGGTATGCGGTGAAATACAACAGGTAAGCAAAGTAAAGACACCCCGAAAACACAATCAGATATACCGCGAAAAGGCGTTTTACCCTTCGCGTGCATTTTAAGGGCACCTTTGTGTTTTTTATTGCCTTTACCAAAGAAACAATCAGGCACGCGCTAAACAGCGGTGTAAAAATCCCGACCGAAATCCATAATTCATAATACGCGATTGCGGCAAGTATGCAGCCTGCCAGGAGACATTTATAAAAATACAGCGCTCTTTCCTTTCTGATTTTGGCGCTGTTTTTTTCCGGTCTGTAATTTTTTTGCTGAATTATCGTAATGCACCTTACTGAATGCAGTCCTGCCACGCAAAGAGCGCAAAAAAGTGCAAGCCAGTTTAGGTAGATATTCATAGGCGCGCTCCCAGCAGAAAATAATAAACGGCTTTGCAAAACGCGGCGTGCTGAGCCAGATAGCAGAAATGCCCCGCTTTCTTGAATATTATCAATTTGTTGTCGGGGAGCAGACGGCTCATCTTTCTTGCCATATAAAGAGGGGTTTGCCTGTCCCGGTCGCCCCATATCAGCAGAACGGGAGTATTTATGGAATTAAGCAAGGGGGTGAGATCCTTATTGACAATATTTTTAAAAGTTTGCTTCATTACGGGCGAAAGCGCGCGGTAATCCTTGGAGCCCGATTTATGAGGAATACGCAATAGAGAAAGGAGCTTGTGGCGATAAAACCTGTAATAATATCTGATGCCTTTGCGCGCTTTTATGCCAGCCCCGTCCGCAATCACCATTTTGTTTACCAGATGCGGAAAGTCGTGCGCAAGCTTTAACGCTACTCTTGCGCCGAAGGAATGGGCGATCAAAATTACCCTTTGCATTTTGTAATAGGAAATGATATCCAAAACGGAGCGGACGTAATCGTCTAAAGTCAGGGGATATCCGGGGTGAGCGGTGGCGCCGAAACCGTAAAAATCAATCAGCGTGACGGTATAGAAACCGGCAAGCTCCTTAGCGCACGCCGCAAAAGCGGATACGCTGCCTCCCCATCCGTGTAAAAAGATTACATCCTCTCCTCTGCCGTAACGGATGTGATGCGCTAAAATCTATCCTTCCTCCAACAAGCACCATAATATCAGCGCCCCCTCCTTGTCAGAGTAATATCCCGGTCTTATGCCGCAATCCTTGAAATTATGCCTGTGATAAAAATCTATTGCGGGGCGGTTGTGCTCGCCCGCTTCCAGCGTCAAAGCGGTGATGTTAAGCGAGCGCGCTTTTTCTTTCAAAGCGTTCATTATTAGGCTGCCCGCGCCCATGCGCCTGTAAGGAGAGGCCACAGCAATATTCATTATATGGCCTTCGTCGATTATGTGTGAAAATCCGCCGTATCCTATTACTTTATCCTGATGCAAAATCACCTTATAGTGCTTGTTTTCGTCCGCCAACTCCGCCCTAAGCAGTTCTTCGCTCCAGGCGCGCGCGCCAAAACATTGCGCTTCTATTGCGGCGATTTCCCGGGTATGCTCCGCGCGCATATCCGCAAGCTTAAAGTCATGCATATCAAACTCCGGTCTCCGCGCTGGAAGCCCTTAAATAAAAGGGGCGCACGGGAGCGGTAAGCTCCCCTTTTTTCATTTTTTCCTCAAAAACATCCATTAACGCGTCTGGGTCAGATTGAGTGCGCAGTATTTTTTTGCAAGTCAGCTTTTCTATCTGCTCCCTATTCAAAAAAGCGTATTCGACCCCCTCTCTTTTATACAGCGCGGTGTAGTAATTGTCATGGCGGGCGTCAATCATAGCCAGAATATCCTCCGCTTTATCCTTGCGCAACAGTTCAAGCGCGTTGATGGAGGCGGCCCTTTTGCCCAAAGCGTAACAGAAGGCGTTGACGGTGGATACCCCCACCCTGATGCCTGTAAAAGAGCCCGGACCCACTACCGCTCCGAAGCAATCCATATCAGTAATTTTCAGCCCGCAGCGTTGCATCAAGGCATCAATGGCGGGCAGCAATTCCGCGTTGTGCCTGGGCTTTTCGCTGATATATATTTCCCTCTTCCCGTTTACGGAAAGACCTATAATGGCCTTATCCATTGAGGTGTCCAAAACCAATCCAATCACAATTCTATTCCTTCCACACTAAAAAGTCTGCTCTCATCGCCTGTGATTTCTATGGAAATATTTATTACGCCGCCGTGCAGGGGCGCTTTGTTCCATTCGATAACGTTAATGCCGGGCTCGCCCATAATCTCGCTAAACCCCAATTCCTCAAGCTCATCCTCCCCCAGCCTGTACATGTCAAAATGCCTGAGCGGAAATTTCCCTTGGTAAAACCTGACTATATTGAAGGTGGGGCTGGTAATATTCTCCTCTACGCCCAAAGCGGCTGCCAAGAATTGCACAAACGTGGTTTTTCCGCTGCCCAACTGTCCCGTAAGGGTTATGGTCTCCACCCCCTTGAGGCGCGCCGCCAGCTTTTCCGCAAGAATGCGGGTGTCGTTTAGACAAGCGGAAGAATACTGCTTTTTCATTTTTCCCCGCTTGTTTCTTCGCTTCTTTCCGCGCTTGTTTCCTCGCCTGTTTCCCCGCCGCCTTCGTTGTTCAAAGCTTCGGGGGCTTCCTCATCCTTGTATTCGCCGGGGGTATAGTTTTGTATTGCCACCCGCGGTTTTTGGATTGCCCTTTTATGAATATACGATTTTTTAAGCAGCGGACTTAGCCTTTTATAAAGAAGCACGGCAAGCAGCGCGTTGCTCCCGCCCTTTATCAGATTGAAAAGGCTGCCCCATAAAAAAGCGAACTCCGCCCTGATATCCATATAGAAACCCAACCCGGGTATTTTTGCCACAAGCGGTATAATAATATAATAATTGCTTAACGCGCCAACCAGCACCTGACTTGCAGCCGCTGCCGCCAAGCCTATGTAAGCCCCTTTTCTGGTATGGTTGTACTTATAAATAAGGGCTGCAGGCAGCACAAAGCTGCAACTTACGATAAAATTGGAAAGGTCGCCTATTCCGCCGAAACTGATTCCATCCAAAGCAATCTTAGCGGTTACCTTGATTATTTCTATCAATACGGCGGCAACGGGCCCCAGCGCGAACCCGCCGATCAGCGCGGGCAGCGCGGAGAAGTCAAAATCCAAAACGTTATAAGGGGGCGGGAAAATGGGGAAACGCGCGTAGGTATACAATACAAAACTTAAAGCGGCTAAGACCGCGACTTTTGCAAGATAGTCCGCTGAAATTCTTTTTTTCATTTTCTGACTCCGGAGAATTTTTTAATTAAAAACAGTTATGTTGTCGCCGTTGCCCCAAAGTTTTTCCAAACAATAGTAATCCCTGCTTTCACGGTTGAACAAATGCACTATTATGCTGCCGTAATCCAGCACTATCCATCTGCCTTCCCCTACGCCTTCTTTGCGCAGAGGGCTGACGCCGTTTGCTTCCAATTGCTCCTCCGTGTAATCGGCAAGCGCGCGCAGGTGCGGGCCGTTGTTGCCGGTGGCGATAATAAAATAATCGGCAATTATCGTGCGCCCGTCCAGATTGACAGCCTTAATGTCAAGGCCGTTTTTTTCCTGCAAGGCTTTGATTACGGTGTCTCTCAATTTAATTATTTCCATTATTTTCTCCTTAATTTTTCCAGACAAGCCAGACTGTTTGCGTCCGGGACAATCCCCGAACCGATTAAATAATCAATGTTGTGCTCTAACACCTTTCCAAACGCGGTGGCAAAATCCTTTAGCGCAAGCTCTCTGAATGTATGCGCGCAGGCATAATCCCTGCCCGCTTCCAGCTTGTCGGCAAGGTAAATAATTTTGCCTAAGGCGTCTATGCCGGCATGCGCGGTGGCGTGATATTTTATCGCCTCAAGTATGCTTTTATCCTCAATCCCCAGCTCTTTTGCCAGCCTTTCGCCCTCGTATTGATGACTTAAAGGATCGTGCGCGCCGTTTTCTTTGGCGGCGTCGTGCAGCAGCGCGGCAATAAATACGGTATCAAAGGGCAGTTTTACCTGAGTGTTTAATTCTAAAGCGAACAATACCGTCCTTTGCGTATGCCCCAACCTCTCTGCCGACAGCTTTGAGGATACATAATCCACCAGCTTTTTGTGCTTGCGGTACAATCCCTTTTTTGCGATGTATTCCAAGGTAACCTTGCCCAGCACGTCCCCCGTATCCACTCCAAGTTCTATAGAGGCGCGCAATCCGGTGCTGCTGATTTCCTTGCCCGTATAGCTTAATGGGATTACCTGCGTATTGTACTTTTGGGCAACGCGCTCCATAGCGTCCAAAGGCAGCGGATACCCTTCCCGTCCCGCTACCGCCAAAGAGCATTGGGCGGCAATCTCCCCGGGTCTTTCCCACTCCTCAAACTGCAATAGACTGTCCGCGCCTATGATAAAAACAAATTTATCCTGCGGGTAAAGGGTTGCAAGCATTTTTAAGGTAAGGTAAGTGTAGCCTTGCTTGTTTTCCTTTTCTATCTCGGATACTTCCACATAAGGGAGATTGGCGCATTCCTTTGCGATAATAGCCGCTCTGTCCGCAAAATCTGCTTCGGGAGGGCTTTTGTGAGGGGGATTGACGGACGGGATAATAAGTATTCTGTCCAAATTAAGCTCGCGCCAAGCAGACTCCGCCAACCTTTTGTGCTCTTTATGAAAAGGGTCGAACGCCCCGCCGAATAGTCCCGTCAGCATAATTACATTATATTACATACCAGTATTTTTATCAAGTAATTACACCTTAAACACTTGCCCGCCTATTCTTAGGTATTTTTTTATGCTTAGGCGTCCATTATTGTACCATGGGCAGAATTTTTGACAAAGCGGCCTTTGCCGTATCCATATTTATTATCAGCTTTTTATGGCTGGACTATTTAGGCCTGCAAACGCCCCTAAACCTTGCCGCAAGCTTTTTTGTAATTGTCCTCGCCTGCGGAATAATGCTGCACGCAAAAAACCGTTACGAAGATAAGCAGACAATAACTTTGCCGGAAATGCAGACCATATTTGCCATTTGGGGTGCCCAAAAGACCATTTGCAGGCTAGTATCCACATTGCCGCAAGATTATCGGGTCAAAACGGAAGGCAATAATATATTGATTTTCGCGCCAGTAAAAAAGATGTATATGGTAGGCTACAAATTTACCCCGGTAAATGCAGAGGATATCGCCAAAGCAAGACGGGTGGCCATAAAATACAATTTCGATAAAGTATATTTCTTATCCAAAAGACCTAAAAGGGAAGTGTTTTTGTTTCTCAACTCTCTGGACGTGGCTTTTGAGTATATAGAAAACCGGGCGGTGCATAAATACCTGAGATTGCACAACGCCCTGCCCGAAAAGCCTGTCAAAATTAAAAGAAAGACGCAGCGGATTAAGTTTTCGGACATCGCTCAAAGCGTATTCGAGCGCAGACGGGCAAAATATTTTGCTTTCAGCGGCGCGACTCTTGCCGTAATGAGTTTTTTTACGCCGTTGACCTTGTATTATCTGATTTTATCCAGCGTAAGCTTAGCTGCCGCCTGCGTATGCGTTATACAAAAAAGAAGCTACTGATATATGCTCCAGTCCTCGCCGTTAAGGGTCATGGAAAAACCGGATAGGCTGTTTAAGGCTTTGGCGACAATTGCCGCTCTGTCGCTCTCCGTCATATTGTTATCCGTTTTTACCGAAACAAGGGTATCAAAAACGCATTCGTCAAGATTGACGTTTTGCGCGTATGCGCCTATGCCCCCTACTCTCGGAGCTTGCTCAAGCGCATTTGCCAATATAAATACCTCAACCTTGCCGTAAAGGTTTTTCATGGTGTCGAAAGTATAGAAATCATGTCCAAGTTCACTGTCGTATTCCTTAATAAGGGAGCCGAAAATGCCGCCTGCGGATACCCTTTTTAAGGTAGAGCCTTGCGCAACCGTATCTATTCTGCCTTGAGCGACCACCGTTTGCAAAGAGGCGTTTTTGATTATGCCGAACAGCGAGCCGCACTCGATATCGTTGACTTCCGAAAGCGCCGTAAAGACTTCGATATTAAGATACACCCTGATATTTTGGCTTACGCTTATCCCGATGTCATTTTCCAGTATTCTTCTGCGGTCATTCAAAAAGCCCGCCAACCCGCCGATATAATACCTCTTTTCCCCATCCTTAATCTCAAAATTCACACTGCCCGCCAATGTCACGTTTTCAAATCGGGTCTTGTCCGCCCTGCCCGCTACAACGCCGAAAACCTTAGCGTAATCCGTCGCGTCCTCGCTGTTGCTCAAATCGGTATAAAGAGCGCGCGTATCGTCCGCGGCAATATCCACGTCCAAAGAAACGCCGGTTACCTGCGCGCTGTTAAGTGAATCAAACAAAGGGAAGTTATCCGCTTTTATATTAACAAAGGGATGATGATTGAAATATATTTTGCCGCTGAAGCTGTCCACATTGCCTTCCGCTAAGGTAAAATCCAGCGTGTTCGCCACAACAATCGTTTTGCCGCTGTCGGGCAGCTGCAAAAATTCCTCCGCGGAAGTTACGATTATATCGGCGTTTACTATAACGATATTGGCAATAGCGTAAATATCGCTCCTGCCCAATCGCGCCTTAACAACTGTTTTCGCGCCCGCGCTTATATTGTCTTTGAGCGTAATGCGCCAATCGTTGTCTACGGAAATGACGGTTTTATCGTAATCAAGCCTAAAGTTCCCTCTTTTCATATCCGAAGGAATAAAATCGTCCGGCATCCTTCCCTTCTTGTCAGCAGCATCTATCGCCAAATCGTAATACGTGGTGACAAATGGCGGCGCCTTTGGCTCTTGGTCTTGGCGAGAGCCTAGGTTTACGCCCGACACTGTGATAATGGTGCCTATCAATATTATCGCAAGCAAAACCGCAATAACAGTATACGCGTCCCTGTCGCTTATCTTTATGTTAAATGTCTTGTTGAAAACCTTCTTCATATTATTATTTTATCATAGCATGTTATTATAATCAAGGTAATAATAAACGGCGCTGTCAGGTTTTGGGGCGAAAAAAAAGGCTTCGTCGTCCGAAGCCTTTTTCCGGCTGCTGATTCTATTTGAGTTTATGCGGATATTTTTCTAAGATATAATCCATATCCTTATCTCCCCTGCCCGAGCAGTTGATAAGTATGGAACCTGTGCCCATTTCCTTGGCAAGCTTCATACCGTACGCAATGGCGTGGGCGGATTCCAGCGCGGGGATAATGCCTTCCAGTCTGGAAAGGGTGAAGAAGGCGTCCACCGCCTCTTCATCGTTGACGGTGACATATTTCGCCCTGCCCAGATACTTAAGATAAGCGTGTTCCGGTCCTACAGAGGGATAGTCCAAACCGCTGGCGATAGAATAAACGGGAGCGGGCTCGCCTTTTCCGTCTTTAAGCATAATGGAATTAAAGCCGTGCATAATGCCTTCCTCGCCGTAAGTGAGGCTTGCGGCGTGCTCTCCCATCTTAGTGCCCTTGCCCAGCGGCTCTACGCCGTAAATCTCAACGGGGTCTGCCAAAAATGAGCTGAAGAAGCCCGCGGCGTTGGAGCCGCCGCCCACGCAGGCCAAAATTGCGTCTGGCAGGTTGCCCGTCATATCCAGAAATTGTTCCCTGGCTTCCACGCCCACCACCATTTGAAAATCTCTTACCATAAGGGGGAAGGGGTGCGGACCCACCACAGAGCCTATGCAATAAATAGCGTCCTCATATTCCTTAAGGTAACCTTCAAAAGCAGCGTCCACCGCTTCCTTAAGCGTCTTTAATCCGTGGGATACGGGGATAACTCTCGCGCCCAATATCTTCATGCGCGCCACATTGGGCGCCTGCTTGGCGATATCCACCTCACCCATATATATGTCGCACTCCAGACCGAAAAAGGCGGCGGCGGTAGCCAAAGCTACTCCGTGCTGCCCCGCGCCGGTCTCAGCAATAAGCTTTTTCTTGCCCATATATTTGGCAAGCAGACCTTCTCCCATACAATGGTTGAGTTTGTGCGCTCCCGTATGGTTAAGGTCCTCCCTCTTTAGGTATATCTGACAGTTGCCTATGCTGTTAGAAAGTCTTTCGCAATGATATGTGGGCGTGGGACGTCCCTGAAATTCTTTCCTTATGCGCCTCAGCTCGTTGATAAACTTGGAGCTCTGGCAAATTGTGGCGTAAGCGGTGGCAATCTCCTTAAAAGCGGGGACTAATTGAGGGGGTATATACGCGCCGCCGTATGTGCCGAAGTAACCGTCCTTATCGGGTACTTGCTTCCTGTAAACTGCAAAATCTATATTTTTTTCCAACATTTTTATATTCTCCTTAATAAATTCTTTATATTAATTAATTGTTATTGCCCGATTTTGTTGCACTGCGCAAGCCGCCATCGAAATATTGTCTTTTGGTTTATTACTCTCATTTTCCTTTTCCTCGCTTTTTCAGTATATAAAAAAACCACGCAAAGTACATAACATGGGACGAATTGTACTTTCGTGGTGCCACCCAATTTTATAGCTGATTTGCTACCTCTTCGGATACGCCGCTGCCGGTTATATCCTATCCCTTTAACGGGGGAAATCCGTCAGGAATACTAGGTTTTGCGCCTTTCTTCACTGCCCTATGCAGTCCATTCATAACAAGCATCCGTACCGCACTCACACCGTAAGCGGCTCGCTTTCACGTCTTGGCTTGATACTACTACTCTGCAATCATCGGTTTAATTATTCAGTTGTTACTATTATTATAATATCATCCGCATAAAAATGTCAACCGATTTATAAAAATTTTCTCCCGCATATACTCTCCTGCTTACGGAATCAGCCTGCCCGCCAAAAACGGAATTGAAGGGCAGGCGGCATTCTTATCTTAAAAAGCTGTATTTTTGGCTATGCGACTTTTACTGCTAGCAATAACGATTGTTAAAACTGTAACAGCTAGACCGACAGCCGCAAGGCGGAGCGCAGTCAGCACATTTGGGTTTGGGACATTTATCGGGGCAGCATTCCAGCAATTTTTTCGCGTCGCTGAGTTTGCTTTTTAACAGTATCTCTAAATTTACCAGTTCGGAAACGGTATCTCTTATGCTTTCGTTTATCTGCAGCAATTCGCTGCGATTGGTGCATTTTCCTATTGCGCAATAGAGTTTCTTTGCCTCCGCGTCTATCAGTTTTGCGACAGCGCACTCCTGTTGCGCGATTGAGGCTATAAGTAAATTAATCGAATCGCAAATCGTCAATTCTATTCTGGGCTTGATATCGGGTATTATCGGCATGCTCATTTTTGCTTCCTCCTATGTAGCGCAAAGCCCTGGGCTTTGCGCCGGCGGCTGATTTATCAGCAGCATTTGGGACCTTTTTTGATAAGGTCTATAGTGTCCTCAAGTTTAAACTGGAGCAGCATCTGATTTTTGATTATTGCTCTTATCATACTTACGACACTCTTATTAACTTCCAAAAGGTTAACAGGAGGAGTGGGCGGAGGCGGCGGTATCGGAGGCCCTCCGTGTAAAGGCTTGTTTTGAACGCTTATCGCGTATTGAATCTTCTCGCCTTCGGCGTTTAAAATATGAGCTTGGGCAAGTTCTTCCAACGCAATGGAAATAAGCAATACGTTTACGGCGTCATCCTGTTTAACCGTTATATTCGGCTTAATATCCGGAATATTAGGCATTCACATAGTATTTTCTCCTTTATTTCATTAAAAAATCCGTTGCATATATTAATGCCGTGGCATTAAAATATGTACAACGGATACGCCTTTTTACTATTTATATTATGCTTTTGCGTATGGCAAACGTGACTTTACAAAAGAAAGCGCAAATGTTGATAAAAAATGTTAAGACTGAATTATCCTTCCAGAAGCATAATGAGCAGCACTAAGGCAATGCCGCCCAAAAAGGATATGGTGGAATGCTTTTTTTCATGTTCGCGCGTTTCGGGCAGCAGATGAGAGGCGGAAACATAAATCAACACGCCCGCAACGAATCCCAAGGCGATGCCCAAAGCTTGTGAGCTGATCCTGCTGATAAAGGGATACGCCACAAAAGCGCCTATGGGAGTGGTCAGCGCTGCCGCCAAAAAAGCGTAAAAAGCTGCCTTTTTAGGCTCCTCTCCGCTTTTTAGCAGTACGGAAAAGGTAATCACGCCTTCCGCGAACTCGTGCATAACCAGACCGATACCTACCAATACTCCGGCAAGCGCGCTTACGCTGAAAGTGACTGTATATATAGCCCCGTCCAAAAGAGAATGAATTAAGATGCCCTCGATAGCGGTAACACCGAAGGCAAGTTCGCTTTGCTTTGTTCTGAGTTTAATAATTTTGTTGGAAAAATACATGAACATGAAACCCGCCAATGCGGCAAGCCCCGCGTTGGTGTTGACGGACAGAGCCTCGGGAAATGCCATGACCAATGGGGAAGTAATGAGCACTCCCGCGGCAAAGCACATAAAGTATTCCTTTGCTTTTTTTGCCCACTCCTTATTTTTATAAATTACCAATATACCGACGGAGTTTACCGCCATCGCTCCCAGCGCGAAAATCGTAATCCAGGCAAAA
>JBMNTS010000019.1:0-21625 GCA_050945855.1 Christensenellales bacterium | reverse complement strand
ATGCTCTTTTACTGGCATTTCCCAAAAAAAGAGCATACATAGCGCTTACATCTGCTCTAGTCTTTGTAGTTAGCGGCATAATGCCTCTATCTAAAGTTTTTTATACTATAGACTGGAATGTGCTTATGATGATTACCGGAACGATGGGTATTGTATCGCTTTTTATTGATTCAAAAATGCCTTCTCTTCTTGCTGATTTAATAATAAAAAAAACATCTAATCTTAAATGGGCAATTGTAGCCTTATCACTATTCGCTGGGCTTATTTCTGCTTTTATTGATAATGTAGCGACTGTTCTAATAGTTGCTCCTATTGCTGTAAATATTTCTAAAAAATTAATAATTTCTCCAGTTCCAAGTATAATTGCAATTGCTGTTTCTTCTAATCTTCAAGGAGCCGCCACTCTTGTGGGAGACACTACTTCAATTCTTCTAGGAGGGTATGCCAATCTAAATTTTCTTCAATTTTTCTTTGTTGACGGTCGCATCGGTATTTTTTGGGTAGTTCAAGTAGGAGCGATAGCGGCAACAGGAGTATTGGTTTATATTATGAGAAAGGAAAAACAGGAAATCAAACTATTTGAAAAAACTAGGGTTGATGATGTTTTCCCATCCTTCTTATTAATAGGTATGGTTCTACTTCTCATTATTGCTTCATTTTTACCAAATATGCCAAAAACTATAAACGGAAGTATATGTGTGTCAATATTTGCGATAGGCTTAATAAAGGAATTATTTCGCCATAATAGTATAAAGGCAATAAAAAAACCAATTAAGGAAATAGACTATTTTACTGTTTTGCTACTAGCGAGTCTGTTTGTGGTTATAGGCGGAATATCTGAAGCCGGACTTGTAACGGATATTAGTTTATTATTTGTAAAGGCTAGTCAACATAACATTTTTTTGATTTATACTTTAATTGTTTGGGTATCTGTTTTGCTGTCTGCATTTATAGATAATATACCTTATGTAACTACGATGCTTCCAGTTACGGCAGGCATCGCCGGAATTTTGGGGATTGAACCAAATCTTCTTTTCTTCGGTCTTTTAATTGGCGCCACCTTAGGGGGCAACCTTACTCCAATAGGTGCATCAGCAAATGTAACAGCTATCGGTATTTTAAGAAAAGAAGGGTACGAAGTTAAGACGAAAGATTTTATGAAGATAGGACTCCCTTTTACACTTGCAGCAGTAACTGTAGGTTATATTCTAATATGGGTTATATGGTCTTAATTTAAATGAAATGAAACCAAATATATCACTATTTATTTTCAACTACTACAAAACCTACAAAAGATATTCAAAGCACATAGCAGTAGTATCCATATTGGGTAGAGATGAGTTGACTAAAAGTTTTATGCCTTTTTTATGCCTTATGTTTAAAATAGGGTCAAAAAAATGGTGCAATGGCTAAAATACTGTGGTCTAAGGTTTTGGTGAAAAGCTGTATGCCTTTTTTATGCCATTTTGCACCACTAGTGTTTCAGACAAAGAAAAACACCGAAAAACTCGTGTTTTCGGTGCTTTTTGGAGCTGCTAACGGGATTTGAACCCATGACCCCGTCCTTACCAAGGACGTGCTCTACCGACTGAGCCATAGCAGCAAGTGCATTTTTATTAAGTTTTTCGTGGCATAGACCACAGTACATTTTGGCAGTTGTTGAGCCGTTTTTCCCTTAGCTGTCAGTCTTACCAAGGACGTGCTCTACCGACTGAGCCACGTCAGCAAATATCCGATTTTTTGTGTAGCCGCCTGGCTTTTTTGGTAAAAAGGGAGGGTTTTACCCTTTTTAACCAGCTTGTTATATTATATTGATTGCCGGCTAAGATGTCAACACTTTTGCCCCTATTTTGTTTTACATTATCTGCAAAATGGTTTATAATTAAGGCGCAAGGCGGACAAAAGGAGCGCGCGCATTTTACAAAAACATTATTTTATCCTGATTATTGCCCGTTTTGTTTACCCCTTTACACTAAAAGGCAAAGAAAAAGAGAGCTATGCATGCCATAAATTTTCTTAAACGTTCCTTCTTCGGAGCCTGACGCGTATATTATTAGTATAAAACGAGAGAATAAAGAAGATAAGAACATCTTATTTTTTGCGAATAGGACATAGTTGAGAGGTGTTAAAAAATGTCGTTAATGATGAAAGAACTTAAAGAAGGCAGCGAAACAATAAAAAATATTCTTCTGGCCAACAAGGATACCATTGCAAAAATCGGCATGGCCTTTAAGGAAAGAAAGCTGACAGGCATCACCACCATTGCGCGGGGCAGCAGCAACAACGCCGTGCAGTATTTTAAGGCGCTAAACGAAATCGTCGGCGAAAAAATGGTCAGCCCCCTGAATCTTTCCGTGGTGACCGTATACAATTCCAAGGTGGACTTATCCGAAAATCTCGTTGTGGCAGTAAGCCAAAGCGGCAAAAGCACGGATACCCTGCTTGCCGTCCGCGAGGCAAAGAGCAGCGGCGCGATGACGGTGGCGGTAACCAACAATCCGGAAAGCGAGCTAGCGCGGGAATGCGATTATCACATATTTATCGCGGCGGACAAAGAGCTTAGCGTGGCGGCTACCAAGACCTTTATGGGGCAATTGGCCTGCCTGTATCTTTTATCTAACGCCATTGTGCCCAAAACCGCCAAAATGAATCTCTCGCTGATGCCCGCCAAACTCAGAGAATTTTTCACCGAAAGCGAAGACAAAATGCTGCAATTCGCGCTTGCCACAAAAAACATAAAAAACACCATTATTTTGACCAGAGGCTTTTTAATGGCCATAGCCGACGAGCTTGGCCTTAAACTTACGGAGACCTGCTATATTTTCTGCAGAGCCTTTTCCACCGCGGAATTTATGCACGGTCCCCTCGCGCTTATAGAGGAAGGCACAAATGTTATTATGCTTGCGCCGAGCGGAGAACTTGAGGAAGAGTTTATCTCCATGGCTACCCGCCTCAGCCTGTTGGGCGCCAATATAATTAGCTTTACGGATATACCCAAAATTAAGGAAATTTCCTCCCATTGCTTTGAAATGCCTACCATGCAAAGTCTGGAAAATCCCTTTATCTACACCGCGGCGATTCAGCTTTACGCCGCTTCCTTAGCCTCGGTGCTGGGGCTTAATCCGGACAAACCGCGCAACTTGCAAAAGGTAACGATAACCGTATAATCAGTGCCTGAAAACACTTGTTTGGTATGCCCAAAAACCGCCTTGGCGATAAGGCGGTTCTATTTTATTGCTTTTTTGATTGCCGCCAGATTGGCGTATCTGCAGCCTGTAAAACTAAAGCATATATCCGCTATATATATCGCAAGATAGATTGCGCCTATTACCGTCATATACTCTGAAGGCAACCGAAAACATAATATGCCCGCGCCGACGGTAAGCGCTATTTTCAGCACACCTAAGACATATTGACGTATGTAAAATCTGTTGATTCCCAAAAACCCCAGAAAAGCTGCCAGCAATACGGCGGAATAAGGTTTTTTTGCGGGTACCTCCAAAATTTGTCCGTACGCCTCTTCCCCTACCCCGGCAAG
The DNA here is from genome assembly GCA_050945855.1 of Christensenellales bacterium. Classification (GTDB taxonomy): domain Bacteria; phylum Bacillota; class Clostridia; order Christensenellales; family DTU072; genus CAYSNP01. The sequence goes on along the minus strand of JBMNTS010000019.1, from coordinate 18,087 downwards.
CGCTTGCTTTAGCTTGCCTATTTTGCGGGGCGGAATCAAATCGTCCAGTTGATAAATCAATTGGTTGATGGTTTGCTCTTTCATATTTTACCTCTTATATCCAACGCCGTATTCCCGGTGCTAAGCCGTTATTTTTTTAAGATATTCTTTGATTTCTCTTTTTGATTTTTCGGGATATGTCTCAATCAGCCCTTTCTTTATTACTTTAATATATTTTGTTGTGGGAGGGTTAGGCTTTCTCCTTACTTTATTGGTTATTGTATATGCGGCAATGCCGTCTATGGTAGCAAGCGGGATAAGGTCCTTATACCATTCTTTCCCGCTGCCTTCCTGCGCGTGGATTTCTTTCAATTGGGAACTTGAGATAAGATAAGCTCTGCCGTAAGCGTGTCCGGGCTTGGAAACATCCAAAAAAGCGACGCCGCCGCCCCAGGTGGAAGAATACTGCCCGAAATACACGTCATAGTTAAGTTCATAGGGGATACCGGCTTTAGGCAAGCTCTTGTCCGTACAGCCCGGGTATGTTTTGTTTACCCCCTTAAGCTTGCCTCCCCGCAAGTAGAGCGCGAATCTCCCATACAACATATTTGAGCCGTAAGACACATACCATACATAATTTCCGTTAGCCATTTTTGTTCTCCGCCTTTCATTATACAGTAAGAAAAAATTAAGTCAAGGGCAATAGGCGGATAATCGGAATCAGTATGAGCCTGTCAAAACGGGCATCCCTACGGTGATTGTGCCCGAACAATAAACCATTTGCACGTTGCAGCGGCTGCCCCTGTAGTCAACGCACCGCCCGAATCTGGGGCTGTAGCCGTAGTAAATTATTCTGCCTTGCAAAGTCTGAGTGTCTATAATGGAAATCTCAAATTTTTCCGCCAGAAGGGAAATATCTTCTTTTCCGCCCGCGAAAGAATAAACGGCATCTGTTTTCCGCGCCGCGTCCCCGTTCAAGCGGAACACCCGGCTACAGCGCGCAAAAATATCCCTATATTCTGCGGGGGCAAAGGAATTAAATTCGCCGTTAATACAGTATACGGCAATCAAAAAAAGTATTAATGCAAGCAAAAGAAATTTTTTCATATCGAATATGAAAAATTATTGACCATTACGAAAAAATAATACTGCTAATCGGATACGCCCTTCCACCTGTAGAGAGAAAGGTCGACGGTAAAATCCTCCCCGACCCGCACCCCTTCTTTCTCAAGCAGCCCTTTTTGCACATTTTGCCCTCCGAAGGCAAAAGCGGGCGCCAGCCTTCCCACGCGGCTGACAACTCTGTGACAGGGTATTTCCATAAAACTCGGATTTTGATGCAGCGCCCAGCCAACTTGCCGCGCGGCGCGCTTTTTACCGCAAAGAGCGGCAACGTCCCCGTAGGTGGCGACCCTGCCGCTCGGTATTTTCTTTACGACGGAATAAACTTCTTCAAAAAAGCCCATTGACTAATTGTTGACAAACGCTCCGTTTGCGTAATAGGCGGAGATGTCGCAATCGGCTTCGGCGTAGGAGTAGATGTCACGGTAATAAAACTCGGAGGAAACATTAAGATTCATTGCCACCTTGCCTTCCCAATTTTCTATGCAGGAATACTCTTTAAAGTAACCGTTGTCCCACATCTGAAATTCTACTTCGACGGAAGTAAAACGCACATTATCCGAACCCGCTCCTTCTTTGATTGAAACCAGGGTATCTTTGGTGGCTTTGTTGACGCCCAGCTCGGGGTCTATTGTTTCGACGTCCAGCGAAATTGTTACGTAATATATGCCTTTTTCCTCATTATAGGTAACCGAAGCGTCGGTTACGGTATCCTCTTCTATGATATGTGAGCTTTTTCTGTACGGCTGCTCCTGAGCGGAGTTGAATATAACGGGGTCCAGTTGGCTTTCTTTGTAAAGGGTAGTCCAGTTAGCGTACGGTATGCCGTTTTCATCGGTGTTGGCATTGAGCACTTGCTGGTAGAGGGCGTGCTCCATGCTGAGGTTGTAATATTTGCGTTCGGTTGTGACCAGCCTTATCAATTGGTTGAGAGGGACTTCCAGGAAGGGCATTCTGTCAAACAGAGGCACGCTGTCCTTAAGGCGGTAATCAATGCGGAAGAACTCCTCCCCGTTTTTAATCTCCAGGATATTTAGCAAAATTCTGTTATCCATACCGGCGGACACGTTGCTGGTAGGGCATATGGAATAAAAAGCTCTGCAAGGCGCGTCCTTATCCTTTTGGCAGGCAAGGTAGTATAATTCCAGCGCCAAAGCGATTTGGTCCTTTTCCATATCAATGCCGGTAAGTTTTTCGCCTTCCGGACGCACGCCCGTGCTCATAAGACCGAAAGGATTGTCCGCTTTTGCCAAGGCGGGGCTTTTTACGCCGTAATTAATCATGGCTGCCAAACCCACAATCAGCAGAATAACGATAATAGTTTTTGCGATTTTCATAAAAGACCTCTAATCTTTCGTTATTGTATTTTATGAATATTTTATATCATTAGATAATAAAAGTCAATACCGGGCACATCCTTAGCCCGCTTGTTTTTGCTTATGCAGATAAATAATAAGGGCGGTAATATCGCAGGGATTGACTCCGCTTATCCGGGAGGCTTGCGCTAAGGTCAAAGGCTTGACTTTATTCAGCTTTTGTCTGGCTTCCAGCCTCAAACCCTCTATGCTCTGATAATCCAGCAGAGGACTCAGCTTTCTTTCTTCCATTTTTTGCAATTCCTCTATTTCCTTGCGCTGCTTTTTGATATACCCGCGGTACTTTATCTCTATTTCCGCCTCCTGCAGCAAGGATGTGTCAAAATCCGCGTAGTAAGAATCTAATTTGATTAAATCCTCAAAACTATAATCGGCGCGCTTGAGCAAGCCCTCGCCGCTGCACCCCGTCGCGGTAGTGGATTTTCCCCGCTCCAACGCGTACGGATTGACTTTGGAAGGGGAATAAATCATAGCCAGCCTTTCCTCGATTTGCGCCTTACGCATTTGCTTTTGCTTAAAGCGGGCGTAGCGGTCCTCGCTTACCAGCCCTATGGCGTACCCTATCTCGGTAAGCCTTTCGTCCGCGTTGTCCTGCCTTAGATACAGCCTGTGCTCGGCGCGGCCGGTCATCATCCGGTAAGGCTCCGTTGTCCCTTTAGTCACCAGATCGTCTATCAGCACTCCGATATACGCCTCGCTTCTTTTCAGGATAAAAGGCTCTTTGCCGTCTATAAAGCGGGCGGCGTTTATCGCCGCTACCAGCCCTTGCGCCGCGGCTTCCTCGTAACCGCTGCTGCCGTTGATTTGCCCCGCCGTATACAATCCTTCTATATGCTTTACCCCAAGCGTGGGCAAAAGGTTCAAAGGGTCTATGCAGTCATACTCTATGGCATAACCGTACCTTGTAATCTTTACGTTCTCCAGTCCGGATATGGTCCTGATCATTTGCTCCTGAACATCGTAGGGCAAAGAAGTGGAAAGCCCCTGAACGTACATTTCCTCGGTGTCCATGCCCTCCGGCTCTATAAATATCTGATGCCTCTCCTTATCCGCAAACCGTACTACCTTGTCCTCGATGGAGGGGCAATATCTGGGACCCACGCCTTTTATGGAGCCGTTATACATTGGGGCGCGGTGCAAGTTGGCAAGGATAATGTTATGCGTGTTTCGGTTGGTATAGGTAAGGTAGCACTTCATGGAATTGTTGACCTGATAGTCTGTCATATAACTGAAGTTTGGTATACCGTATTCGCCGTTCTGGACTTCCATTTTACTGAAATCAATACTTGAGCGCAGCACTCTCGCGGGCGTGCCCGTCTTAAAGCGCCTGATGTCAAGCCCCAAAGAGATAAGGCTGTCGGTAAGGAAGCCTGCCCTCTTATATCCCGATGGCCCGCATTGCTCCCTATGCTCGCCCGTGACTATTTCCGCGTTAAGGTATACGCCGGTGGCGACGATAACCGCGCGGGCGGTGTAGGCCGCGCCCAAGGTGGTGACAATACCTTTTACCTTGCCGCCTTCCGCAATAATCTCCTTTACTTCCGCCTCCAGCAGCGTTATGCCCGGCATGCTTTCCACCTTTTGCTTTTGCAGACGGTGAAAGAGCTGCTTATCCACTTGCGCGCGCAGGCTGTGCACCGCGGGTCCGTTGCCGCGGTTTAGCAGTCTGGTCTGAATGGTCGCTTTATCCGCGATTATCCCCAACTCTCCGCCGAGTGCGTCGATTTCACGCACAAGATGCCCTTTGGCGGTGCCCCCGATATTGGGATTGCACGCCATAAAGGATATCGCGTTTAAGGAAAGCGATAACAGCAAAACGGATTTATTCAATTTGGACAGCGCGCACGCGGCTTCCACGCCGGCGTGCCCCGCGCCTATCACTATTACGTCAAAATTTGTGTTCATCGCAATAATTTTACTAGACGCATACCCCGTAGTCAAACAATTTTGCGTTAATTAGGGCTGATTCCCCCCTTTTTTATATGTAAATAATGTAAAAAACCGTTTGGGATTGACTTTACATATATTTATTGTATAATTATATTATAACAATCCTAATTTTTTTGGAGTATACAACAATGAAAGGATGCGGAAAAGCAGTAACGCTCTTCTTGGGAATAATTTTAGGCGTGGTACTTACTTTCGGGGGCATCGCCTTCGGAGGGTTCCTGTTGCTTACAAAAGACGGTATGGTGGGGGAATTGTCTGACAGGGCGGGCGACAAGCTTCCTTTTGAGTTTACCGAAGAAGCTAAAGGAAAAAGCATACTTAATTACGGTATGGATATTTTCGCCGCCATCACCAATGTTCAGGGCTCTGTACTCTCGGACGTTGAGGCGGCTCTCGGCGTGTCCGGTCTTGTGGAAAAAATATCCTCTTTTACCGGAATCGCCCCGGAAACGCTTAGGGCAAGCAGGCTCTCCAACCTGACCGAGGACTTGTCCAACGCTTTTACATTAGGCGGATTTTTCAATGCTTTCGGCATTACTCCGCCCGATTTACCCCTGTTTTCCAGAGAAGACGTACTCAATACCCCCGCCTTGCAGGCTTTTGAAAATCTGGGGGATTTCGTGTTGGGCGATTTTGTCAAGATAACGACGGAGGGCGAGGACGCCTCCAATCCTATCCTTATAAAATTGAAAGACACGAAGATTGACGACTTAAGCAACGGCATGGAGTCCATTATCAGGGAAATGAAGCTGGAGGAGCTCACGAAAATTGTCACCGACGAGGAAGCCGCGCAGGCGGAGCAGGATTATATGTCGGAGCACGGCAGTCTGGACGGGTTTGCTCCCCTTACTCCCTCCAGCCCCATTATGCAGACCTTCAAAAGAAAGACGGTCACCTTGGGCGATATGATGGATAATATGGACGCGCTGCTGCAGGAAATCACTATGAAAGAGATGACCAAAGTCGTCACCCAGGAGGATCTGGACGCGGACGCGGCTGCCTATGAGGCGGAGCACGGCAGCCTGGAGGGGTATGAACCAAGAGAGCTTTCCAGCCCGTTTTTATTAAATCTCAAGGATGTCACCCTGGGCGACCTGATGAACGATATGGATGGCATTATTAACGATATGACCTTGGGCGAAATCATTGAAATCGACGAAAACAGCAACGCCGCTCTTATCGCGCTGAAGGAAACCAAAGTTGGAGAGCTGGGCGGTCCGGAGGCGGACGCCTCCATCAAGGGCATAAAAATCGCGGACCTTGTCGCCGTGACCGAAGAAAGCAGCGAGGTAATGAAATATTTCCGCGATAACGAAACCACGCTGGCAGGCATTGACGACGCCATAAAAAAGATGCGCATCGGCAATATCGTTAAGATAGACGAGAACAGCACGGTGCTTATGAGGTCTATCAGAGACGCGGGTTTGGATACCCATATTGACGATAACGGCACCCCGGAAGACCAATCTGATGACGTTACTGTGTTAGGCATAGAGGATACAATCAAGACGCTGCCCCTCTCCGGCATTATAGAGATAGGCGAGGAATCCTCGCGTATTATGCAGTCTTTGGCGGGCGCGACACTGGAGACATATACAGACGAGCACGGAGTGGTGCATAAGGGCATAGACGATACCGCCAGGATACTTACCCTTTCTCAGATGATAGACATAGTGACGGATGAGCAGGCGGCGGAAAATCCCGAGCTTACCCCTTCCAGCAAATTCCTGCAGGCGCTAAAAGACAGCCCGCTGCAGACCTACACCGACGAGGGAGGCATAGTTCACCCCGGCGTGGACGAAACCATACAAGCCACAAAGCTGTCCGATTTAATCGAGCAAGGCAACACTCATATTTGGAATTATCTGGGCGAAAAAACATTTGGCGAAATCGGCGTAGCCATAGACGCAATGACGCTGGGAGATGCGGTGCTGATTATTGAAGAGGACCCCGTGGAGGCGGGCGACCCTCCCAAAAGCCACGCCATTTTAATCGCGCTCAAAGACAGTCCCGTAAGCCATCTGGGCACAAACCTTCCCGCGGCCATTAACGATTGCTTGCTCAGCGATATGATAACAATAGACGAAAACAGCCCCGCGATGCTTAGAGCGCTGAGCGAAAGAGGCACCAAAATAGGCGGCCTCAGCGAGGCGATAGCAGATTTGACAGTGGGCGAGCTTTACCCGGACCAGACCACAGGCGCGCTGGCGTTAATCGACCCCGAAACAAAAATAAACGACTTGCCCGCCGCAATGACCGCAGCCCTTACCACCAAGACCTTAGGCGAGTTGCAAGACGCGGGCATCGTAAGCAATGTGCCCGAGGGTTTGCTTGATAAAACCATACAAGGCCTGATAGATACCTATCCCACAGGCGGACCTGGAGGCCCATAGACACATTATCCAGCGACAAGAATACCCTCTGCTTGTCCAAAACCAATCTGTAACCGGGTTTCGGCTACAAAAACCGCAATAAAAATCAGGCAAAAAAGGCGGAAGAGCGGAGAAAGAGGTAAAAAGCACACAAGTTCCACGTGGAACAATTATACGAATATTTATTAACTTGTATATAATGCACAGCAGCAAAAATATTGACAAAAGCAACGAAATCCGCGCAAAATCTGCAAATTTTCGCAAATGACGGCAGCATTCTTTGCTCCGACAAAATCACCGAAATTACTACTTAAGTATGGCAAAAAATACCGTTGCCTGAAAATCTAAACAATCTGACTGCGTTCCACGTGGAACAAATCGCGGATTTAGGCTACAAAAGCCCATAGAGGAAGAGCCCTCAAGCATTGCCGTCCGCCGTAATGGCGCATGGTGCGGGGCAACCCGGAGCGATTGCTGACGCGCTTGCGAACGGCCGTTCCTCACCGTCCGCCCCGTTGGTTAAACACAAAGCACCTTTTTAATAAGCAATAGACTCGTTTAAAGCGACGTTTGCTTTCGCCCAACCCTTTTGGTAGTCCATACCCCTTTATCAATGTAGCGCCCTTGCGCAAAAGATGTATGCGCCCGATTTTCGCACAACAATATGCAAACGAGCGCCGGAAGCGTTACCATTACTCAGTCCATGTCCCGCACCCTCATAACCCATACAAGAATAATTGTATGCATGTTTTTCCGTGCTTGTTACAGAATCTGTAGCCGATATATGAAATTTGTTCAACGTGAAACAAATTAAATTTGTAACATCGCACCTGATAGCCTGCGGACAGCAATTTTCCCGAAAGCATGTATTTTTTGGCAATGATGCCTTATTTATTGAATTATCTATATTTCTCAATCAAGAAACACTATATCGTGCAAGTGCTTTAAACGTCCATTTTGTAGCCGCATGAAAAAGCTGAACAGTTCTGTTCAGCTTGGTACAAAATATAAAATATTTATTTGTAACACGGAAACAAACAGCATTTGCTATCACTGTCCCTTGTCAAGGTTTTGTTTCACGTTGAACAAAATCATAACAGCAGACGCCTCCACTTGTCGCCGTCCTTATAATTGACAATATTGTGGAGATTATTATACAAAACTTTAATTTTTTCCCCAAAACAAACAATATTGTCCTTCTCGTCCTTGTATGTAAAGTTGTCGTCTTTGTCGGTAAAGACAAATTCGGGGGCGATTGGCGGTATGCCAATCCTTGCAAGCTCAAGCTGGTTGTTTATTTGTGTAAGGATTGCGATCCTTTGCTTGATCACTTTTTGTACATAAGCTTTTTGCTTTACCAGCAGTTTTGTGGCGTTTTCGCCAAAAATCATAACAGGCAAAACGCTTGCGAGCTTGGTCTGCGTTTTGAAGGAGTCTTGTGAAAGTTTTGCGTCGTTGTCGCCTATTATCATTAAGGTGAGCCCTGCGCCGGAGGCGCTTAGAGAAAGCATAGATTTGATAAGGTCTGCGGCGGTTTGCGCCGGCGACTTTTCTTCCTTTGCTTCCGCAATGACAACGCCGTAATTATTTGATTGGGAAGTTGCTCCTCTTAACAACAATACGCTCTCTTCCCTGTCGGCAAGCGTTTCGCTTACCGCCTTTTGAAACAGTTTAAGCCAAATGCTTCTGAGATGTGCCGGAGATTCCTCCTTGCAGCACGCGTTCAAGGGAATAAGATGCGGACATTCGGCCAAAAAGCCTATAACCTTGCTGCATTTCAGCGCGTTGTTCAGCTTTTCCTTATAATATTGAATGGCCGTGGGGCGGGTCAAATCGATATAAGCGCGCTTTTTGCCTTCATACTTAAAACAAATGACCTTTTCCTTGCTGTCCTTGATAACAAGATTGTTCTTGACAAATTCGTCGTAATCCTTGTCGCCCTCTGCGATATATGGAGAAACGCGCAAAATTAGGCGATGCCCCCATCTTGTGGCCGCCTTTTCCATTAAGTCTAAATCGGCGTCATTCCAATCCGCGTCCCTGATCAAGGTGGTGCAGGCGGGAATTTTATTGACATTGAGCGTTTTCAGGCTCCTTTCGAGCTCTTTTATTCTTTCGGTGACAACAATGCCTTCCTGCAGCCTTGCCGGCAGCTCTTGACCGTTGGGACGGATTGAGCTTGACTGCCCAAAAAGAGAGGAATAATCGGCGTTGACGAAAAACCGGATGTTTTGCGGAGCTTTTGGGCAGACAATATGAAAGCGGTCTTGCTCAAATACCGCCCTGAAAAGCGGTTCGTTTACCAGAATAAGGTAATTCTGAGAGGAAAGTATTACGTCCGAAGCGGATAATGATTCAATTTGCCTTGTGTCTTTTCTGGCAAAGGTATTCAATATGCCCGAAGTTTCCGTTGCCTCCAAAGGGTAGCTTATAACAGACGTATTCATAAGATTATCGGCCTTTGTATCGCCCAGACCTATAAGCCTCTCCCTTTTGTCTCTGCAAAAAGTGAATCTGATTTTCTCAAATTGGTTATCGCTGTATGCGGACAAGATAAAACCGTGCTCTGCCTCTTCCAGCTTTATCTGAACGCTGTAGCCTCTGGACGCGAAACCCAAAATATATCCTTCATCAGTCTTTTCAAGGGATTGCAGTTCGAGTTTTACGGTTTTTCTCTCTCTGTCCTCAACAACCACCCGTTTGCCCTTCTGCGCAGGTCTGAATACCCCTCGATACAGTGTAATAAAAGGCATTTTGGAAGTATGCTCAATATAAGTCCTCTTGGCTATGGACACGCTAAAGGATTTCCCTTGCCTGTCCACGATTAAAGGGATACTCTTTTGCTCTTGCACGGTTTCCGCATTATTCTTTCTGTTTCTTAACCTATCTATCAGTTTCATCCTTTAAAACCCCCGTCCATTATAGCACATCCGATAATTTTGGACAAGCGCCAATTGAACATATTCCCCCTTTCTCCCGCACAAGAATAATTGTACGGCAAGCCTCGACAATGCTTCGCTCGCACAAGAATATTGTTTGAATTCTCCCTTATTAGCTGCCTTTAACCTTTTTCGAAGGAGGCGCAAATAGGCGTTTTTTGATACGCCTCTGCTACTCTGCATAATAATACTTGTATGCACTTTGCAAGCAACAGCAAATCAATATACAAGTATAATTGTATGGCACGCACCGGCAAAAGCTTTCCTATCGCACAAGAATACTTGTATGCATTTTGTAAGCAGCAGCAAATCGTCCGTAATTGTATAAGTAAGCACCGGCAAAGACCTTTCTGTCCCGAACAAGAATACTTGTATGATTCCCGTTTGATTATTTTGACTTACAATTATGCCGCCTCCCACAAGAAAATTTGTTTGAAACTTATTTTTGACTGCTTTTGACCCTATTCAGGCGTAAAGAAGGTTTTTTCCGCACAAGAATAATTGTATGGGAGTTCAATGATTTATTTTGCAAAAGCAATACTGCGCTAATGCAAAAAGTCAGGTCTGTTTGTCGTAGCGAGAAGATTGATTTTAGTTAGAAGGCGTTCCAAATAAAAACAAAGATAAACACGCATCCCCAGGCGTTTCCGGTGCTTTCTTTTACCAGCAGCATGCCGTAAATAATAATCATTACGGCAAGCATTTCTATGACGCCTTCCAGGGTTACGCCTATCATACCGTGTATTAAAACGCACATAACCGCGCAAGCAATAGCGCCCCAATTGAGCAGCTTGCTTTTGGAGGGGAATCGCTTATTGATTTTATCGCTGATTACCACATAGTTGAAGCCTTCAAAAAAACCCCACGCCAATGTGATAATTGTCATGGCTATCACATTATTTGGGAATCCGCTTGCCAGCGCGCCCCTTGTCATCCAAACGTTCTGAAAAGGCAAATAGCTTTCTATCTGCCCGGTTACCGCGGAAAAAATGATATATGGAACAAAGCACAATACGCATAACCCGATGGATTTTAATGTGTTTTTAAATTTTAGGCCGTGTGAGCAAAAGCTTTCCCTGCGGTAGACGGATACAATGGTTATCCCCAACCCGGCAAGGCCGAATTGGAACGCGGCGGCAAACGACGTTCTTGCCAGAATATGTATTTGCGTATTCTTCACAAAGCTGTTAAATTGTTTTTGAAAAGCCAAGAACAGTAGCTAATTAAGCAATTTGCAGACCTTTTTGCGCTGCGGGTCTCTGCAAATTATTGACACTGCCCCAAATAACCGCTAGAATAATTTATGTTGTTCTGCGCCCGGCATAATTAATATGGGAGGGATATTTTTATTATTTCAACTATATAATTTCAGGGCTGCATGGACAAAACTGTTCTTGATTTTCGCAATATAAAAGCGGCGTTTGGTATTAAAGGCGTATATGCTTTCTGCGGCTTTTGCGGATAATAAAGACAAAAGGATAATTATGACTTCAAATAAAAATTGGAAAGCCAACTCGTTATTATTTTTAATCAGCCAAAACATCTCTCTTCTAGGGTCGGGCGTGGTAGGTTACGCGGTAATTTGGCATATCACGCTGGAAACATCCTCGGGTTTATGGATGATGCTGGCTACAATATCCGCCAACCTGCCTCAAATAATAATTTCCTTGTGGGGCGGAGCGCTGGCTGACAGATTCAACCGCAAATATCTGATAATGGCGGCGGACGGCTTTATCGCTCTGGCGACTCTGGGGCTGGCCATTGCGTATTGGACGGGATTTACGGATATGTCCCTGCTGCTGATTGTTTTGGCAATCCGTTCTTTTGGCGCGGGAGTCCAGATGCCCGCCGTTAGCGCCGTTTTCCCTCAAATCGTGCCAAAGGAAAAGCTTACCAAGCTCCAGGGCGTCAATCAAACCATGATTTCCGTATGTTTCCTGCTTGCCCCCGTGCTGGGAGGCGTGGTTTTGGGTTCCCTCGGTCTGGTCTGGGCTTTTATGTCGGACGTGGTTACCGCGAGCATCGCGATAGCCGTAATGAGCGCGATAAAAGTAGAAAAGCAGCGCGCGGAAAACACCGTTTCCATGCTTTCCGATATTCGCGAAGGCCTGAAATACGCGCTTAAACACCCCGAATTAAAGAATCTGATCATTTTTTTCGCCATCGCTTTTTTCCTGTCCACTCCCGCCATAGTGCTTACCCCTCTGCTGATAGAACGCACTTTCGGGGGCGAAGTATGGCGGTTGACCGCCAACGAAATCGCCTGGACGGCGGGAACGCTTGCGGGCGGGGTTTTCGTCGCCTTAAAAAAGCAGTTTAAAAATAAGATATTTGTGCTGGCGCTTTGTTTTGTCGCGTTCGGCACGGCGTTCGGGCTTATGGGCGTCACGCCGGATTTTATAATATATCTTATACTTATGGGGTTTGCGGGCTTCTTTTTGCCCATGCTTACCACCGCGGAAACCGTATACGTTCAGGAAATCACCGAGCCGGACGCGCTGGGGCGGGTGTTTTCAATCATTCAAATCGCCTCCTCAAGTGCCCTGCCCGTGGCCATACTGTTTGTAGGCCCGCTGGCGGACATCGTCAGCGTACAATCCATGCTTCTAGTCTCCGGAATACTGTTAATCATCTGCGGTCTAATCTACGCCAAAACCAACAAACTCTTTAAGAGTTGCAAATAGTAAAGCAATCTTCTATTTGTTTTGTGAAATTACACAGTTCTAAAACAAAAATCTGTCAGATAAGAGAATTTTATTAGTCTGCTCAATCCGCCATCATAAACTTTCATGTCCCTGCCTTCTTTATTTCTGCATTATATGCGCTTTAGTCTTACAAGGTTGTAATCCTTATCGATTACCGCGTAACCTACCGAACCGACGCCCAAATCAATCCCTATCGGATAATTTTCATTTTCATACGGATAAAATCGGCTTTTAACGCATCTGGATTTCATAGTATTACAAAAAAGCGTAATTTCCACCATTTTTAATTTTAGCATAATGCGCCTTGAGTGTAAAGGCTTACTATTTTCTATGGGAAAGCAAGTACCATTTATTAGACAATGCTGCCAAAAATCAGTAATTATATTCCAGAATTGTTTTATTTGTAGCGTTTGGGCGAAAAAATGATATAATGGATAAAAAAATAGGAGACTTTATAATGAAAACAGGTAAATTTGGCATTAAGCTGTGGGTTTTTGCGGTGGTCGCTTTCGCTTTTGCCGCCTTTGAACTGTATCTCGGGCTGATAGCCGCCTTCGCCTTTGCGATCTTGCTGGAAAAGGACAAATGGCTTAACAAGCAAGTTATTTTGGCGATACTGTTGTTTGTATTATACAATTTTGCGATAATCGCGCTCGATTGGACAATCGGAGGGCTTGCAAAACTGCTGGTTCTTGCCAATGCTCTAAGAGCGGCGCGGATTGTAAATGATATCACAGGCATAATTCAAGATATAATATATGTTTTATACATAGCGATTAACGTACTTGCGATAATACGCTGTTTTATGGGCAAGGATGGCATTCCCGCCTTTGTCAAAGTTGTGGACAAGGTGCTCGATGCCGCCATGCCTTCCTCGGAAACGGAAGCGCAGGCACCCGAGGAGAGCGAGGAAATCGGCGGGTAATAGCATCCTAAAAAAAGTTTTGTCATAAGGCTGCAGCCAAGAAAATCGGGGGAGCGACAAACCCCTGCCTTTGTTTCGGTTGCGAATCGGGGTATCTGTGATTACCATGTGTGATTTTGCGTTTGTCCACAAATTCGGCAAAAGTTATCCACATTTCCCCTAAGTTATCCACATAGTTATCCCCCATTTGTATCATAAGCAGCGTTACAAAAAATATAATAACAGGTTACGCCCTGTTACGGTAACCTAAACGCGCGGTTTTATGTATAAGCGGGCGGTAAAAAGCCGTCTGTTGCGTATGACACCTTTAAGCTTAGGCGGCTACCGATTTTGTAACAGGCGCAAAATGCGGCTGTCGCGCGCAAAGCATGCCGCCAAAGCTTGCGTAACATTGGCAACAAACAGAGGTAGCGCGGGCTTAGTTTTCTTTTCTTCTTGAATTTTGTTTGCAAATGTACTATAATATTTAATAATGACAGAAAACTACGCCATCCAAGGCGGGAGAGAGAATATGAAATTTGTTATTGATGAAAAGGCGTGTCTTGCCTGCGGTTTTTGCGAACTTATCTGCCCTTTGGGCGCAATCAGCCTTTCGGCGGGCGGCAACTATTATAGGATAGACGCGGATGTATGCAGAGGGTGCGGGGAATGCGCGGACGCGTGCATTATCAGCATAATTCATCCGTACGGCGAGGGCAAGCGGATAGCGGGCGTGCATATTGTTGAAGAAAAATGCATCGGCTGCACGCTATGCAAAAGGGCGTGCGTTATGCAGGCCGTGGAAGGGGCGGTTAAGCAGCCGCACAGTATACGGCAGGATAAATGCATAAGATGCGGCGAGTGTTTTGCCAAATGCAAAACAAAGGCGATAGAGATTACATATTTTGAATAGAAATATGGAGATAAAAACAGGCGCAAGCGTGACAAAAAAATGGGTGGTCAGCTACGATATGACCGCCAAGGCGATTAAGGAAGGGGCGGCGGAAGTTTTTTCCACTCCCTGTATGGTTTCGCTTATGGAGGACTCTTGTTGCGACGCGATAGCCCAATTTTTGGACGAGGGATATATAAGCGTGGGCATTTCGGTGAACATCAGGCATTTGCGGTCCACTCCCGTGGGCAGAGAAATCAGCGTAACCGGTACAATCAAAGAGGTAAAGGGCAATAAGGTGTTGCTTGAGGTAGTGTGCGAGGACGCTTACGGGCTTATCGGCACGGGCACTCACGGCAGATGCGTAGTTCACCACGACACCTTTATCGCGGGCATCCCCAAAGCATAAGCTCAACTTCCCCTGCCAGATATTGTATTTCCTGTAGATGCCTTATACCTTCCAAAAGCGCTATTTTTATTGACAAAGCCTTTCTTATGTGCTAATATCATTAGGCGGCGAAAAAAGCCGCCGTATTAAATATCTGATAAAATTCAGTATGGAGTGATACCCAAGAGGCTGAAGGGGCGCCCCTGCTAAGGGCGTAGGCGGGTGAAACCGCGCCCGGGTTCAAATCCCGGTCACTCCGCCAAACAAAATGCTCCCATTAGGGGGCATTTTTGTTTGGCGAAGGGAGATTTGCCCGCTCTTGCGTCGTCGTTTGCCACGCAAACGGCGGCGCAGATAATGAAGCACGAGCGAGTCTGTGCTTGCACAAGTGAGCCGTGCGAAATTGCTCCGTGAGCGTTGCGGTAACGCAACACAGCACGCAGTGCCAAGCGCAAAATGCGCTTGTGGCTCACAGGGAGTATAGTTCAATTTTATCCTTCTCCGCCAAAAAAGAAGTAACTTTTGTCTACCAAAAGTTACTTCTTTTTTTATCCATTGCGAAAGCGATGGCATATCATCACGCTTTAGCGTGTATATCATCGCCGCAGGCGTATATCATCAACCGCAGGTTGCATCGCTTTCGCAATGATGGTATACAAAACTGCGTTTTGATGATATACCGCAACAAGTTGCGGATGTAAGGAGCAAAGCGACGGATTAGCGAGCTCACGAGCGTCTATACAAGGCTTACGCCTTGATTTTATTTTGATTTCATGATATAATAAACTCGCCAATAAATAAGAATTTGCAGGAGCGCATATGAACAGCGTAAACAGAACATTATACATCCCTTTATACGGTAAATCCTATGTGAGCCAAAAGGGGTTGTTCCTTGATGATAAAAAAGCCGAAGAAATTTGGGAAGCAGAAGGATTTTCTCTCAAGGGAAAATCAAAATCTAAATGGCTTGCTTACTATATGGGTATTCGTTCTGCCGTCTTTGACGAATGGCTAAAGCAACAAATGGCAGATGCGCCGGATGCTGTGGTCATTTGTATCGGTTGCGGAATGGACAGCCGCATCATAAGAATAGGAACTCAAAACCATAAGTGGTACGATGTGGATTTTTCGGAAGTTATCGAAGAAAGAAAACGCTACTATGCCGAAACAGATGACTATAAAATGATTGCAGGCGATGCAAGAGATTGCAGTTGGCTGACAACTATTGAGGAAAAGAAATCTGCCATCGTCGTTATGGAAGGCGTGAGTATGTATTTGACCGTAGATGAAATGCGAAATTTAGCAGATAGCCTTTGCACTCATTTTGAAAGTATTATGCTTTTGGTGGACGCTTATACTTCTTTTGCCGCTAAAATGTCAAAGCGAAGAAACCCTATAAATGACGTAGGCGTAACCGAGGTTTACGGTATAGACAACCCACAAGCTTATCAAAGCGAGAAGTTTGCCTTTGTAAAAGAACACACAATGATACCTCAAAAATACATAGACAAGTTAAAAGGATTGGAAAGGTTTATTTTTGCAAAGCTTTATGCAGGCAGTTTCTCGAAAAAGCTGTATCGCCTGTTTGAATACAAAAAGAATTAATCAATTTCCAATTTGTCGAGCAGCATAAATGGTGTACTTTTCACTGTTCTTACCCCACTTTACGCACCTTTTTACTGCTCTTTCGCAGAATAAGACAGTGTTGAATCAAAAGGACGACAGTCAGACGGTTCAATGCTGTTTTTTTAGTGTCGGTATTTATAAGTTTGCTTTGAAGTGGGCTTTGATAATATCAAGGCGAATAGCCCCGGGTTAATTCAAATCGATTAACTTCGCGCGGACTCCGTCAATACCGTTCAGGTCCGTCACCAACCGCTCGATTTCCTCTTTACTGCCGCAGGGCTGCAACAGAATCAACCCGTCGTTTGAGCACGCTGTTTCGCTGACCTCGTGCAGACCCAGGCGTGTTTTTATCATGCAGCCGTTCTGTGTGAGCGTTTCTTGAATTTTTAACGCGTTACCTAAACGATTGTCCACCCGGATACCGATTACGTAATAGCAGAACATAGGGTACCTCCTCTGGCATTTGTTTTTTAATGTGTGCCGTTTTCATCAGGCTTTCGGTATAAAATGAGAACGCTTTTATATTATAAACTATATCTTATTATCGGCGCTAAGTCAATATCAACTTATCCGCGAAGCTATCCGCGTACCATTGCGCCAAAGCCATAAAATAAGGCACAATCCTAAACGCTCACGATGACGACAAGAAGCAAGCCAGCGGGAAAGAGTTTTTAAATTATTTTTCCTCCGGACAGAGATTAATCAAATTTTCCGTCCTTGCCGTAGCGAGGCAGGTTATGCTATTATAACATTGCATTCCTCATTTATCATTGATTTTCAAGATGATTCATATATAATTAAAGTAAGAAATCTGATACGGGACTTTCGGCCTATTTTTTGCTTTAAGGCAATCAGGAGAAGATGTTATGTCGATTACGATTAAAAACAATGAACTTAGCGTTGAAATCTCCACGCTTGGCGGGGAACTGATGTCCGTCAAATCCGGTGACGGAACGGAGTATTTGTGGCAGGGCGACCCCGCCTACTGGACAGGGCGCGCATATAACCTTTTCCCCATAGTGGGGAGGCTCACCGAGGGCAAATACACCTACAATGGCAAAACCTATGAGATGAACCTTCACGGTTTTATCAGAAAATCCGAGCTTAAAGTTGCAAGCAGAACATCGGACTCAGTCGTTTTTGAGAAGACGGAGGACGAGACCACGCTTTCCGTGTATCCGTTCAGGTTTACATACAGGATTGACTACCGGTTGAGGGGAAACCGCCTTTCGGTCTGCTATGAGGTGATAAATACGGGGGAGGAGCCTCTTATTTTCGGCGTGGGCGGCCATCCCGGCTTTAACGTTCCCCTTGGCGGGAATGAGGCGTTTGAGGACTACTATCTTGAATTTGACTGCGCAAAGCCCGCGCAAGCCATAGTAATGAGCCCCGCCTGCTTTTTAACCGATAAGACCGCAGCCTTTCCCCTGAAAGAGAAAAAAATCATTGAGCTGAGACATGACCTTTTTGACAATGACGCTATAGTCCTGCAGAATATGTGTAAAAAAATCACGCTTAAATCAAAGACAGGCAGCAGAAGCGTTACCGTTGAGTATCCCGACATGAAATATCTTGGACTGTGGCATAAACCTAAGACCGACGCGCCCTATGTCTGCATTGAGCCATGGTCATCGCTTCCCTCTTACGATTCAAAAATTGACGACTTTGAGACCAAAAGGGACATGGAAAAACTCTCTCCGGGAAAGACCTACGCCAACCGCTTTGATATTATCATTAAGTAGAAGAACTCATTAACTGAATTATGCTCCTGTCTTGTTTTGCCGCTGATAATTAAAAGTTACACCAACCGCAAAAAATGTTACGATTTTTTGCG
>JBMNTS010000018.1:0-22084 GCA_050945855.1 Christensenellales bacterium | reverse complement strand
CTATACTGTCAATATGCGAAAGTTGCGGGAAAGGCGAATATTGACTAAAATTTTACCTAGGGTGAAGCGCTTTTTTCTCTTTCTGTTTAATATTATTAATTACATAACAACATGTTGCATAGGATAGATACAGAGCGAAAATGTATGTTATGAAAGATATGCAATACAAAAAGCTTAAAGTGGACTACAGCCGCTATTATTTAAAGAATTATTTTGCGTACGGCAATACCCGATTTTGCGAGGAGGAAACCGATAAAGAAGAGGATGCGGACGGGGGAATGAATGGGGATGCGGAAAAGGAGTTGAAAAAAGAAAAAGCCAATCCGGACGGCGGGCGGCGCGGGCGGGAAGCGCGAAAAAACGGGGTGTTTGTAACCGTTATTATTTTGCTGTGCTTTCTTATTACCGCCGCAAGCGCGGATTTGCTCACCGACAATTACTTATCCCGCGAATTGTTCGCTTTTCAGCGCGCTGGTATCAGGGTAAGCTACTACGCACTTGTGGGCAAGGCGCACAAAAGCAGGGAGGAGGCGCTGCCCGAAGCGATATTGGCGCGTCAGGGAGGCGGCGCAAGCTACATATTGGAAGAGGGCGGGCAATTTTTTGTGATTTATAATGTTTATCTTGACAAATCCGCCGCGCAGGCGGTGCAAAAAAAGAATCGCTCAACTTCTGTGATGCAGCTGGATATAAAAAAAGCGGACGGCGATTTAGAGCCGCCCTTAACCGAAAAACTGGAGGAACTTGCCGGACTGTGCGAGTCCGCCATAGCCTCTCTTTACAATATCGCCGTTGCGGTAGAGAAGAAGGAATTGAATTATTTTGACGCGCAAATTAAGCTGGGCGAATTAAAATCCCCGCTGATAACGTATAAGCAGAATCTGTACAACGACAGCGATTTTACCCGGGATAAGGAATTCGTGCTGTTGCAGTTGGAAATAATTATCGGGAGCATAGACGCCGCGCTTGCGGCAAACCCCTCCACGTTTACCTTTTTGTCCGATATCAGGTATATCCAAATGAACATTATCCGGGTATACCAGAATTTATTTAAGTATTATCCCTCCAAATAAACGCCGTTAAAAATACGGGAAATATTGTCCCGAGGACGCAGGCTGAGGCTGGGACGGCGCGGGGCTTTTGGGCGTTTTTTCTTCCTTGATGTTTAAGTATAAACGGGCGAACGAGGTGGAGAAATAAGGCATGACGTAAATCGCGGCTATCATAAATGTAAACGGCAATAAAATAAACCAGCCTATAAAGGAAAAAACCATAAAGAAGATATCCCCTTTGTATCCTTTGGAAAGCCTGGCAGCCTCCTCAAAGGTCTCGCTGATGGACAATTCCGGTCTGTCTATAAGCACGTAAGGGAGCAGAGCGTATTTAAGGGCAAAATAAATGCCGGGGACAATCAGGAAAATAAAGCCCACGAAAATAAGAATGGAATATCCGGTAAAAACAATGCCTATTTTCAGCGTTTTGGCGTAAGGCTTTACAATGTCGGCCGCCCGCTGGCTGCCGTCCTTGGCGGCGTTAAGGTGAAAGAGCGCGTCGCCCGCTCTCAAAGGATACATTAAAAAGACGGAAAGAAAGCCCGCTATCGAAGAATACAACAGCCACACCGGTGGCAGCCCGTCTATGTCCCCGTAAAATACTTTGTCGATAAAATCTCTTATGCCGGTAAACTGAAAATTGTTGGTAATAATCATCGGTATAATGTTAAGCACAACGGTTATCACAGCCGAAATCAGAATTTCCATAAAGAAAGCTATGCAAAACATTTCAAAGACTTTTCCCTTGATTGCCGCTTTTGCTTCTCTCTTGCTTTTCCCAATCATTTTTTTCCTCCTGATTGCCTTTTTACCATTATATTACTAATTGCCCGCCTTTGCAAGAGGCGAAATTTCCTTAATTACCTTTGCGATTCACATAAACAATAAAAACAGCCCTAACCCTTCTCCTATCGCTTAAAATCAAGTCCGCTTCCTTTCATAGGCTGCTTCTTGATGATATTGATAATAAAGAAAAAGACCGGTTTTTCATTGCGAAACAGCCCTCGCCGAAGGTGAGGCGTTATGTATCGCTTTATGAGCGTTGACGCAAGTCAGGCCATCATTGCCTTAACAAACGCCTATAGACTGTTCTTTTGAATCAAATCCTTAACTTTTATCAGCCTTATAGTAGAAGCGCGCTCGTTTTCGTCCAGTTTCATTTTAATAAATTTTATGGCCTCCTGCACTTCGGGAATGACCACATATTCCAAAGCGTTGACCCGTCTGCGGTTTTTTTGTATCTCGTCGGCAAGCATATTGCACGCTTTTTCTGTTTCGGAAAGCTGCAACAGCCTGGGCAGAAACCGGGTAAGCGCAGCGATGGCTTCGTCCAACTCCGAACTTACAGAGGCGAAGGAGTAAGGATAAATGCTGCCCCGGGAGTGGGATATTTCAATCCGGGGCACTCTTACGCCCATAATGTTTTTATATGAGGCTTCCAGCAGCAGACGGGTGCCGGGCATTGCCACCGCCTCTTCTATTACCGCCGGGGAATTTACCGCGCTGCACAGCATAAAGCCTTTAAGCACGAGAGAAAGCTCCGCCTCCACTTCCTTGCGCAGCTTGTAGCATTCCTTGATAAGAAGCATAAAGCGGCGCACCATTTCGTCCGACTTGTCTTTTAATAATTTGTGTCCCCTCTGCGCCGTCACCAGCCTTGCTTTCAGCCTTTGCAGCTCCATGCGGGTGGGGTTTACGTTAAGTTTGGGCATTAGCTCTCCTCTGCCTTTCCGAGATACTCCTCTATTAAAGAGTCCCTGATTCTCTTCAATTCCGCTCTGGGCAGGATTTTTAATAATCTCCAACCCAAATCCAGCGTTTCCTCTATGCTCCTGTCCGTATTAAAGCCTTGGGAAACGTATTGTTTTTCAAACTCGTCCGCGAAAATGGCGTATTTTTTGTCAATATCGGTAAGCGCGGCGTCGCCCAGAATGGACGCCAGTTCCTTTGCCTCTATGCCTCTCGCGTAAGCGGAAAACAACTGGTTCATGGTGTCCGCGTGGTCTTTGCGGGTGCGGCCTTCGCCTATGCCCTTGTTTTTCAGCCTGGAAAGGGAAGGAAGCACGTCAATGGGTGGGGTAAGCCCCTTCTTTAGCAACTGACGGGACAAAATGATTTGCCCTTCCGTAATATATCCCGTAAGGTCGGGGATAGGGTGAGTCTTGTCGTCCTCGGGCATGGATAAGACGGGCAGCAGGGTAATGGAGCCGCGATGCCCCTTTATCCTTCCCGCGCGCTCGTACATTGAGGCAAGGTCGGTATAAAGGTATCCGGGGTAGCCTCTCCTGCCCGGCACTTCCTTTCTTGCGGAGGACACTTCTCTCAGTGCTTCGGCGTAATTGGTAATGTCGGTAAGAATAACCAAAACATGCATATCCTTTTCGAACGCCAAAAATTCCGCGGCGGAAAGCGCCATTCTGGGAGTGGCTATCCTTTCTATGGCGGGGTCGTTGGCAAGATTGACAAACAGCACGGTGCGCCCTATCGCCCCCGTGCGCTTAAAATCGTTGACAAAGTAATCGGCTTCCTCAAAGGTAATGCCTATGGCCGCGAAAACCACCGCGAATTTTTCGCCGTCCGTCAGCACCTTGGCTTGTCTGGCAATCTGCGCCGCCAATCTTGCGTGCGGCAGACCGGAGGCTGAGAATACGGGAAGTTTTTGTCCGCGCACCAGCGTGTTAAGACCGTCTATCGCGCTTATGCCCGTCTGAATAAACTCGTTGGGATAGTCGCGGGCAACGGGGTTCATGGGAGTGCCGTTGATGTTTACCTTTTTCTCCGCGATAACGGGCGCGCCGTTGTCTCTGGGTCTGCCCATGCCGTCAAAAACTCTGCCCAGCATATCCTCGGATACGCCCAGCTCCAGGCTGCGCCCCATAAAACGCGCCCTTGCGGCGGTGGCCTGCAGGCCGCCCGAGCCTTCAAACAACTGCACCAAAGCCTTGTCGCCGTTTATTTCCAGCACCTTTCCGTGCCTTATTTCCTCTTCCTGACGGATTTGCACAAGTTCGTCGTACTTTACCCCTTCCACGCCTTCAACCAGCACAAGGGGACCTACCATTTCCGTTATAGTCTTATATTCTTTTAACATAACTTCTCCTATTCTGCCAACTTGCCTAATTCGCTCCTGATGCGCTCGGCGATCTGCTCAAACTTTTCGCTCTCTGCGGCGGGAATATACTTGGCTCTGCCTATGCTCTCGCGTACGGGCAAGTCGATTATATCCTCTATATCCACTCCCTTATCCAAAGCGGCAAGCGCGTATTCATGAAAATCCAGGACCAGCTTGAGCATGGTAAGCTGTTTGGTTAAAGGGGTGTAAGCGTCCACGTCGTCAAACGCGTTCTGGTGCAGATAATCCTCCCTTATGGATTTTGCGCTTTCCATAATCAGCCTGTCGCGCGGGGAAAGGGCGTCCATACCTATAAGGCGGACGATTTCGTTTAGCACGCTTTCCTTTTGCAAAATAGCCATAGCCCGTCCGGTCAACTCCTTCCAGTTCTTGGCTACGCTGTCCGAGTACCAGTCCTCCAGGCTGTCGCTGTATAGGGAATAGCTTGCCAGCCAGTCTATAGCGGGAAAATGTCTGCGGTATGCCAGCTTGTCGCTCAGTCCCCAAAACACCTTAACTATGCGCAGCGTCGCCTGACTTACCGGCTCGCTGAGGTCGCCGCCCGGAGGGGAAACCGCGCCCACCGCGGAAATTGAGCCTGTGCGCTCCTCTCCGCCCAGCGTGACCACTACTCCCGCCCGCTCGTAAAACTCCGCAAGTCTGCTGGACAGATACGCGGGGTATCCTTCTTCACCGGGCATTTCCTCCAGTCTGCCGCTCATTTCTCTCAGCGCTTCCGCCCAGCGTGAAGTGGAATCCGCTATTATTGCCACGTTGTAGCCCATATCCCTGAAATACTCGGCTATGGTTATGCCCGTATAAATGCTCGCTTCGCGCGCCGCCACCGGCATGTCCGAAGTGTTGGCGATAAGAATTGTCCTTTTCATAAGCGGATAGCCCGATTTGGTATCCTGCAACTCGGGGAATTCGTTAAGCACGTCCGTCATTTCGTTGCCGCGCTCTCCGCAACCCACGTACACGATAATATCCGCGTCCGACCATTTCGCAAGCTGATGCTGAACAACCGTTTTGCCCGAGCCGAAAGGCCCCGGAATAGCCGCGGTGCCCCCTTTGGCGATAGGGAAAAAGGTGTCGATAACACGCTGCCCGGTAACAAGAGGGGTATCCGGCGCAAGTTTTTCCTTGTACGGTCTGCCTTTCCTTACCGCTGATTTTTGCAGCATTGTTATATTGAAGGTCTTATCGTTATCTTTCAGTATCGCCACCGTATCCGTAAGCGTAAAGGACCCGTCCGCTATTGAGACTATTTTGCCCTTACAGCCTGCGGGGACCATTATTTTATGCGCTATTACGGGGTTTTCCTGCACTACGCCGATAATATCGCCGGGGACTACAATGTCGCCTTCCTTTTTTATTGCCTTAAAATCCCATTTTTTATTTCTGTCCAGCGCCTCCGCCCTTACTCCTCTGGCAATCCTCGCGCCCGTCTTTTCGTATAACAGCGTCAAAGGCCGCTGAATACCGTCAAATATACCTTCCAGCAGACCGGGTCCTAAGTCCACGCTCAGCGGAGCCTCGGTGGAGAACACCTCTTCGCCCGGGCCTATGCCGCCCGTTTCCTCGTAAACCTGTATGGATGCCCTGTCCCCTCTAAGCTCTATTATTTCGCCGATAAGACCTTGGGAGCTTACGCTCACGACGTCGTACATCTTAGCTTCTTTCATTCCTTCCGCGATAATAAGCGGGCCGGAAACCTTTAATATAGTCCCTTTAACAGCCATTTTTTACTCCTGTCTGATTAGTCGTTGCCTTTAAACAGCAAGTCCGAACCAATCGCCTTTTCCACATCTTTGCTGATGCCGCCCAGTCCGTAGCCCGTGGAGCCGGAAGCCCCCGGGATTACCGTCACAATTGGGTACGCTCTTGCTTTGTATCTGTTGATAATATCTTCCTCGCGCCGGGCAATATCCTCGGTCACCAGAATCACGGCATAAGAGCGCGCCAGAGTTTTAATGAGTTCCCCGGTGTCCTTGTCCTTTTGCGGGGGGAAAACGTCGATGCCCACCGCCTTAAAGGCCGTTATGCTCTCTTTGTCGCCCACAACGGCGACTTTTGCCTGATTAAGCATAAATTACCCTCATACGCTTGTTTATCTCTTTTATGTTTACTTTGTTTTTCAAGCAAACCAATACTATTCTTATCATTTTTATCTCATTGAGTTTTTGCAGATAATAGCTTATCAACGGCGCGGCGGAATGGACGTCGCTTGCCCTTTCCTTAAATATCTTTATCAGATAATTGTCGATTGCCGCCTCGAGTTCGCTGAAATTATCCGGAAATTTCTGCAGTTCGGGATAACCGAAAGCGCCCAGCGCCTTTTTTACATCCCCTTCCTCTTTGTCAAGCAGAGCGGTTAAATCATGCAAGGAAATACTGCCGCCGCAAACAAAGCAATCCTCCAGAAACGCGGGCTTTTCGCCTATCCTTTTTACCCTGAGCATGGAAAGCAGGTTGGTGCAATCCGAAAGCGCCTTAAAATATTCTTTTACCGCCTTGTCCTTGACTTTTTTCAGCCTCTCGGCTATATCCTCAAACAAAGCCTTGTCAATAAGAGTGTCGATATGCCTGGGGATAAGTTTGCCTTCCGCTTCCAGCCGCTCGATAACTGCCATAGCCTGGTCCAGATAAGGGTTGATGCCCTTTTTGCCTTCCAGCAATATGGCTTTCAGCTTTTCAAATGGATATACCCCTTCCGGCATAGTCATAAAGCCGCCGTCAATATTCATCCGGCTTGCTTTTAACAACACCTTGGCATTGTGGTAATCGTTTTTCAGCGAAAAGCATTCCAGCCCGAAACCGCTTTGTGTAACCTCGTTCAGAAAGGCGTTTGCCCTTCGCTCTTCTTCCGCAAGCAGCTCTTCAAACAGATACGGAGAGGATAGAGCAATCCCTCCGCCGTATCCCACTTCATACAGGATTTTGACGGCGGAATCCAAATTTTCCGTTTCTATCATACGCGAAAGGCGCTCTTTGGAAAAAAGCGTGGTCTCCTTGGTGATAGCGCGGGTATTGGCGTAAATAAGCCTGTCAGTCATTAGCCGCTCCGAAAATAAGTTTTGCCGCCTCCGGCTCCGTCTCTTCTCTTAATAGCGCGATTTCCGCTTCCAGCGTCATATCAGTGTCCGTCTCTTCGCCCTCTACCTTGACGCCGCCGCAAAAAGCGCCGAACTCTTGAGATAAAGAAAACTCGGCATTATGCTTTTTGTTGTAATCCTGCAAAAATTTCACGGCAATATCTTTATCCGCCTCGGAAAATATAATTCTTCCTTTTTGCGCCGTTTTGGAAAGCATTGCCTCAAGCAGCTTAAGATAGCCGCTCTTATCCTGCCTTATCAGGTCTATCGCCTTTTGGTAAGCGGCGCCGATCAGCTCCTGCTTTTTTGCCAGAGTAATTTTCTTGACCTCAAGCCGTGCGGCGTTTTCTTCCCTTTGCAGAATCTCCTGCCTCAGCGCGTAAGATTTTTCCATATAATTCTGCTTGAAGATAGCGGCGTCGTTGTGGGCGGCGGCAATAAGCTCTTTTGCTTTTTCGCCCGCCTCCTCCAATGTGGACACGGCTATCTTTTCCGCGTCTTTTTTAATCTTTTTGATGATTTCGTCTTTACCTTGAGACATAATTTACCTTTTCTTAAGCCCAGTTGGGTAAGAATACTATCATAAAGGATAACAAAAATGCTAAGAGAGCATAAGTCTCCACCATCGCGGTAAGCAACATGGCTTTGGTAGCCTGATCGCCGTTTTTGCCTACAAGCGCGATACCCGATGCCGCGACGTTGCCTTGATAAATAGCGGACATCAAACCGCCTATGGCGATAGGCAGACATCCCGCGAACAGACCCCAGCCCGAGACTGTGGAAAGGGATACGATCTGACCTAAAACACCCACTTTGATAAGCACCAAAAAGCTGATTATAAAACCGTATAAGCCTTGAGTCGCCGGCAGCAGTTGTAAAATAAGGCATTTGATAAACTTATCCGGGTCTTCCGCAAGCACGCCCGCGGCAGCCTGCCCCGCCCTTGAAACGCCTATGCTTGAGCCGATTCCCGAAAACGCGATAGCGATTCCCGCGCCGACGAGCGCTATAACAGAACCTATTGTCATTTAGTAACCTCCTAATTATCTAGAAAAATGTATTTTGTTTCACTTCCAAGCGGCTTGAAAGGCCTGCCTGTGCCTTGATAGAATTTTGAGAAAAATTCGATATATTGCAGTCTGCTGTTATGCACGTATGTGCCCAGCAAATTGATGCCCAGATTAAAGGTATGCCCGCCTATCACCACGATAACCGCGGCGATGTAGCCCAGCACGTTGGCGCCCAGCAGTTGGATTATGATATCAGCCAGAAAATTGACCACCATCCCTATTACGCCGGTAGTAAGACCTAAGCCAAAAAGGCGGGAATAAGACAAAATATCGCTGAAAACGTTGATGCCGCCGTAAACGTTGCTAAATGAGCCGATGACCTTTTTCAACAGACCTTTACGCCCGAGGGTGCCCCCTATTACAAGCATAACCGCTCCCACGCCCGCAAGCGCGCCGCCTATTGTACTTATTATGCCGCCCCAAAGCGCCCCCAGCGCAAGCGCGCCGATGCCCAGCAGAATTACCACCCAGCTGATATTGTTAAGGATAGCGTCCGCCTTGCTTTTTTTCCATTTGTTGTACGCGTTGATTGCGAATCCTACCGCTATCTGCACCGCGCCCAACGCCAAAGCCAGACCGAACATCATAAGCGGCTCTTCCAACGGACTGAACCAGGAAAATTTCAAAAGGAACCTGCCCACGCTGCTTGCCTGCAGAACTTGGGTGCTTAAACCGAACCAACCCGCGAACAGCGCGCCCCAGATAAAAGTGGAAACACCGCAAAGCCCGAATACCAGTATCATTTTGCCGCTGCCCTTTTTGGGCCTTTTGAAATAATAGAACAAAAAACAGGCAAGCGCAATAATAATGCCGTAGCCGGCGTCGCCCATCATTATCCCGAAAAACAAGAAATAGAATATCGCGACAAAAATATTGGGATCGGAATCCCCTTCCTTGGGATTTGGAAGCCCATACATATTGGTAATGCTCTGGAAAGGCTCCACCGCCTTGGGGCTTTTGACATAAACGGGGGGCGTTTCGTCTTGCGCCGGAGGGCGGAAATCAATATATATATTCTTTGTGACCCGGCTTAGCGCCTCTTGCACCCTTGTTTTATCCGGCTCGGGAACCCAGCCTTCCAAAAGAAAGGCGCTGCCCGTGGCGGAAGCGTTGGCGATAACCTCTATCTTTTTTAAGGAAACCAGATAATAATCGTATAATACCTTTAAGCTTTCCGCAAGGGGGAACAAAGCCACCGCGGCGCGGGTAATTTCCTCCGCGGTCTTTTCGCATTCCGTTAATTGCCGCTCAATTCTCTCTATTTCCTCGCTTGCGATAATATCCTCGTTGAAGGGGCAGGGCATAAAATCCGCCTGCGCAAGCGCAAACACCGCCGCATGCTCCTCCGTTTTATGGAAAATGACGGCCGCAAGCACGCTTTTCGCGTTTAACGCTCCGGTAATAACGGCTCCGGGGAAGGCGCCCTCGCTTAGCCGCTCCGCGCCTTGGAGGGAAAGAGTGCCTACTCTGATACAAACGTTTTTGCTGTCCCTGATGTCGCTGAATTTTATATCCAATTCCTTATACGCAAGCAGTTGCTCCCGTCTTGCCAGGAGCCTTGCGGCCTTGGAATTGTTCTCTGTCAGTCTTGCGTTAAGCTCTTCTATTTCCGCGACCTTTTGCAATAGCTCATATTCGTTTTTGCCCGCGGACTCAAACTCCTCTACGTCAAAAAGGCGGTTGATTTTTGCCAGATTAAGTTTAACGGGAATTTCGATGTTTCTTTTGGCGGCATAACTGCTGCGCTCTTTAAAAAAGGTAAAGACAAAATTTAATTTATTAATAAGGCTGTTATATTTAGCTTCGCCTTCTGCGTCCTTGTAATAATGGGCGCGTTCTATCTGCTCGCTTCGGACAGTCTCCACCACACCCAGTTTTACGAGTTCGCGTAAAATTTTATGCCTGTCCGCGGAGTGCGCAATCAGGCTCATTTTGCACATATCAATTACAGCCATATTTCTCCGTCAGTTTCTTAGCGATAAATGCTGCCGCCGTATCCACGTCGCCTTTAATCAGATTTGCCGCCCCGCGTCCCTTTTTAATTTCCGCCTCGTAAATTGCGCGCGCGTCCTGTTTGGAGGAGGCGACTGTCGCCTTTTCGTCTAAAAACGCGCTTTCTTTGGCATCGGCAATGATTTTGGCGGCGGCCGCTTCCGCGTCGTCCACAATTTGTCTGGCCTGCTCCATAGCCTGTTCCGTCAGCCTTTTTGCCTCTTCTTCCGCGGCAATAATCTCCTGCATTATTTCCTTAAGCATCTTTTTCTCCGCATATATAGCTTTTCTCTATTTGAGTAATTTTATTTACCCTTGCGGCGTGCCTTCCGCCCGCAAAAGGCGTGTTAAGAAAAATCTCCGCTATCCTTTTGATAAGCTGAGGGGAAGTAATCCTCGACCCTACCGCAAGCATATTGGCGTCGTTATGCTCCCTTGCCGCGTTGGCGCTGAATTCGTCGGTCACGTGGGCGCAGCGTATGCCGGGCACCTTGTTGGCGGCAATGCTTATGCCTATGCCCGTGCCGCACATCAGAATGCCCATATCCGCCTTGCCTGCCGCTACCGCTTCCGCCGCCTTAAGCGCGAAATCCGGATAGTCGCAGCTGTTTGTGTCGTATGTGCCGAAGTCAATATATTCGTGCCCCGCCTGCTTTATCGCCTGCAGAACAACGTCCTTGACCTCAAATCCCGCATGATCGCAGCCAATAGCTATTTTCATAAAGATCCGCCTCCCGTTTAATTACGTCATTATAACATAAATGAAGAAAACAGGCAAGGAAATACCTTGCCTTGCCAAATTGAAATACTATAAAATTTAAGAGTGAAACTAAAGCCGCGCAATAAGCTCGCAGCCGTATCTTTTGCGTACGGGATGCTTGCGGGAATAATCAAATTTAAGGATATATACGCCCGCCTCGCTCTCCCACGGCAGATAAGCGAATTGCTCATAAAAAGCCGCGTCCTCCTTTGGCTTGCCCTTATAACGGGAAAAGGCGGCACTTCTTTGCCCGCGCAAAAAGCGGGGTATCTTTTTGCCCCCGTCCGAACACAGAAAATCCAGACGTAACAATTCCTTAAAGCGCGGGGAGTCCTCATAATCCAGCAGGGCGCGGAAATAATCATGCCGTTGCGAGAGTTTGTCTATCTTATGCTTTTTTAAATGCGACCCCAATTCCATGAACGTTTTGCAGGGCGAGGTGCTTTTCGCAAACAGGTATTCCAAGGAATATAACAAGGCTCCGCTGTTGTAAAGTTTGTTCAGGGCAAACTCGGCGTCTTTGAGCATGGCAAAGTCATCCATGCCCATATCCGGAGTGGCTTCCACCTCGTACGGCGGATAAGGGGAATATACGGCAACTGTAAAATTCTCCCTGATTGGGGTACCTTTAAGCAGTTTCAGGAATCCTAATTGAAGGACATTGGGGCGCAAGCCGAATACCCGGTCAAAGCCGCGGATAAAGGTATCAAGGCTTTCGCAAGGCAGCCCCGCTATTAAGTCCATGTGAATATGTATATTGCCCGCGCGGATAAGAGGGACAATGTTTTTCTTTAGTTTTTCCGGGTCCGTATTGCGCCCTACGGCAGAGAGGCTGGCCGGGTTTAAGCTTTGCACTCCGATTTCCAGCTGTACCAGTCCGGGAGGCAGGGAGAGCAGAATATCAATGGTGCTTTCCTTTAACAATTCGCCCATTATCTCAAAATGGAAGCAAGCCCCGCTGTCTCCGAAGTTCTCCTTAATAAAATTTAGGATCGCGTCCGCGCGCTCGTAGTGCAGATTGAAAGTTCTGTCCGTAAATTTTACCGTTTTCGCTCCGCTTGCCACTATTCTTTTAAGGTCCTCTTTTACCCTTTGCAAGGAAAAATACCTCACCTTGCCGGAATTGGCGGCACAGTAAGCGCAGCAAAAGGGGCAGCCTCGGGAGGACTCATAGTAAATCAGCTTGTTTTTAGCCTGCGCCAGTCTCTCGGCGGTATACGGAGAGGGTATATCGTCCAAATTTTCAATTAAGGGGGCGGTGGCTTTTTTGCCGGTCAGGTAATTGTACAGCGCCTGCTCCCCTTCGCCGTAAATTACGCAATCCGCGCCCAAAGTATCGTCCGCTTCGGGACCGCCCGCCACTATTTTGCAATCCGTCTTTTCCTTTACGTCTTTAATTAATTGCTTTACTGTCATTACGTTGAAAATATAAACGGAAAACAGCAGTATTTCCGGCTCTTTTGATAAAATGTCCCGCAGAATGCCGGAGTAATCCTCATTGATATTATGGTAAATTTCCGAAACCGCAAGCCCTTTGCCGGCAAGGTATTCCGCAAGGAACCAGCCCGCGGGCATGGAATGGGTGTATTTGGCGGCTATCCCGCAATATACGATGTTCATATCGTTATTATACACCATTTTTGCCCGGGCGGCAAAGATTTGCCCCTCAAGGCGGCATTAGGGTAAAAATCTCATACACATAAAACTATTCCCGCTCATAAAATGTACTGATTACTAATAAGGATTTAATAAAGGTGAGATTATGCAAATATATGTCGTAAACAGAGGAGATTCCGTATGGTCTATTGCCAACACTTTCGGGGTTGCCCCGGACGCTATTGTGCGGGCGAACGAATTGCCGGACCCCGACCGCCTGGTTGTGGGGCAGGCTTTGGTGATACCTATCCAGGGCTCGTATTATTTTGTGCGGCAGGGGGACAGCCTGTATACCATAGGCAGGCGGTTTGGTCTGACTTATAATGAGCTTGCCGCCATAAATAACATCAGTCCCGCCCGCCCTTTGCGCATAGGCCAGAGGCTGTATATTCCGCCCCTGCCCAAAAGGTCGATAGAAACCAACGCTTACATAGAACCGGGACAAGAGCTTACCCCGACGCTCCGGGAGGAGGCTATGCGCGCGGCGCCGCTGCTCACATACCTTGCACCGTTCAGTTATCAGGCGCGGCGGGACGGCACGATTGCGCCGTTGAATCTGGGGGATTTGCCTCAAATAGCGGCGGACGCGGGCGCATCCCTTATGCTGGTTGTCACCAATATTGAAGAAGGGGCGTTCAGCGGAGAGTTGGGCAGGGATATCCTGCAAAGCGTAGCGGTGCAAAATCTGCTGCTGGATAATATCGTCGCGGAATTAAACCGCGTGGGGCTGTTCTCGGACGTGCACTTTGATTTTGAGTTTTTGCCCGTGGAATTAAGGGAGGCTTATAATAATTTCCTGCGCCTTGCCGTGGCAAGGCTGCACCCTTTGGGATATATGGTTTCTTCCGCGCTTGCCCCCAAAACCGGCGCGGAGCAGACGGGGCAATGGTATGGCGCTCACGATTACAGGGCGCACGGCGAAATTGTGGATTTTGTGGTCATTATGACGTACGAATGGGGGTTTTCCGGCGGACCGCCCATGCCCGTATCGCCCATCGGGCCTGTGGAGCAGGTATTGCGCTATGCGCTGAGCGAAATTCCCGCTTCCAAAATTATGATGGGGCAAAACCTCTACGGCTACGACTGGCGGCTGCCGCACCAAACCGGCGACGTTGCCCGCGCGCTAAGCCCGCAGGCGGCTATAAGTCTTGCCGCCGAGCGCAACGCGGCGATAATGTACGATTATAGGGCGCAGGCGCCGTTTTTCAATTACACGGATACGCAAGGGACGCGCCATATTGTATGGTTTGAGGACGCAAGAAGCATTCAGGCGAAATTCGACTTGCTGAAACGCCTTAATCTGAGGGGAATAAGCTACTGGAGATTAAACTTCCCCTTCCCGCAAAATTGGCTGCTGCTGGAGGACAACTTTACTATTATAAAGAAAAACCTTAACCGATAAAAGGCATACTGGCGGCGGCTATGGATTGACCCACCCTGCGGGTAAGCTCATCGGGCACAAACAGCTCTATGTCCGAGCCGAACTCCTCCGCCAAAACGTTTTTGGCGGTCGCGATAATTATGTCCCCGCCTCTGCCGCTCATCACCCTGCCTAAGAGCATTACGTTTTTGAGAGCGTAAAATTCCGCGTAATATGGCAGGGTGTAGCCCAGATACAGTCCGATATCATAAAAAATATCCAAGGCGGCGGCGTTGCCTTCCCCCGCCTTTTCCTGAATGTATTTTAATTTTTGAGCGGGAGTCATATCCCCCTCAAACTCAAAGCCCGCAAAACCCGCCAGCCTTATTACCGCGTCCTGACTGAAGTAACTTGTGCCCACTCCTGTATCGCGGTTGAATTCGTTGGGGGGCGCGGCAATATTGTTGTCTACGGGCACAAAGGCAAGTTCGGACAAAAAGCCGTTGATGTTGCCCTCTTCGTCCACATATCCCGCCGCCTCGCTGGTGCCGAACGCAAGCCCCAGAAGGGCGTTTTTCTTCATAATGAGGCTGCCCGCAAGAGCGGACACGTCTCCGTCGTTGGCTACCACCAGGGGAGCGGACGGATTGATTTCGCGCGCCGCCCTGATATAAATGTCCCTGATATATTTATCAAAGTCCTCCGGGCTTACCATTTTAAAAAGCAATGCCAGCGCGACTTTGTTATCCACAATACACCCTGCCGTGGAAATACCTATGCCGTCCACTTTAGGGAGCTTGCCCGCCGCTGTTTTCAGAGCGGTAAGAATGCCTTGATAATGGTAGGACGGGTCGCTGTTTGTCTTAGGGTGCCACACTACCTCTTCGCTGTAAACCGTTTCGCCGTCAATAACCGCGCTGACCTTGCGGTCGCTGCCCCCTATATCCAGACCTATGCGGCAGCCGTCAAGATGACCGCCCAGCTTGATGGAACAACGCTTTTCCGCGGGAAAGTCTTGCTCTGCGTAAATAATTTCAAAAGGCCGCCGATAAATCCTTTGCATATATTCCGCGTCCGTTTTGTAGATGGCGGAGTATGCCTCTTTTACGGCGCGGGCAAGCGCCTTGCTTCCCTTGATGTATATCCTGTATCCTCCCGCGCACCATAATATGCCTTGTATAAACCTTATCGCCGTATTCAGCGTTTCTTTGCTTTCGTCCGCCAAAGCAAGACTTTTAATAAAAATATAGCCGTCGTTTCTCTCCACTCCGATTTTTACCGCTATGTCCCCATGGCATAAGCGCGCTTTGAAGTCAAAAATTATGGGCTGAAATTCTTTGTCATAAAGCGGCGTAAACTTCATTTTTGCTCCTTTAATTATTGTAACCTAACAAATCGGCTGCTCTAAATAGTCAGCATATTGTGATATATTCCCATCCAGAAGGGCAGCGTATAAGTAGTGGAGCCTTCCATTGCATTGGGATTGTAATTCCCTTTGAGGTCATAGAAATTGTTGTTGTATTTATGGACAGGTCGCTCGTCGGGCGCGGCGACTGCCCAGGTCAGGTCTTTGCCGGATCTGAGGAGTTTGATTAATCCTTCCACCCCTGCGGGCACATCAAAGGCATTTTCGTCCATCAGATAGGACAGCGTGTAGCCTCCGCCCCCAGTCAGGGCGGAAAGGTTCAACTGCCCGATATCGTCTCTGGCGGTATTGCTTGCGGAAAGCTTTCTCATATCTATGGGATGTCTCGAAAGCGACCATGCCGCTGTTTCCAGAATATTGTTGCCGTAGGCGTCCTTTATTTCTCTGTCCGGATACGCCAGTTGATAAATGTAATACCAAAGAGGATTTTCGCTGTATTTTATGGAAATCCACCATTGGTCAATCGCATCGCGGTAATAGCCCAAAAGCTTAGCGTCGCTCTCCATCTGGAACAATAAATAAAACGCCAGCATCGCCATTTCCTCATCCGAATAATTGAGGAAAATCCTTGCTAGCATTTCCGAGGTAGGCGAGCCGAAACTTAAATCGGCAACGCTGTCTATCATCTTCCTGACCTGAGGCGACGTGTTGTCGTCCAGCGTCATAAGCATAACCATGTGGACTTGTTTGGCGTACTGTGCCATAATCTTCGCGTATTCGTAAGAAGGGTCAAGTGCCGCCATCAGGTACTCATTGTGCCACTTTTGGTAACCCGTAACGTAATGAGCGAGCTTTAACAAGGATAATATAACGCTTGCGGTAAGCGGCGCGCCGCCCAGTTGCGAGCTGTTAAGGAAAAAGGCGCGGTTGTATTTGCTCCACGTGCCGGGCTGTCCGGAGCCGTCCACCATCATATAGCCGTTGTCCGTTACATGCTGGGCGAGGCGGTCCACGGTATTTGAGATAATCTGCTTGAGTTCCGCGTCTTCGGAACCTAAAATATCATAGGCCAATTTGTATAAGAAAAGGTGACCAATAATTTCGTCCGAGCTGGTGTCGCCTTTATAAATAATGTCCTCTACGCTGTAGCCTTCGCCTATCATATCATTCCACAGTCTTGCGGGGATTTCGCCGGAAGCGTCCACAACCACTTCCCTCAGGTTTTCGCCGTTAAGGTAATACCCGGAATTGGTGGGGGTAAGGGTGGAAGTGCCGGAGGCGGTGCCGTCGCCGTTAAAAGCCCAGTAAATGTAGCCGTTGGTGTCGTTGTTTTCTTCGCGGAAGGAGTAAGTGCGCGCGACGTAGCCTTCAAGATTGCGGGTGCGCGTCTCATATTCTCCGCCCTCGCGCGGGTCCGCCCAGTCCTGCGCCGCAAAAGGCTCTAAATAATCCTCAACCAAAAAATACGCTTTTTCGCCCTTGCTTACAAACTTTTCATAAGCGTAATCAAAAGCGGCGGCGGGACTTATATTGGGGATATTAAGCGAATAATCGCCGCCTTTTTTAAGCGCTACCTCGGAAAGATACCTGCCGTTGGCGGGGTCGAACATTGCGTTGGGCTGATAGCGCACATACGCCTCGGTGGTGCCCTGACGCATACAGATGTTGGATAACAGCAACACGGCTTCGGTAGATATCATTGCGCTTTGCCTCGCGGCGTTGATTTGCGCCTGGGACGCGCCCGCCTGCTTCAATGAGCTATAGCGCATAAGCTCGCCCGCGGCGTACATGGAAGTCCACAGACCGTCGTTGTCCGTTTCCTTACCTTTCCACTTGGTGCCGTCCCATATCCCGCCGGACACCATACCGTGACGGGCAACGTTCTCCCATGTGTCATTGCTCATCAATATCGCCTTATCTATGCCGTCAAGTTCCACCAGTTCAATATGCGTTATCCCCTCATCCATAATCGTCCAGATACCTCTGCCGCCGTCCGAAACAATGGCAAGAGGCGCTTTGTCTTTTGCATAAAAATAACGGTCGCCCATAAACCTTTGATTGATATCCCTTTCGTTTGTCGCCTGCAGGTCTACCCTGAGCACGCCGTACTCGGTTATGCTCCACTGCGCGCCGTCCGAGGCGGTGACCGTCTGATATTGCGAAAAATCCGTAATATTGCTTACGTACTGGGGTATATCCGGAGAATCTATGGAGTAAAAGGAAACTATCTTTTGCAAAGCCCCGTTGAGCTTTACCGCCTTTCCTTTATAGTCGATTTTGGTAAGATCAATATTTTTCGCTTTGGATTTGGTAACTATCCTAAGCCTTACCGAATCCTTGAGGCCGTCCGGATTGGTCGCTTTGATCCACGCAACCCCCGCTTTCAGCGCCGTGACCCGCCCCCATTTGTCCACGGAAGCCGCGTTTTTGGGAAAAACGCTCCACTCCAGCTTGCGGTTGGTGACGGTGGGCGCGAAGGCGTAATCCACCGAGCGCGAATCGCCCACTTCCAACTCCCAGCGCGCGGGCACAATAAGCCGGAATTCTTTTTCGCGCTTGTTACATGCAAGCAGCGCAAATACGTTGGTAAACAAAAATGCAATTACGATAACGGATAACAGAATTCTTCTTTTCATACCGTTCTCCTCGGGTTTATTTGGCGCATAAACCGCCATTTTGTTTTTATTCTAGCATAAAAGAGATGCCTTTTCAATAGGGTAACCACGCAAAAAAACAAAGCGTTTTAATTTCGGCGGCCGCTTTTGCCGATAAGTTGGTTTTTTGTTCCATTAATCGTCAAACCTAGCGGGGAAACAACGCTCTCGTAAATTCAACAGCCAAAAAAGAATTTTTTTTGCAAAAGTCAATATTGACTTAATTAAGATATCATAATATAATTAAACGAATAGTTTTAATGGAGGGAGCAATGAAAAGAAAGCTGTTGACTTTGATTTTAATCTTTGTTTTTGCCCTGTCTTTAGGCTTGTCGGGATGTAACACCAAAGAAAAAATACATATTGTATATCTCGGCGATTCCATAGGCGAGGGCATTGCGGGTATACGCCCCGTTTCGGAAAGGGAAAGAGACGCCTATTACGGCATAGTGGGCATACGCAACGGATATGACTTCAAAAACCGGGCTATCAGCGGCAGCCGCTCCAGGAATTTGCTGGCGCTGCTCAAAGAACCGGACGACGGGATACGGATGACCCAGTCGCTCATCCGCTCAGCGGACATCATACACGTGTCGATTCTGGGCAACGACCTCTTGCTTGCCAATCTTGCGCGTATGATAAGCACTATCTCGGAAGGGGATTTTTCCTACATACAGGAAATCGCGGATACCGCGCGCGATAACATCGCCGAAATCGTGGAAATCCTCAAAGATTACAATCCGGACGCGGTGCTGCTGATGCAGCCGGTATACAATCCGCTGTACCCGGAGTCCACCCTTATCACGCCCGCGCAAAGGGCGGAGCTTGCCACATATAATATCCAGCCCTCTCAATACAGAGAGTTTTTAGGCGTGGCGGTCTCCATGGTCAACGCGTCCATGCATGATTACCTTGAGGAGCACCCGGGAAGCTACTACATTATAGACGCGTACGCGGAATTTGACAGGGTTTTCGCCGAGGACGAGGAGGAGGGCAAGCACCTTATCTTTGTGGACGCGGTGCACCCCTCCGCAGAGGGTCACGCGGTAATGGCGGATTTGATTCAGGAGCAGTTGGAAGAGTTGGGACTGGCGGATAAGCAAAGCGCTCTTGCCAAATATAAAAAAATGCGTATTTCTCAACTGGAAAGGCTGTATAAAGAGTCTTTTGACATCAAGCCCGCAAAGGCGCAAATTAAAAAGGCGGAGAGCTGCTCCGAAGTTACCGCCATTTATTTTGACGCCATAAGAGGCCAGATGCCCGATTATTATTAAAAGGAGATGAGGTTATGAAGATAGCGAAAATAGTTGTAGTAATACTGCTGCTTGCGGCTCTCGGAACGGGCGTTGTTATCGCTTGCCCCAATGAAGGCAAAAGAGTAGTCAAGCAAGATACTTACTTCTCCTTTGACAGTACTCGCAGTTCGGTGAAAGGGATTTCCACTACCCTGCTTTTGAACAACCCAAAAAGCGGCGTTATTCTGAGGCGGGACGGAACCGTCACGATTACCCTGGCTTTTAAAGACTCTTTAAGCACTCTGGTCGGGAGTATTGCCATAGAAGATTCGGGGGAATTCGCAAACGTGCTCAATATGCTTTACGAATATCTGCCCGGCCTGGATTTTTCGGACATAAACAAAGTGATAGAAGTGTTTGAAGGAGGGCTCGGTGTAACGCTTATCGGCTTAGACCCCGGCGACACTGCAGTGGCGGCGATGTTTTCCCAAGTGGCTCTGACAGGACAGATACCCAATGAAATCGTGATACCTTCGGGCTTTGGCTTGCAGATTAACGCGCGCTACTACATACAGGACAAAGTCTCGCCCGTCACCGGCGTAAAATATACCGGCGTGTTTTTGGGCAATCCCCACCCCGACGGCGAATCCTTCTTGATATTGGATTTGGAAGAGAACAGCTCGGGCAAGCAAGAGGTAATACTTAATTTCCCCTTGATTAACCTTTACATGGTGGCAGTGGAGAATGCCTAAGGATAAAGGCCCCGGGAAAACGGATAAAAGAAAGCAACTTAAGGAATTTTATAAGCACAGCAAGACGGATATGGGGGTCTATATTATCCGCTCCCTTTCCGGTTGCTATCGGATAGAAAGCGCTCACGACCTCAAAGGGAGCATTAACGGAGCCGTATTTCGGTTGAATTTGGGAAATCATCCGGATAAAGAGCTGCAAATGGCGTGGACTGAGCAGGGCGAGAATAATTTTGTCATAGAAATTCTTGAAAAGCTGGAATACGACAAGGACGAATCCAAAACCGATTACAGCGAGGAGTTGGCAATCTTAAAACAAATATGGGAAGAAAAGATGTCCGATAACAGGCTTGACTGATAAATTGCCGATGGTGTGTATAAATAAGCAAGGAGAGAAAATGGAAATCGTAAAAGAAATATGCGCTCAAATAGAGCGCGGGAAAGCAAAAGAAGTAAAGGAACTGACCGCCAAAGCATTGGAGGAAGGGATTGCCCCCGACATTATTTTAAACGACGCCATGATTCCCGCTATGAGCGCAATCGGGGTGCGCTTTAAGAATAATGAGGTTTTTGTGCCCGAGGTGTTGATTGCCGCCCGTGCCATGAATATGGGGCTGGAAGTGCTGCGGCCCGCCCTTAAGGACGCCGGAGTGCAGCCCGTGGGCAAAGCGATAATATGCACGGTTAAAGGCGATTTGCACGATATCGGAAAAAATCTGGTCAAAATGATGCTGGAAGGCGCAGGTATAGAGTGTATCGATTTGGGCGTGGACGTGAGCAGCGACAAAATAATCAAAGCGATAAACGAAAGCGGAGCAAAGGTAGTATGCCTTTCCTCCCTGCTTACCACCACTATGCCCGCGCAAAAAACGATTATAGCGGACCTTGTAAAGGCGGGCGTACGCAATAAAGTAAAAGTGCTGGTCGGCGGCGCGCCGGTTACGCAAAGCTATGCCGACGAGATAGGCGCGGACGCTTACGCGCCGGACGCCGCCAGCGCGGCGCAGGTAGCGGTAAGCTATTTCTAAAAGTTAATTTATACTCATATTATGAAAAACATTGTTAAAAAAATGCTGGAGAATAGGCATCTTTCCATGCC
The DNA here is from genome assembly GCA_050945855.1 of Christensenellales bacterium. Classification (GTDB taxonomy): domain Bacteria; phylum Bacillota; class Clostridia; order Christensenellales; family DTU072; genus CAYSNP01. The sequence goes on along the minus strand of JBMNTS010000018.1, from coordinate 884 downwards.
TATTCTTTCTTTTCCTTCCACTTCCCTGATAGGCTGCAGCGTCGCGGAGCTTGTCAGCGATGCCGGCAAGCAGGCGCTGGGAATGAAAGCGGTTGCGGACCGCTGCCCCACAAGCGCGTCGCTGAATATGATGGAGTTGTCCGTGGAGGCGGAGGCGTTCGGCGCGCAAATCAGGTTTTCTCCCGACGAGATACCCACTATCAGGCAGGGAGTGCTTAGTGATCTTAATGAGGCGGCAAATCTTGACGTGCCCAAAGTGGGCGGAAAGAGGACGGGTATTTTTATTGAAGGAATAAAAAAGGCAAAAGCCCTGATAAAGGACAGACCCGTTTTTTGCGGCGTAATCGGTCCCTATTCCCTGGCGGGACGGCTTTACGATATGACAATGCTTATGATGGCGTGCTACGACGAGCCGGATAACGTAAAAATACTGCTGGAAAAATGCGCTTCTTTTATATCCGATTACATCGCCGCTTTCAAAAAGGCGGGCGCGGACGGCGTAATTATAGCCGAGCCCGCGGCGGGACTGCTGTCCCCCGCCTTATGCGAGGAATTCAGTTCCGTATACGTCAAAAGGATAATCGAGAGCGCGCAGGATAATAACTTTGTTTTCGTTTATCATAATTGCGGCAACACCCTTCCCCTGATTGACTCTCTTGCGGGAGTGGGGGCGGATATTTACCATTTCGGCAACGCCGTGGATATGCAAAAAGTTTTGGAATTGATGCCGCGGGATAAAGTGGCTATAGGCAATATCAATCCTGTGGATTTCCGAACAAAACGCCCCGCTGAAATATATAAAAATACAACCGAGTTGCTTAACAGGTGCGCAAAATATCCCAATTATATTATTTCTTCGGGATGCGACATCCCCGCGGACAGCA
>JBMNTS010000017.1:0-25767 GCA_050945855.1 Christensenellales bacterium | reverse complement strand
GTCAATAGGTTTTTGAAAAAGAATTATTATAGTGAATAGGGTACTAATCCCTAAAGTATGCTAAATAAGGTCGATGTCATCTATAAAATAGTCAAAACCTCCGGCAAGCCGGAGGCATGAATAGCCCTAGAAGGGCATCCTGGAGTTATCAAGAATGGAGTCTACTATTCGAGAGAAGCATGTAATAAAATACTCGCAGAAATAAAAAAAACGTATCAAGATGATATTATTTCTCCTGGTAATATTCATTTCTACTTTTTTCGACATATTGCGACACATTCCGTGTGTCATGTGTTTTAAATTACTATTGATAAAAGGCTCCGTAGGAGCCTTTTATGGTTGGCTTGGAATAAGCTGCGCTTGTTAGTATGCCTGTATTGCGCCGGCGTTGACGAAGTTGATAAGAGCGGGATTTGCCTCATACTCGGCAAGCAGTTCGGCAGGAACGTAAAGAGTGGCGCTGCCGCTTATGCCGCCAAAGGCGTTGGCGCCTATCTCGGGCATATCCGCGATAAGAATGTTTATGGTCGTAAGTTTTACGCAATTCTTAAACGCTTCTTTGCCGATATACGCTAACGATGAGGCTTGACCAATGGTAACCGAAGTAATCTGCGTGCCCGCAAACGCTCCGTCCGCGATAACTACAATATTATTGTCAAGGGTAATCGCTCCGCTGCCTTTATAAAGGATGAGCACATCCGCAAGAGTGACAAAATCAGATGTTTGGTCGGCAAGCCACTCGGTGGACTCAAAAGCGTTTTTGCCTACGCTGATAAGACCTTCGCCGCCGGTAACGGTAGCAAGCGAGATACAATCGCCAAACGCTTCCTCACCTAAGAAAGTAATCGTATCCGGCAGATCCGCGCTGACAAGCTCGAAACAGCCTTTAAAAGCCCCCGCTTCTATCCGCTCAATCAAAGCGGACTCCTCAAATTCCAGAGTTGTTAAATCGTTAACAAAAGCAAAGGCTCCCTTCGCTATTGTTGTTACGGAGGCGGGGATTACAAAACCGGCAGCGCTCTTTGCGGCGGGATAGCGTACAAGCACGCTGTCATCCGCGGAATACAATATTCCGTTCACAGCTTTATAGAAAGAGGCTCCGGGTTTGGTAGTAAACGCGCTCAGCGAATAAGTGTTGGCGAAAGCGTTTTCGTCCAGATATTCCAATTCCGAAGGCAATTCTATAGAGGTAATATCGCCGCAATCTTTGAAAGCGCCGTCGCTGATGCCTTTTACGTCAAGACCTTCATACATGCTCGGTATTTTGACCTCAAGGTCGGAATACCCGGCATATCCGATAATTTCGTAATAAGCAAAGCCCTCGCTTATTTCCACATAATTAAATTCCAGTCCTTCGCTGCCTTTATCCAGGCTGACCCATTTGGCGTAAAGATTGATAGGACCTGTTACCGCAACTCCGGCGTTAAAGTCAACGACGGTGCCCGCGGCAAAGATGGGAGAAGTAAACCAGCCTTCAAAGGTAAAGCCTTCGCGCTCTTCGTCGTATCCGGCGGGCGGTGTAATAAGGGTGCCGTAAGCTTTGCTGCTTTCTTCTATAAGAGTGTTCCTCTCAAAGAATCTTACCATATAATGGTTGACGTTATAAAAAGCGTAAACGGTAATATGCTTGGACACGGTATAATCTTCGGGTACGCTCCAGGCACTGAAAGTATAACCTTCCAGTTGAGGAGCGGCGGGTCTGTAAGGCAGCAGCGGGCTGCCCTCGCCCATTACTTCCGCCGTGGCGAACACAACGTCGCCTGCGCCGATATTATAGGCAAAGTCTACATAATAAATCCTTAAATCTATTTCCTTTACAAAGAAATTTACCGGGCCTGTCACTACATAGGTAGCAAAATCTACAGGATTATCGTTTGGTCCGGGATTGGGGGTGGTATACCATTTTACGTCGTAATCGGGCAAACCCTTGCCGGTATCGTAAGGCGTGATATGAGAATCGTGATCCGCCATAATTTGATCCAACAGCGCGCTTCCGCCTCCGCTCTGATACGGCCTTCTGAATTGTATCGTATATTTTTTAGGCGTATATACCGCTTTTATGTCCAGATTCTGGGTAATGTTTTCCAGGCTTACGCTCTCATCCCAGGCTAAATCATATCCCGGCCTTTCAGGAGGCAGGGTCGGTATAAGAGAAGCGGGTAATGTGGTGCCGTAATTAACCGTCCTCACCACATACTCCGAAGGCTGCCATTCATCGGACCAGAAAGTCACCGTCAGTTTAATAATCGTATACACCGCGTCCACAAAAATATTTTCGGTGATGTTATTGAAAGTTTGCCTGTTCCACGCCGCGGTATAACCCACTTTTGCGGGAACTTCGGGAATAAGGTTGGCAGGCAGGCTCTCGCCGTAATTTACGTCAATGGTCACATCGTTGCCCACGCCCCATTCCGAGGAACGGAAAACAACCTGCCGTTTCAACTGCCTGTATTCAGCTTGGATCGTCTTGTCCGAAGTAATGTTGTTGGTAGGGCTGCTCCACTTGATAAATTCCCAGCCTGTGATTTGAGGCGCGTCGGGAGCGGTGGCGTTTTGTCCGTGCTCTACCTCTTCCACCTTCAGCACATTGCCGTCCTTACCCAGGAAGGTAACTTCGTAAGTGCGCAAGTCACGCCATTTTGCATAAAGAGTAATATCGCCCGTAACAGTTAAGGGCGCGGTCGCCAATTTGTCGTCGGCGGTAAACCAGCCTTTGAAAACATATCCTTCTTTGACAGAACTGGACGGTAAAAAGCTTACCAAGCCGTTGGCGTCGGATAACACGGGAGGAACTTCGGATCCCCCTCTGGCGTCAAAGCTGACGGTGTAGGTAATCTCTTGGGTGTGAGGAATAATTTTGATTGTGATAATAACCTGAGCGCCGCCTATATCCACTATAAACGAATTGACGCCGCCTCTCTCCAAACTTTCAAGGTCTTCTTCGGAAAGCATATCCTCGGTAAGGGAAATGGTCTGCACCTTATCGTCCCCATATGTAATGGCAATGCGCATACTGTCCCAGTCAATTTCATTTTCATAAAATTGAAAGTAAACGTTCCCTCCCTCGCCGCTGTATAAGTTGCCGCTGCTTGCCCGGTCTATTGCTACCGCAACAATAGTCTCTTCAGGGGGAGTGCCTTTGTCTATCGGCCCTTTTTGCGCCTGCAGATATTTCTCCAGATAAGGATAACCTAAAGTATAAATACCGTACGCGACGCCGGTCAATAGAATCAGCAATAGGACGACAGTCAATATCTTTCCTAATTTCATAAAAATAACTCCTTATAGACGTGAATAATCTATAAGAACTATTGCTTTGGCAACAGTAGTCCTTTATACATATATAATATAACAATATATGGGTTTTGTCAACATTGAATATATTTTTATATAGGCGTATAACCGTAATTAACAAGAGTTTTGGGAAAAACGGTAATATCGTTAAAAATGGGATAATAATATGCCCAAATCGCAAAAGCAAAACGGGCAAAAGTTCTGCCCGTTTTGTTAATTTTACTAAAAATTTATCGGAGGGGAAAATTATTTGCTTATTAAGCGCAAGTCTATCCTTCCCTTCTCGTCTATTTTTATGACTTTGACTTTTACCCAATCGCCGATATTGACCACGTCGGTAACCTTCTCCACCCTGTCCTTGGACAACTTGGAGATATGCACCATACCCTCTCTGCCGGGGGAAATTTCCACGAATGCTCCGAAGTCCAGTATGCGCTTTACCTCGCCTTCGAATTCGTCGCCCGCTACGGGGTCGATAACGATGGATTTTATGATTGCCTCCGCCTTTTCTATCATCTTTAAGTCGGTGGATGAGATAAACACCAGACCGTCGTCGTTAATGTCGATTTTGACCCCGGTTTGTTCGATAATCTTATTGATTACCTTGCCGCCGGTGCCGATAACGTCCTTAATCTTATCCTTGGAAATGGTAAAGCTGGTAATTTTGGGCGCGTAGGGAGAAAGCTCGGGACGGGGAGCAGCCAGTGTTTTGGACATTATATTCAGAATATACAGTCTGCCCACTCTTGCCTGCTCCAACGCAGTTTCCAAAATTTTGCGGTCTATGCCGTTGATTTTAATATCCATCTGGATAGCGGTGATGCCTTCCGCGGTGCCCGCTACCTTAAAGTCCATATCGCCGAAAAAGTCTTCCAGCCCCTGAATGTCGCTCAGCACGGATACCTTGCCGCTTGCATCTTTGATAAGCCCCATCGCGATGCCCGCGACGGGCGCCTTGATGGGTACGCCGGCGTCCATCAAAGACAAGGTGGAGCCGCAGATGCTGGCTTGCGAAGTGCTGCCGTTGCTGGACACTATTTCACTGACCGTGCGGATAGCGTAAGGGAAGCTCTCTTCATTGGGAAGAACGGGTTCCAGCGCCCTTTCCGCAAGCGCGCCGTGCCCTATTTCTCTCCTGCCCGTAAAGCGCAGGGGCTTTGCTTCGCCGGTAGAATAAGGCGGAAAATTATAGTGATGCATATAACGCTTGAACTCGATTTCGTCCAGGCTTTCCAGCTTTTGAACTTCGCTGAGCGTGCCTAAGGTACAAAGGGTCATAGCCTGCGTCTGTCCTCTGGTGAAAACGCCGGAGCCGTGTACTCTGGGGAAAATACCCGCCTCGCACCATATCTCGCGGATATCCTTTAAGCCTCTGCCGTCCGGACGGACTCCGTCCGCGCTAATCCTGTTTCTCACATATTCTTTTTTCAAAGCGTATAAAGCGTCCGCCACATCCTTTTCGTTATCCGGATAAATTTCCGCAAAATGCGCTTTTATTTCCTCGTCCGCGGCATCTTCCCTAGCTTCTCTTTCCGCTCTGTCAAAAGTGCTGTAAATGTATTCTATTTTTTCCTGAGCGTATTCTCTGACCGCTTGCGCGATGCTTTCCTCGGGTATAAAAAGTTTAATCTGCGCCTTGGGCTTGCCCATTTCCTGCGTAATTTCGTTTACCCACGCCACTATCTTTTTGATTTCTTCATGACCGAACATTATCGCGCCCAGGATTTCCTCCTCGCTGGCTTCGTTGGCGCCCGCCTCTACCATCAGAATGGCGTCCGCCGTGCCGCTCAGCGTCAGATGCAGCTTGCTTTTTTCTCTTTCCTCGCTGTTGGGATTAATGATATATCTCCCGTCTGCGAAACCCACCACCACGGAGCCGGTAGGTCCGTTAAAAGGTATGTCCGAAGTACACAGCGCGATAGAACTGCCTATCATCGCAAATACTTCGGGGGGAATCTCGGGGTCAACGCTCAGCGTTGTCGCCACAAGGGACACGTCGTTGTACATTCCTTTGGGGAAAAGCGGCCTTAGAGGTCTGTCAATTAGCCTTGAGGTCAATATCGCCTTATCGCTGGGGCGACCTTCTCTTTTGCGAAAACCGCCGGGTATCTTGCCTATAGCGTACATCTTTTCTTCAAAATCCACGCCTAAGGGGAAGTAATCCACTCCGTCTCTGGGACTTTTTGCCATTGTCACATTAACCATTACTACGGTATCGCCGCATCTGACTATGCAATGACCGTTGGTTTGCGACGCATACCCTCCCATTTCCGCGCTCACGCGCCTTCCTCCGATTACCGTTTCGAAAATTCTACTTTCTTTCATGTTACCTCCTGCCGGGCTCATGCCCGGTTTTTAATATATTTTAATTACCTGAATAACTAATCTAATTTATAGTCTGCCCGAGAGTTTTTATACCGTTCAAAAAAGAAGGCTGCCCATACTAAATGATACAGCCCACTTTTTTAGTAAAACAAAACGAACTCAATTCCTATTATCATTATTTCCTTAAGCCTAACTCGTTGATTAAAGCCCTGTAACGCTCAATGTCCCTGTCCTTAAGGTAGGCAAGCAAACTTCTTCTCTGTCCGACCATTTTTAAAAGCCCGCGCCTGCTGTGGTGGTCTTTTTTATGATACTCCAGATGCTCCGTCAAGTGCTTGATTCTGTCAGTCAAAAGCGCGATTTGCACTTCCGGGCTGCCGGTATCGCCTTCACTGCGCGCAAACTTTTTGATTGTCTCTTTTTTTTGCTCTTTTATTTTTTGATCATTATCCATTTTTACCTCCTCCGATGAATAATTTAATAAGCCGTAAACAAAGAAAAGAATTTCGGATTTTCGCAATCCTTGTTTAAGGTATGTAAACAATATAACATAATCGGGAATTTATGTAAACTGATTTGCGCCTGTTTGCCCTATGTATTCAGATTATTTTCCAAAAAATCCGGATTACACCTTATTAATCCAATTTAGGGAAGAATTTTTGGTCAATCACAGGCAATCCGTTCTTTTCCTTTACGCCGAATTTATGCTCAATCATAAGCTCTGCAAGCCTGTTTCCGTCGATAAGCACGATATCTTTTGCTCCCTCAACCTCCTGGAGCGCGAGATGATGGAATCTGGCGTTGGTCATTACTATGGCCTTTCTTGCCTTCTTATATTGAATTGCCCCGTAAAACTGACGCACTTCGGTGGCGGAAGTCATTTTGTTAAGCGCTTTGCGGCATTTGCTTTGAATATATATTATCTCCTTTTCAAAGCCCAGCTCGTCCACAATGCGCACCACTCCGTCTATGCCTCCGTCGTCGGAGCCGCCCAGCACCATGCCGAAGGCGGGGTCCACATTAAAAATCTTGCAGATAAGATTGACGCACGCCTCCTCAAAGAATTCGGAAGAGCTTACCGCAAAATATCTGTTAATGGTATCTTTAAGCTCTTTTAAGTACCTCTCTTTAAGTTTTTCCGTTTCGCTTACCAATTCGTCATAAAGTCTGTAAGCGTCATTGGTTATCTCCTTGAAAGACACTTTGTAATCCTTGTTGCCCCGTTTTTGCGGATAAACCTTGGCGGCGAGAGCGCTCTTTTCCGTTTTTGTTATTGGTTTGGCAACGGTGTAATAATTATCGGTCACCGTTACCGTTTCGCTGTTTTCAAAGTCGTTGATTACCGTCCCGATAATGCTTTTGTACGCCGTAAACTTAGAGTCCGGCGCGCGGTTTTTCATTTCCTCCGCGTTCAGTCCCAGCTTTTTGCAGCACTCTATTATCAGGTTTTGCCTTGTCAGCTTTTTGTTCTCTAATATTGCGCGGATAGCATGCTCGATATCTTCTTTCTTCGGCATGGGGAATTCGCGTTTTTTTGTTTCCATAACCCTCCGTGTGTTTTAATTTTATTTTTTATTTATTCGATTATATATTTACTCTGCTTTGGGGGAGCGGAGGCAAGTTCAGCCGCCTTTTGCTCGTAACCCGGCCTGCCCAGCAGAGCGTAAGCCGCGTTTTTGCCCTCTTCCACTCCGGGCTGGTTGAAAGCGTCTATGCCCAGCATTGCCCCGGCATACGCGGTCTGCAGCATAAACATCATTAACAGCTGCCCCAGAGTATGCGCGTTGACCTCGGGAAGAATGATTTTGCAATTCAATCTGCCGTTTTTGGCAAGCGCGTATTCGGTAGCGTAAAGCTCCGCCTTAATCAATTCGTTAAGAGTGTGTCCGCAAAGGAAGTTTACGGACGCCACATCCTCCAGCCCGTCGCTTATCCGCACCTTGCTGCGGTAATTTTCCACTTCGATAAAAGTGAGCACCTTGTCGAAGGGGCCTTCGGTGTACAGCTGAACCTGACTGTGCTGGTCTGTCACGCCCAGCGCTCCCACGGGGGTCTGCCCCGCGTTGACCGTTTCTCCTTTAAGGTTGACCGCCTTGCCCAGACTTTCCGCCCACAATTGGCAATACCAGTCGCCCACCAGCCGCAGGCTGTCCGCGTAAGGCATAATCACACTAATATTTTTACCCGTTTGCATGGAAAGATATGACAACGCCGCACCGGCAAGGGCGGGATTTTTGCGGGGGTCCGCCTTTCCGCATTTTTTATCCATATATATCGCGCCGCGTAAAAAGCTTTTGATGTCTATGCGCAGCACCGCCGCAGGCAGCAGCCCTACCGGGGAAAATTGGCTGAATCTGCCCCCTACTCCGTCCGGAATATAAAAAGCCTTAAACCCTTCTTTTTCAGCTATCTTAATCAGGCTGCCGGAGGTCTTGCTCGTGGTGACGATAATATGCTCGCGCGCCTTGTCCCCCAGTCTTTTTTTAAGAGCGTCCGCTATAATAAGATACTGCGACATCGTTTCCGACGTGGAGCCGGACTTTGAGACGACGTTGAACATAGTTTTTTTAAGGTCTATTACGTCAAAAAGCGATGTCATCCGCTCGGGGTCAACATTTTCCTCAACATAGAATTTGGGAGCCTTGCGCTTGCTTTTGGGAAGCTCGTTGTGCCTGAAATGGCATAAAGCCTGAAAAGCCGCCAGCGGTCCAAGGGCGCTGCCTCCGATGCCCAGGACAACGAAGTAATCAAATTTCTTGCGTATCTCTTTGGCCGTAGAGAGTATTTCCGAAACCGTCTCGTCGTCGGGCGGCGTTATATTCATCCATCCGCGCATCCCCTGTCCGCGCTCCGCCTCGACTTTGGCGTGGGCGGTTTTGGAAAGTTTGAAAGCCTCTTTAATCTGCCCCTCCCCGAAACCGCGTGAGCCTAAGGCATCAGAAGTCATATTGTTGTAGTCAAATCTGATAGGTTGCACAGCCATATACTTATCCTCCGTTGACCGCTCTGTAAAGGCAGTCTGTTAAATAATCAAAGCATTCTTTAATTTCGCTGTATTCTTTAAAATTATTCGCGTAAACCTCTATCATCAGCGGACCGCTGTACCCTGCCTCACCCAGGCGTCTGAATAATTGCACAAAGTCCACGCTGCCCCGACCGGGAAGGCACAAAGAGCCGTCATCATAGAAGTCGCATAAATGCACGTTGGCAAGGTCCGCGCCTATGGCGTCCAGATAATCAAAATAGCTTATCTTGCTCTGCATAGCCTGTTTGATGTCCAGACACGCCTTAATTTCCACCTGCCGTCTTAATAAGGTAAAAAATTCGGGGTAATTGAAAAACGCCCAATGCACGTTTTCGTAAGTCAGCCTGCATCCGCCGCCGTACTCCTGCAGCATTTCGTCCAATTGCGCCAGCCGCGCGCCGAAGGAGGCAAAGTCAATATTGTAAGGGATTCTTTTTATCCTGCCCGGACCGTGAAAGGTATAATACTTGGCGCCCAGCACTTTTGCGCCGTAAGCCGCCTGCTTAAAAAAGAATTCGCAGTCCTCTCTTGTCTTTTTTACCGGATTGAAAAGCTCGGGCTCGAATTGCTGATTGAGAGTATGAATGGAATAAACCTGAATATCACCCTTGTTTTTTGCCACCGTTTCCACATAGGACGGGGTATACTCGCTGAAAGTGGATAAAAAAACCTCACAGGTTTTGGCTCCGATTTTCTCGATGACGGGCAACGCGCCCTCGGTGCTTTCCTTAGTAAAAAAAGATGCAGTGGATATGCCTATTTCCATAATACTCCTGAAATTATTATACTCTTATTTTACCGATATGTCCAGCATAATGACAAATAGCGCTTTTTTCCAAAAAAACGGCAGCCGCCGGGCTGCCGTTTGCAGAATTAACTTGCGTAAAGGGATTAATATTCGGGTTCCAGCAGACCGTAATCGCCGTTGTCCCTTTTGTAGACTACCGCCACTTTGCCCGTTTCCCCGTTTAAGAAAACGTAAAAGGTATGCCCCAACAGCTCCATTTCCAGTGTGGCGTCCTCCGGAGAGATGACGGAAAGCTCAAATTTTTTCATTCTGACTATTTTGCCTTTGGGCGCTTCCGCGATCTCGTTATTTATCTCGTAGAGCGCGTCGCCGTCCGTCTCCAAGGCGGCGTTAAGCTTGCCTCTTATGCGGTTGCGCCCTTTTCTTATCTGATTTTCGATTTTCGGCAGGACTAAATCAATATTATCATACATATTGTCCGAGGTTACCTCGCTCCTTACCTTGGTTGAGTCAAAGTCTATCGTCACCTCCATGGTGTACTTGTCGTGTCCCACCTCGGACAGGACTACTTTTGCTTTGGCGTCGTTTTTGAAATACTTATCAAATCGCGCAATCTTTTTCTCGATTAACTCTTTTAATTTGCTGCTTAGCTTATAGTTTTTATTAACGAATTCTATACGCATATGTCTAACCCTCCCTGTTTATTTTGAATGCCAATTCGTCGTTCTCGATTTCTACCGTTACGCTGTCGCCCTCCTTTAATTCTTTTTGTATTATTTTTTCGCTCAGCCTGTCCTCGATAAGTTTCTGCATAGCACGTTTAAGCGGTCGCGCGCCGTAAGTTAAATCGCTGCCTTTTTCCACAACGTAATTTCTGGCTTCCGCGCTCAGGCTTATCTTAATATCCTTGTCCGACAGCCTTTTTTGCAGCTCGGCCACCTGCAGGTCGGCGATTTTGTATAAGGTGTCCTGCTCCAGTCTGCGGAAAATGATTATGTCGTCAATACGGTTGATAAACTCCGGACGCATCGTCTTTTTGAGCGCGTCCAACATCTTAAGTTTCATTTCTTCATAAGTTTCTTCCTCCTCTCCCGCCGAAAAACCTACTCTTTTCATTTTGGATATATCGCCCGCGCCGATATTGGAAGTCATAATAACTATAGTGTTTTTGAAAGACACCACTCTGCCGTGGCTGTCCGTAAGCCTGCCGTCATCCAAAAGCTGAAGCAGTATATTAAATACGTCGGGGTTTGCCTTTTCGATTTCGTCAAACAATATTACAGAGTACGGCTTGCGCCTTACTTTTTCGGTAAGCTGACCGCCCTCGTCATGCCCGATATATCCGGGAGGCGCGCCAATCAGCTTGCTTACGTTGGCTTTTTCCATATATTCGCTCATATCGATGCGGATAAGCAGACTCTCGTCTCCGAAAATGCCTTCCGCTAGCGCTTTGGTAAGTTCGGTTTTACCTACGCCGGTAGGCCCTAAGAATATAAAGGAGCCTATGGGGCGTTTGGGGTCTTTAAGCCCTGCCCTTGCGCGCTTAACCGCCTTGGCTACCGCCTTGACCGCTTCTTCCTGTCCGATAACCCGTCTTTCCAGCGTTTCCTCCAGGCGCATAAGCCGCTGGCTCTCTTCCTCGGTCAGACTTGCCACGGGTATATGCGTCCATTCGCTTACGATACTCGCTATCTCCGCTTCTCCTATGGAAAGTTCCTCGTCACTCTTTTTAAGCCCCCATTTCTGGCGCACTTCAATAAGCTGCTTTTCCAACTCTTCCTGTTCCTTCTTCAATTTGGCGGCCTTTTCATATTCTTCCTTTTTTACCGCCTGATTGATGGAGTTTACGGTGGCGTGCAGCTTTTCCTCGATTTCTTTTATGTCCGCGGGGACAATAAGGTTTTTGATGCGGACTTTGCTGCTTGCTTCGTCTATTAAATCTATCGCCTTATCCGGCAGATACCTGTCCGAAATATACCGGTCGGACAGCTTTGCCGCCGCCTCTATCGCCTCATCCGTGATTTTTACCTTATGGTGAATTTCGTACCTCTCGCGCAGACCCTGCAATATCTTAATGGTATCCTCCACTCCCGGAGGGTCTACCATAATAGGCGCAAGCCTGCGCTCCAGCGCGGCGTCCTTTTCGATATGCTTGCGGTATTCGTCTATCGTGGTGGCGCCTATGGTGTGCAATTCGCCCCGCGCAAGCATGGGCTTGAGAATATTGCCCGCGTTCATACTGCCGCCCTCGGAGTCGCCCGCGCCCATAATCATATGCATTTCGTCAATGAACAATATATAATTCTGCTCTTTGATTACCTGGAGGGCGTTTTTAAACCTCTCCTCGAAATCCCCTCTGTATCGGGTGCCCGCAACCATGGCCGATACGTCCAGAGAAAAAATCCTTTTCCCTTTAAGCGTTTCCGGCACGTCGTTGGATACTATCGCCTGCGCAAGCCCTTCCACTACGGCGGTTTTGCCCACGCCGGGCTCGCCTATCAGAACGGGATTGTTTTTTGTGCGGCGGGATAGTATCTGAATAATGCGCTCCACTTCCTTGCTTCTGCCGATCACGGGGTCCAGCCTGCCCATCCTCGCTTGTTCGGTAAGGTCTATGCCGAATTTATCCAGAGCGGGATTGTCCTTTTTAATGCCCGCGGAAACGGGCTCCGCGGTGTTCTCCTGATTGTCCGGCTCGGCGCGGAAAATCATTTGCTCCATATTCCTGAACATTTCGTTTATACGGGCTATGGGGTCCTGCGGCTTTATGCCGTTTGCGCTCATGGAGTCCAGTATGTCTTTTATCGTGTTGAAATCAATTTTGTATTGCGCCAGAATTTTTGCTCCCGCGCTGTTCTGGTCGTACACTATGGCAAGAAGGATATGGTGGGTATCCGCAAGGTCGTCCGAATATTTATCCGCGAACACCCTTGCCCGCTCCAGCGTGCGCTTTGCCGCGCTGTTGATTACCACCAAAGAGGGAATCAGGCTCTTTTTAATATATTTGCCTACCACGTCTCCCGTTACTCCCAGCCGTTTTAATATTTCGGAAGCGTAACTGTCCTTTACCTCGCACAATCCGAACAGTATATGCTCGGTGCCTAAGGTCCCTCCGGAAATCTCCGCTATCGAGGTGGCGATTTCCATTACTTTTTGAACATCTATCGTAAATCCTAACATTTTACCGCCTCTTTTCAGGTATTGCTTTCTACCAATTCCTTAAGATATTTTGCCAAAGGCTTGCCTAAATCCTGCTTGCGCAGGGCAAGCTCGATATTGCATTTGATATAGCCTAATTTGTCCCCCGTATCGTAGCGCACTCCCTCGAACTCGTAGGCGTAAGCACCCACGCTTTTTGCCATAAGCTTTATGGTGTCGGGCAGGTAGTATTCGCCGGACGGGCTGGGCTTGGTCTGCTCTATAAAATCAAAAACCCCGGGAGGAAGAATAAATCTGCCTAAGCTGGTAAGCGGATAAGCCTGCTCTACCTCGCTGATATCCGGCTTTTCTAATATATCCAATATTTGGGTAAATCTACCTTTTTTGATACCCTCTTTTATAACGCCGTATTTTACCGCCGCCGCCCTTTCTATCGCCTGCACGCCCACAACGGCGCAATGGGTAGTTTCGTATGCGCGGGCTAATTGGGCGGTTACCGGCGTATCGCTTACCATAATATCGTCGGGGAACAACAGCGCGAAGGGCTCGCCAGCGCAAAACGCCTCCGCGCAACCCACCGCTTTTGCCGTGCCCTGCATGCTTTCCTGCACGGTATAAAATATTTTCGCCTGACAAGGCTTAATCAGGTTAAGCTCCTGATATTTGCCCGCGTTCTTTAAGGCTTGCTCCAGTTCGATATTTTTGCCGAAATACTCGGTAATGCTCTCTTTTCCCCTACCCAAAATAATCAGAATCTCATTTATGCCGCTGTCTATGCACTCGTCAACCACATAGCTAATAGCCGGCTTATCCACAACGGGAAACATTTCCTTACAGATTGCCTTGGTCGCGGGCAAAAACCTTGTGCCGTATCCCGCCGCTAAAATAACCGCTTTTTTTATCATTTTTCCCTCGCTTTTAATTATATGTGTTCAGGCGCCTTTAATAAGTGCGCCCCGGGTTTCAGGCAAGAAGCTCCGCCTTGCTTTTTGCCCGCGCGATATCCGTCATCAATCCTCTTTCGTTGAAACTTAACGCTTCCTCACTGCCCAATATCAGATGGTCCAGCAATTCGCATTCCACGTTTTTTAAGGCGTTAAACAATTCGTAAGTGGAGAGAATGTCCGCCTCGCTGGGCTCAATATGTCCGTCAAGATGATTGTGCGCTATTATAATATACCTTGCGCTGTCTTTGAGCGCGATTTCGATAACCTTTTTTTTGTTGTAATATACGTCGTTAAGACCGCCCGTGGCAACGCAGGAAGGATGAATCAGCCTGTACTTATGGTCAAGAGTGAAAGCGTACAACTGCTCGCTCTTTATATCCGCAAAAAAGGTGGAAACGTACTGTCTGCAAAGGGCAAGGCTGGCGAACCCGACATTGGGGTCTATGGCGGAGCGTTTTGCGATAGTGTTTATTTTATAAAAATAAGACAGCATTTCGCTGGCTATCGTGGTCATATTTTTTGTTTTTATTGTCTCGTGCGGTTGCGCCTGCAAAACCTTATCCAGGCTGCCGAATTCCTTAATCAAGCTGTGGGCAATCTGATTGGTGTCTTTTCTCGGAATCAAAGGATATAGCAGCAGCTCTAAAACCTCATGGTATTCCAGGCTATCCAGACCCTCTCGTCTTACCCTGCTTCTCAGGCGCTCCCTTCTTCCTTCTGCCATCTTTTCCTCGCAAGTCGCATTGCCAAAGTTTTCAAGCATTCAATGTACAATCAGATTATACCATATAATGGAAGAAATTTCAAGTAGCCCTTTTAGAATTCTATATGCTTTATACCCTTTTTGCCGCTTCTGCGATACAGCACAATTTTGTTGCCCAGGCAACTGATTACTTCCGCTTTTAATTTAATCGCCAATTCCTCCGCGGTTTGGAAAGCTTCAATGGGAGAGGAGCGCAGGACAGAGCATTTTACCAGCTCTCTGGCTTCAAGCTGCGCGTCGGCGTCCGCAATCACGGAGGGCACCGCTCCGTTTTTTCCTATATAGACCGTGGGGCGCGCGCGGTGCGCCATAGTTTTAAGCGCGCTTTTTTGACGGGAATCCAACATAAAAGTTTACTCCATATATTCAAAAATCATATCCAGCACGTGAATGGTATCGCCGTTCTGCGCGCCCTTTTCCTTCAACTCCTTGAACACGCCCTTATCCTTGAGCGCTTTTTGAAAATACGCCATGGAATGGGGGTCCTCGAAATTTACCCGCCTTGCGATATGCTCCACAAATCCGCCCTCCACATAAAAAACGTTGCCGTCCCTGTGTACCTGATAGGCGTTGATATTTTCTTTTTCGTATTCAAAAGGCTTATATTCCAGCGGTTCGGGCAAGGGGATGGTATCCAGCATGCCCACCAGCTTTTGCACCAGTCCTTTGGTACCGTCCGCGCTTATAGCGGAAATCGTCATCACTTGCTGTCCGCAGGCGGCGGCAAGCCTTTTAATGTTTTCCTTATCCTGCAAAAGGTCTATTTTGTTTGCCACCACTATCTCGGGCAGCGCTGCAAGTTTTTCGCTGTATTTGGAAAGTTCGGCGCGTATGGTATGGTAATCGGCGACGGGGTCTCTGCCCTCGCTGCCGCTGATATCCACAAGATGCACAATTAATCGGACGCGTTCTATATGCTTTAAGAAGTTATGCCCCAGCCCTACTCCTTCGCTCGCGCCTTCGATAAGCCCGGGAATATCCGCAACCACAAAAGTCTTGTAATCATATTCCACCACTCCCAAATTGGGAGTAAGGGTAGTGAAATGGTAATCGGCTATTTCGGGCTTAGCCGCGCTGATTACAGAAAGCAGAGTGGATTTGCCCACGTTGGGGTACCCGACCAGGCCCACGTCCGCTATGGTTTTAAGCTCCAGAGTCAATGCCCGCTCTACCGTTTTTTCCCCTTTTTCCGCAAAATTGGGCGCTTTGCGCACGGGAGTGGGAAAGGCGCTGTTGCCCCTGCCGCCCCTGCCGCCCGCAAAGAGCAAAACGGGCTCGCCTTCCCTGGTAAGGTCAATTATTATTTCGCCGCTGTTTTCGTCTCTGATTATTGTGCCTAAAGGCACTTTGATTATAATGTCTTTTCCGCTTTTGCCCGTTTTATTTTGCTTGCTGCCGTTTGCGCCCGACTCCGCTCTGAAATAGCGGTTGTACTTAAAGGAGGCAAGATTGTTCATGCCTTTGTCGGCTACAAAATAAATGCTGCCGCCCCCTCCGCCGTCACCGCCGTCGGGGCCTCCTCTGGTTACATATTTTTCCCTGTGGAAACTTACCGCTCCGTCGCCGCCGTCTCCGGCTTTGCAGTATATTTTTACCTTATCTAAGTACATTCAGCCTCTCAAGAATAGCTTTGGCGCTCTTTTTTCCCGCGCCCATAGCCAAAATAACCGTAGCCGCGCCCGTAACCGCGTCCCCTCCGGCAAATACGTTGGGGATAGTGGTTTCCGTGTTCTCGTCTATCACCAGACCGCCCCACTTGTTAATCTCCAGTCCGGGCGTCGCCTTGGCAAGCAGCGGATTGGGGGAATTGCCTATAGCCATAATAACCGTGTCCGCCTCCAATTCGTATTCGGTGCCGGGCATCTCCACAGGTCTGCGCCTGCCGCTCGCGTCCGGCTCTCCCAGCGTATTTTTAATGCATTTCAAGCCTTCTACCTTTTCCGTGCCCAGTATCGCTTTCACGCCGGTAAGCTCGCGTATTTCCACACCCTCCTCAATGGCGTGCTCGATTTCTTCATGACGGGCGGGCATTTCCGCCTTGCTTCTGCGATATATTATGCTCACTTTTTCCGCGCCTAACCTTAAAGCGGTTCTGGCGGCATCCATAGCCACGTTGCCCGCGCCCATTACCGCCACTTTGCTTGCCGGCCTCATAGGCGTGGGGCTGTCCTTTTTATATGCCTTCATCAGGTTGACTCTGGTCAGATACTCATTAGCCGCGTAAACGCCTTTGAGGTTTTCGCCGGGGATACCCATAAAGGAGGGCAATCCCGCTCCGCTGCCGACAAACACGGCGTCAAACTGCGCCAAAAGGTCATCCATCGAAAGAGTCTTGCCGATTACATAATTGGTATAAAACTTTACGCCGCTGTCCTGAAGCGTTTTAATTTCCTGCGCTACCAGCTTTTTGGGCAGTCTGAACTCGGGTATGCCGTATATAAGCACGCCGCCCAATTCGTGCAGCGCCTCATACACTACCACTTCCACGCCGTATTTTACAAGGTCGCCCGCGCAAGCCAGTCCTGCGGGGCCGCTGCCCACTATAGCCACTCTCTTGCCCGCGCCCTCCTTGTTTTGGCAAGCAATAACCTTGGCGGTCGTGCAATGGTCGGCGGAATATCTCTCCAGCGCGCCTATGGATACCGGAGCCCCGGTCTTATTGAGAATGCACAGCTTTTCGCATTGCTCTTCCTGCGGACAAACCCTGCCGCAAATACCGGGCAAGGAGTTGGTTTTAGTGATTACTTCGTACGCCTTATCCGGATTGTTCTCTTTCAGATGCGCGATAAAGCCGGGAATGTTTATGTTTACGGGACATCCTTGAACGCAACGGGGATTCTTGCAAAGCAGACAACGGCTTGCTTCATTAAGCATCCTTTCGTTGTCAAAGCCGTGCGAAACCTCGTTAAAATTATGTATACGCTCGACAGGCGATTGCTCCAAAACTTTTTGTCTTTCAATTCTTGCCATGTTTTTCTCCCGTCAGCCTGCAATAGGCTTCTTTTTCTTGTTCTTTGAATAAGGTCAGCCTGTTAAGGGCTTCGCTATAGTCCACTTCGTGACCGTCAAACTCCGGTCCGTCCACGCATGCGTACAGCCTCTTTCCGCCTACGGTGACCCTGCAGCCGCCGCACATGCCCGTTCCGTCTATCATAATGGTATTCATGGATACCAAAGTCTTGATTTTGTAGCCTCTGGTTAAGTCGGATACCACTTTCATCATTATCATGGGACCCACCGCGAACACCACGTCATATTGCGCGCCGCCATCAATCAGTGCCTTCAACTTATCCGTTACAAAGCCCTTTTCGCCCGCGGTGCCGTTATCCGTCACCAAGTAAACGTTGTCGGCAATCGCCTGAAATTCGTCCACATACATAAGCAGGTTTTTGTCCCGCGCGCCCAAAATCACGTCCACGCTCTTGCCTTGCGACTTAAGCAGTTTTGCCTGCGGAAAAACCACCGCCGCTCCTATGCCGCCGCCTACCAGGCAGACTTTATTATATTCGCTCAAATCGGTGGCGTTGCCTAAAGGCCCCACAAAGGCGTACAGGCTGTCGCCCTCTTTCATTTTGCTCATTTCCAGAGTGGTTTCGCCCACCGTCTGCACCAGCAGGGTTATTGTGCCCTTTTCCCTGTCGTAATCGGTGATGGTAAAGGGAACCCTTTCGCCGCCTTCTTTAATAATCAGAATGACAAATTGCCCGGGTCTTGCTTTGGCAGCCACGGCGGGATTGTGGATAACATATTCCACAACGGCTTC
Source organism: Christensenellales bacterium (assembly GCA_050945855.1). Lineage (GTDB taxonomy): Bacteria > Bacillota > Clostridia > Christensenellales > DTU072 > CAYSNP01. Next base: position 7,743 of record JBMNTS010000017.1, on the reverse strand, counting down.
CGCCTTTTGCGTCTTTTTTAAAATCTCGTTCATAACACGCTTCCTTTAATATTTTTCTAGGGCGTAATCGCATACGCCGTTTACTTTACATTCGCCGCATTTGGGGCTGCGGGAAAGACATACGTATCTGCCGTGAAAAATCAGCAGATGGTGCGCGAGTATCCAGTCCTTCTCAAAAAAAACCTTTTTCAGCTCCGCTTCCACACCGTCCGGGGTATCGCTTTGGGCAAGCCCAATTCTTTTTGATACCCTGAATACATGGGTATCCACGGGCATTGCGGGTATGCCGTAGGCTACCGAAAGCACAACGCTTGCCGTCTTTCTGCCCACGCCCTTGAGCTTAACCAGTTGCTCCAGTTTGCGGGGCACCTCCCCGCCGTATTCCCTGATTAGGGCTTGGGATGCCTCTATTATGCTTTTGGCTTTGTTTTTATAAAAGCCGGTGCTGTAAATATATTCGCCTAACTCCTGCTCGCTGAGCGCGGCAAAATCCCGGGGGGTGTTGAAGCGGGAAAACAATTCCTTTGTCACTACGTTTACTCTCTTGTCCGTGCATTGCGCGGATAAAATCACCGCCACCAGTAATTCAAATGGAGTGCGGAAATTCAACTCGCAGCGCGCGTCGGGGTGCATAAGAGATAATTTACTCAGGACGTAATCGGCTTTTTTGCTCTCCATATTGCTATTATCTCAAAAAACAGCATTATTTGCAAGCAAAATTTGCTGCTAATGCCGCAAGGAGACATAAAGTATGTCAGTTTTGCACGGTCAGAAATTACCTTCTGAAAAATCCTAAAAAAGAGGGAAAAAGATTTTCTTTTATTATCGCTTTCGCCTTTATCTGGTCTTGCGCTCCTATGGCTACGGAAATACCGCAGCCTTGCCTAAGGCCGGAGGGAGTGTTGACTATGCTTCCCGAACCGCCTAAGCGGAGCAATAATTTATAAAATTTCAGCGTTTCGCTTCTGTTTTTAAAAACAGCAAGTATCTCCATAATCTCAATCCACCTCCGTATATTCCCTTAAGTCTACTAATACAATAGTATTAAAAATAAACATTACGCTGTTACAAAAGCATATTAATAAATATAATTATGATTTATCTTGACAACGCTGCAACCAGCAGATACAAGCCGCTAATAGCAACCGCGGTAATGGCAAAAGCTTTTATGAAAAGCGCCAACCCCGGAAGGTCGGGACATAAGCAAGCTATAGCCATAGCCTTAAAAATCGAGGAGACCAGAGAAAGGCTGCGGGCAATGTTCGGCTTAAATAATATTGTGTTTACCAAAAGCTGCACAGAAGCGTTAAATCTGGCGATACTCTCCTGCGTGCGCAAAGGAGAGGCGATTGTCTCCCCTTTGGAGCATAACAGCGTTTACCGACCCTTGACTAAGCTACGGGAAGAAAAAAACATAAACTACAAAATAGTACAAACGGACAAATACGGGATAATCAATCCCAAATCGGTGGCGGACCTGATAAGCCCGTCCACGCAGGCGATAATAATAAACGAAGTCAGCAATGTGCTGGGGGTGCGCCAGCCGATAGAGGAAATAGGACTTATCGCCAGGAAAAAGGGGGTTACCTTTATCGTGGATTGCGCTCAATCCGCGGGGCACACCAAAACCGACTACCAAAACGTGGACGTGATATGCTGCAGCGGGCATAAGGGGCTGCACGGTCCTCAGGGAACGGGTTTTTTAGCTTTCAACGATAGCGTAAAAATCCGCCCCTTGCTTTACGGGGGCACGGGCACAAGCAGTCTTGAGCTTAGCCAACCCGAGGACGTGCCCGAAGGGCTGGAAGCGGGGACGGTAAACAGCGCCGGGATAATCGCGCTGGGCGAAGGAGTGAAATGGACGCAAAAAAATCTTGACAGCATTATCCGACATATTGACGGTTTGACCGAAAAGGCTGCCTCGGGTCTAAAGCAAATTAAAGGCGTGAAACTGTACAACGGCAAAAAGATATATGCGGGTGTGGTGCTGTTTAATATCGGCTCCCTGCCTTCCGGCGTTGTGGCAGACAAGCTGGATAAGGAATATAATATAGCAGTCCGCAGCGGCCTGCATTGCGCGCCGCTGGCGCACGCGATGCTTAACACCTCGGACACCGGCGCGGTGAGGGCAAGCATAGGTTACAACAATACCGAAAAGGATATACTCGCTCTGCTTTGGGCGGTTAAAAAAATCTCCAAGGGGTAAAGGAGGCAATTATGGGAATTAACGATTACATAAGGGGTAAACGCAAAGAGAAAAGCATGCGTTCGCCCACTTCGGAGGCGAATACGTCCTTTACCAGCCCCCAAGAGGCTGTAGAGGCTTATTCCAGACTTAGTCAGGAAGAGTTGATGAGGGAGTTGTTCAGGATAGCCAACGAATCCAGAGAAAAAGGGGAATTGAATAACGAAAGCCTGGATAATTTTTTCTCCAACGTCAGTCCCATGCTTACTCCCGAACAGCGCGCGAGAATGCAGCAGTTGCTGGGTGACTTAAAGAGGTGAGTAATATGAATATTATGGATATGCTGCCTCTGCTTATGGGTATGGGCGGAAAAAAAGATGGGGACAATATGGCCAATATGGCTAGTATGTTTAAAAATTTCGGCGGTTTTAACAATCCCAATCAAAGCGCCCAACGGGAAAGCGCGGATAATGGCGGGAACTCCATGCCGGATATGGCAAATATCATGCAATTAATGAATATGATGAACAAAAGCAATCAATCGCCCAAAAAACAAACTTCCGCGCAAACTTTGACCGGCAACTTCTTCCAACCCATTAACGGGCTGTCCTGCAAAAGAATAGACCGCGCCTTGCTGGAACTTATGCAATTAAGATACGGCGGAACAGTCTGATTATTTGCTCAATTGCTCAAATATCTGCTCCAGTCTGCCAAACAGATTTTGCAGAGGAATATCTTCTTTAATTTCGCCCGAACGCGAGGCAATCTCAACGCTTCCGCTCTTTAAACTTCGCGGGCTTACCACCACCCTTACGGGTATGCCCATAAGGTCGCAATCGGCGAATTTAAAGCCGGGAGAAGCGTCTCTGTCGTCAAAAATCGTTTCTATGCCTTTCTCTTTCAGTTTTGCGTACAATTCGTCCGCGCATTGCTTTACTTCGGGAGTGTCATAACGCAAGGGGCAAAGATATATCTTAAAAGGGGCTATGGCGATAGGCCAGTTAAGCCCTTTTTCGTCCGCGTATTCTTCGGCTACCGAGGCAAGGGAGCGTCCCAGACCGATGCCGTAACAGCCCATAATGGGATAAAACGCCTTGCCGTCCGCGCCTAAAACACTCATACCCATAGAGCGGGTGTATTTTGTGCCCAGCTGAAAGATATTGCCTACCTCAATGCCGTTTTTAAGGGTAAGAGGCGCGCCGCACTTGGGGCAGGCATCGCCTTCCCGCGCTTTTTTGATATCGCAAAACACGGCATCCGGCAAATCCCTTGCCATACATACGCCGCTGATGTGGTATTCCTTTTTGTTGGCGCCCGTAACCATATTTACAGTATCTTTCAGGCTGGTGTCAAACACAACCTCCGCGCCTGTTTTGCCTATGCCGAACACCCCGATATTGCCCGCGACCAAAGAGCCGGAGTCCTCCAGACTGCAAGGGACTAAATCTTTTTTTACCGCCTTTTTTAATTTGGCTTCGTTGACTTCCAGGTCTCCCCTGATAAACGCAACGACGTAACCGTTTGTTTGTTTGTCTAAATAAACTACGGCTTTAATGGTTTTTTCCGCTGTGACGGACAAATAACGGGCGACTTCCGCTATTTCTTTGGCGTCCGCGGTAAAAACTTCTTTAAGCGGCTGTTCCTCTTCCTTTTGGGGTGTGGGCAAAACCGCCTCCGCGACTTCCATATTTGCCTTATAGCCGCAGCGCTGACAAATGGCTATGGTATCCTCGCCGATATCCGTAAGCAACATGAATTCATGCGCAATAGCGCCGCCCATCATACCGCTGTCCGACTGAATGGCTATAAAATTCCTCATTCCTATTCTTCGGAAAATATTTTCATAAGCCTTATACGCCTTTTGATAATATTCTTCCAAATCCGCCTGGTCGGCGTGGAAAGAATAGGCGTCTTTCATAATAAATTCCCTTACCCTTATCAGCCCCCCTCTGCTCCTTGGCTCGTCACGGAACTTGGTCTGAAACTGATAAATCATAAAGGGCAGTTGCGTATAGCTCTTTACCCCGTCACGCACCAGATGCACCGCGGCTTCCTCATGCGTCATGGCAAGGCATAAATCCCTGTCCGCCCTGTCCTTAAAGCGCGCCATTTCTTCGCCTATGGTGTAATATCTGCCCGACTGCTCCCAAAGCTCGCGGGGCTGAACCACGGGGAGGGCAACTTCCTGCCCGTCTATCGCGTTCATTTCCTCGCGGATAATTTTTTCGATGTTTTTAATTATCCTTTGCGCGGGCGCGGTAAGCGACCAGATACCGCCCGCAAGCTGTTTGATATAGCCCGCTCTTACCAGCAGCGCATGCGAAACAATGGTAGCGTCCGCGGGCGCTTCCCTTGTTCTTTCCCCTATAAGTTTGGACATTAACATAAGCTATTCCTTAAGATTGTGATAAATTAAAAGAAAAGAGGACAACTGTCCCCTTGCCTTATTCGCCTACTGCTATGGTGACTTCAAGATCTTTATATTTCAGAAAATCCACTTTGAGAGTATATTCTCCCGCGTTTTGGAATTTATCCTCGTCGTCCAGCCCCAGCGTTTCGGTATGCCAGATAAGATTGTTTTTAATTTCTTTGGTGGTGTCGTCCGAAAGGTGGGCGGTCACGGTAAAATCCTCTGTGCTGAATTGAGAGCCTACTTTATACGCCACCTTTTTATTATACTCTACCGTAATCTTCTCTATGGTCAAGACCTCTTCCTCATTGCAGGCCGAAAGCACGAAAGTCAGCGAAACGATAACCAGAATCATTGCCAGAATAACGATTTTCTTTCTCATCTTTGCTCCAAAGGTAAAAATATTTGGTGCGTCTACTCCGGCATAGCCTACCGAATCGGCTTACAGGCAGGTAACTCCTCTAAAGCACCCTTGTGGCACACCCCGAAATTTGCTTAGTGCTGCTGCGGTCAGGCTCTGACACGGTTCACAACACGGAATTGCACAAGACCCTAGTATCGACATCCCTTACCTGCATCGGCTTTCCATAGACTATGCCTCGGTAGATGGTCAACCTCGCTATAGCGGATTGCGAGTCACAGGGCACCGCTAGCTCCCCGTTTAGCACCAGCATAATTATAACCCATTGCCATAGAAAAATCAAGTTATTTTATTAAGTCGCGCTTTATTATAAACAATGTAAAAAGTTGCAAAAAACCGTGCCTGCAAAACGGCGGTTCCGGACAAAAACTTCTTTTACTGTTGTAAAAATCTTGTTAATATGCTATAATCAAACGACAAAAAACCTTATTGGGAGCAGATAAATGAAAAAAGTTACGATTATCGTCATTATTTGTTTTGTAGCGCTTGCTTTAATAGCTTCGGGGGTGATAATAATAGCGGGAAATATCAGGAAAAATCTTAAACAACTGGAAGCGGAACAATTCGGAGCGATAGACCTTTCCGAAATAGAGGACGGGGAATATATAGGCAGCTTCAGCGTTTTTCCCGTCGCCGCAAAAGTTAAGGTCACCATCGTCGACCATGAAATCACAAAAATAGATATTTTGGAACATGACAACGGGAGAGGCAAAAGCGCGGAAGTGATAACCGAAGATATAATAGAGCAGCAGTCTTTGGATGTGGATGTTATCACGGGGGCGACGCACAGCAGCAAAGTGATATTGCTTGCCGTGGAGGACGCCTTGGAAAAAGCGCAAGAGCAATCCCAACAATCGCAATAATCCCGGGACTGAATATGAAAATCAAAAAAACTGCCGGAAAAGGCAGTTTTTTTTATGGTTTTGTAATTGTGGTTTTATCAGAATATTTTAATAATAAGCCCTTGCTTTGCTCCGATTTTTATTCCCTCGTCGGGGTTTTTGACTCTGCGGTATGCCTTTTTGCCCTTTGTGGTAACTATGCGGATTTGCTTGTTAAGGGTGGAAAAGCCCAAAATTTCCGGATTGATTCCGAACACTACATTGAGAGGTTTTTCCGAAAAATTGTAGAATACCGCAAGGCAGGAGTCTTTTTTGGCGTATGTGGTTATCTTTACTTCGGCGTTGTCCGCGATAATGGGCGGATTATCCATCCAATATCCCATTATGCGCGAGCCCTCCAGCCCGAATTTATTCCAGATATCGTAAATAATCGAGGGGTCACCCTCTCCTATCCCCGCCTGCGCGCTCATGCCGTGCAGCATGCCTAAATACGGATTAGTCAAGCCCACTATTGTGGTGGTAAGCCCGAACAGCAGACCGGAAAGCTCGGTAAGGTAGTAATCGGGATCGCGTGAGAGAGCGAAATCCGCCCCTAAAATAATCTTATCTATATAAGGCAGCAGTTGCATGTGCTTGTTAAAGCCGCTGGCATTGCCGTGCTCCGCCTTGCGTTGGTCGGAGATGTAAAGCCCCAGCGTGCCTTCCTTTGCCGCAAGAGCCTTTTTGAGGCGTTTTGCGGTAAAGCCGTCCATGACCGTATTGCTTAAAAAGATACCGTGCAGATTGAGCTTTTTCAACAGTTCCGCCACGCTTTGTACATAAAAATTACAGAATCTGCTCTTAGGGTCTACCGCGAAAATCAAATCTTTCGCGGTCTTGTTGTCCCCTACCCTTACGCTGTCGCACCCCGCCATCACCGGGCGCACGTCCAGTCCTTCCACTTCGCCCACGCTGCTTTCGGTATTGACCAGCATATCAAGCATGGAAAGGGGCTTGAACAGGCTGTTGGTGGAGCTGAGGTAATTAAGATCATAGCAGAGCGCCACTTTTGCGCCGTAATACTCCGCTTCCTTTAAAAACCGCTTAATGGCTTGGGCGGATAAAATGGGATTGTTGGCAGCCTGATAAATATAATTGCCGCTGTCCAGTATCAGGTTGGGGGCGTTATACCTCCTTGCGCCGGCTATTGCGGTCTCCATGCTCTTGTTGATATTGACATAAGCGTAACGCTCCTCGTAACCTTTAACCATGTCGTAAGGCTTGAACGGAGTGAGCATTAAATCAAAAGCAAAGTCCACGCTCTCGCCGCGCGTCAGCACCAGCAAACCGGAGGATGCGGTGACCGTGTGCGCTCCGTCCTCCGCCATTACCTTGATGTAACCTTTGCCGTAGTTATCCCAGGATTGTTTGGGTATATCAAACACTCTGGAGCCGTAAGGCTCGCATTCGTCGTTAGCCACGAACTTAACCGCGCAGCCCAATTTGTGTGAGCCGCAGAACAGAGTATCCTGATTGTTTGCGCTGTCCCATTTAAAGCTGATGTCGCTGAATTTGCCGCCCAGTTTGCCCAAACCCATGCTGTACTTTGCGCAAGCGGGGTCGAAATAAAGTTTAAGGCTGACCGAAGGCATGGGGATGTTTTCTTTGGCGGTAAGCTTGACATTATACTTTATCAATCCGCTATAATCCAACGCGGCGGTAGTTTCCATCAGCAATCTTGCGTTTTCGCTCACGGACACGATTTGAGCGGCACTCTCGATGCCGGTAAGCGAAAAATCCGTTTCCTTAAACTCTTCCCTGGCTACGGCAAACTCCATAGGCGCGGTAAACAACGCGCTTTGGGGAGTGTCTTTCACACTCAGGCTGTCATCCCAGTAACCTACCA